>NZ_CP109598.1:3027142-3340714 GCF_036327775.1 Streptomyces sp. NBC_01498 | reverse complement strand
CATCGGAGCTCCGGTTGCTCGGCGTGGGCGGAGCCCAGGGCGCGGACATGGCGCATGGTGTGTCGCAGGTGCGCGCGGTACTCCCGGACTTCCTCGGTGCGGGGGCAGGCGGCCTGCCACGGCTTCTCGGGACCCACGAAGTGGACGAGGGGTGCGGCGGCGTCGGGGCGCGGAGAGCGGGCGACAACGCGACGGGCCCAGTTGCCGCGTTCGAGGAACCGGCCGAGCTCGAAGCGGTTGTAGCCGGGCCCGACCGGTCGAACGCGGCCGGCATGGAGGAGCCAGAGGTTCAGGGCGTCCTGGTCGTTGTGGTGGATGTGCCGACGTTGCCGAACCAGTGCGTGAGCGACTCCGCGACGTACCCGGGGCAGGTCGGCGACGTGGGCCCACAGCAGACCGGCGTTGTAGTACGGCCTGCCCTTCAGGTGCGGCCAGCGTTCTGCCACACCCGGCAGGGCGTGACTGTCGCCGATCGACGGACCGAACTCATCTGGTACAGCGCCCACTTCACCCGGGCGCAATTCGTTCAGCGGTGCGCTCAGGTCGCCTCGGACAAGAGTGTCGGCATCGACGTAGATCACATACGGGCGCCGGACGAACTCGGCGGTGAACTCGAACCGCAGGTAGGTGGTGACGCTGATGTACGAGGCGTCCGCCATCCGCGCGGTATTGAGCGGGGAGCGGTGGGCCAGGTCGAATGAGCCGAATCCGGCCCGTCGCGCGAGGTGCGAGAGGAGTACAGCCTCGGACGGAGTCAGGTCGAGGGTGAGGACGCGCAGCGCCACATCCCGACGAGCCCGTGGAGTGAGGCTGTCGGCGAGGGCGGTGACGGCGGCCAGTCCGGGGACGAGGTAGCGCTGGTCGAGGCACAAGCCGAATGCGTACACAGCGGGTTCGCCTTCCAGAGGCAGGGATGGGGATGGGTTGTGGCGGTCGATCAAGGCGCGTCCCGCCGGCGTGCGGACCGGGACGCGCGGGTCTCCAGCACGTGAAGGGAGTCGGGGTCGTCTGTCTCCCACTGGTGCGCCATGCCGCCCGCCGGTCGACGCAGGACCCAGGTCTGCTTCTGCCTGATGTCGGTCACGATCGCCTGCCTGCCGGCCGGTGCTGTCCCGGACGAGATCGCCGACCTCCGCACGTACGCCGCTCATTGGACGCTTCCGGGGATGAGGCGTCCCCACGGCGTCCAGCCGGCCGCCGCGTCGAAGAGAATGCGGCGCCGCTCGTGCTGGCCGGGCGTGTGTCGGGAGGGGCTGTTCGTCGCCTCGGCCAGGAACCCGCCACGGTCGCGGATGACGACGCCGAGCGCGGCGAACTGGGCGGCATCGTCGGTGACGTGTGCGGCTCCGGCAACGACGATGCCCCGGACCAGGCCGGACGACAGGGCACCCGTGATGGCCGACCAGCCCGACCGGGTGTCCAGGGGCACTGCGGGGTCGTCGTCGGACCAGACCCCGGCGACGTGCCAGTGGCGGGCATCGGCGTGATTGCGAGCGCGACGCTCAGCTTCGCGTACGGCGGGAGGTTCGGCGGCGCAGGAGTAGACGGCGACGGGGACGTGCCCGAGGCCGCCGGACGGGGAGTTCGGCATGCCCCAAGCGTGCTGAGAAGGCTGTCCCGCTAACAGGTACGGGCCGTGGTTACGGGGGAAGTTGGGGACGGGGCGGGCTGTCACGCCCCGTACAGGTAGAGCCCCCCGCAGCCGTGCCGACTGCCACGGAGCGTGGCAGTCGGCAAACTCCTGACCGCCGAACTACCACGGGTCGTGGTCGTGTGCGGTCAGCGCACGCCCAGCGGGACGCCGGCCGCGTGCGCGAGCCCGCGAAGTCGGCCCACGGACACACCCGCCAGCCGCGAGATGATCACTCCGGGCAACATCTGGTGCTGCACCCACCCCGGCGCCATGGTGCAGACCGCCTCCAGGGTGTCGGCCGCCCGCTCCCACCGGCGGCACTCCACATGGGTCAGGGCGACATCGAGTCCGTAGCGGGCGCGCGTCGCGAGGGGAACCGTCTCGTCCAGCTTGATGGTGTCCATGAGCCGCAACGCCCCCGCCGTATCGCCCAGGGCGACGGCGATGCTCATGGCCTGCGTGGCGGCGTACAGCGGGCCGTACGGCTGGGCATGGGCCGCCGCGTGCGTACTCACCGCCGAGGCGGGCGCCGACCGCGTGGGCCTGGGAGAGGTACTCGCGCGCAGTATCGGCAGAGGCCCCTCCCCTGGAGGCGGCCACGGCTGCGTTGGTGACCAACTGCCCGTACACGGACAGCCGGTCAGGGTCGTGCTCGGACATCCTCGGCTCGATCCGGTTGGCTTGGGCGGCGGCGAGGGCGAAACCCTGCGCCGTACGTCCGTCACGGAGGTTCACCCACGCTGTCGTGGCGGCGAGATGTGCCTCGCGCAGGTCGTCCCCGGCCTGGACTGCGATCTGTCGCCCGTAGGTGAGGGCGGCGTAGGCGAGGTCCCGCGAACCCCAGACGTTGGCGGCCATACCCGCTGTCTGGAAGACGTCGGCCAGGACGCCGGCTGCTGCTTCTTTCTCGTCGTTACCGGCGGCGTCGTATCGCGCGCGGGCTTCCGGCAGCAACGCGGCCAGCACGGTACCGAGTTCGGCGTACCGGCCTGCCCAATAGGCGGCGTCCGCGCGCTTGACGACGGTGCGGAGCTCGGCGACGGTGCCCGGCTCGGCGGCGGCGGGGATGCCGATCGCGGCGTCATGCGTGGCGGCCGAGAGGATACGCAGGGCCGCCCGCTCGTCACGGTCCATCGAGCGGCGCGGTGCCTGCTGCCCGAGGAGTACGGCGATGTCGGTACCGAGGGCGGAAGCGATGGCCAGCAGGGAGGGGAGCGAAGCGGTGCCACCGCGCTCCAGCTTCCGTACGACACCGACGGATACTTGGGCGGCCTCCGCGAGCTGCTCTTGCGTCATCCCGCTGCGGAGGGTCTTGAGTCGTTCGGCGGTGGTGTATTCCGACCATTGCATGGCAGTGACCCCCCGGGCCGATCAAGTCAGGCTTGGACCGTACCCACTTCGCTAGGGATGCGTGCACCCTTTGGCGGAGAGGGAGTTGGGGGGCGTCTGGAAAACGCCTACACCGGGAGGACCGCGCTCACACCGAGCAGGCGCTCAAGCTCGGCGACCGACTGGTCCTCTGTGGTCGCGAGGACGGTGGTGATGCCAAGGGCCTCGGCGGGCGGAAGATTGACCGGGTGGTCGTCGACGAAAACGCAGGCCGGGCCCGGCAGGCCGAGGCGGTCCAGGGTGAGCTGGTAGATGGCCGGGTCCGGCTTCGCCAGACCGACCACTTCCGAGATCACGTGGACGTCGAACAGGTTCCAAATGCCGGCCTGCTCGTACGGGTTGAACGGCTCCAGCCCGAAGCTGTTCGACAGGAGCGCCAGCCGGTACCCCGCATCCTTTGCGGCGCGGGCGAGCGCTGCCATCCGCTGGGCCGCTGGCACTTTCGCCCAGGCTCGCCCCATCAGGTTGTCGGCGTTCACGTGCGTGCCGAGCAGGGCGGCGGTTCCCTCGTTCCACTCGGCCTGGCCGATCTCGCCGATCTCCAGGGCCGTGTACAGCCGTCGGCCCTCGGGATCGTCGTTGAGGGTCGCCCGCCAGGCTTCCGCGAGGAGCCCTTCCGACTCGCACCAGGCGCGGTGTACGGGACGTGGATCACCGGTCAGTACCCCGGCGAAGTCCAGGATGAGCCCGCGTGGGGTGTGGTGGTGGGCGGTGTCCGTGGGCTGCGGCATGCTGCGGGGTTCCTCTCCGTTGACCTCAACGACGACGCTACCGCTAGGTGTTCCGCTCCTTCACCGCTGTGCGATTCGTCGGCTCTGCCGATGACGTTGTGCAGGATGCCCTGGGCCTGGGGCTGGCGGAGTCCGGGAACCTGGAGGGCGCGGTCCCAGGGGCCAGTTCGCCGGGGGCAGACAGGAAAACTTCACGGAAGACTGGCTATGCGGGGCAACGCATGTCAACGTAAACGACCTTGCCTGAGCATTCTCAGGTCGGGTGGTCTGTAGCGCGGCAGCCCGGTCAGGATCGATACCCCGTTGCCGGGCCTCTCCTGTTGACGCGTCTTGCGCTCCGTTCCTTCCCATCGGCGTTCTGAAGATCCCTCTCGTGGCCTTGGAGGCGCTCCTGAATCCGCATTTCCCGTTCGATCCTTCCCTCGCGACCGGCGAGTCTCCCGCGTACTGGGTCGGCCCCCGGCACCTGGCCGGCGACGACGGCCGTCTCTACGATGCCGTCGCGGACAGCCTTTCCGACTTGGGCTGGACGAGCCTGACAGTCGTCCGCGGGCGGCGTGAGCCCGACGAGCTGCCGGAGGATCATCAGGTGCTGCGCAGCACCGTGCTGCACATCAGTCCGCGCGCTTTGCGGTGGGCTCAGTGGGTGCTGCCGGACGAGCCGTTTCATCTCGGTGGGCTGCCGGTCGCATGGCAGGTTTCTGCCCGTTCGGATGCGAGTAGTCCGCTCGCGGACTGGTCTGCCTACTTCACCCCCAATGTCCCAGGCGAGGTTATTGCCGACTTTCTCTTGGCGGTAGACGGGTGTGGCCAGCCCACGGCTTTGCCCGCCGGTCCGGAGATAGTTCTCGACGCGGTCACCGCGCACGGGTGGTTCCGCGATGCCGACCAGCCTCACGGGGCGGCGATGCACCCCACGTTCACCGCCCGCCTCGCCCTTGCCGAGGTGCCGCCCCTTATCCAGGACGCCGACTCGCGTGCCCTGACGGTCGAGGCGGATGATGCGGGGGCGAGGGCCTGGCAGGCGTGGGCTGAACCCAGTGAGGGCGCCTCGTATCTGTGGGCTGCGTCGTTCAGCGCGAGCGTGCCGCACGGCCTGGTCGCCGCGTTCGCGTCCTCGCTCAGCTCGTCGGCACCGGTGATTCGCCGGGTGCTGCCGGAGAACACATGGGACCAGCTCCTGTGTGCCCCTGCCGACTCAGCTGGGCCTGCTGGAACTTCCACGCTATGAAGCCGGCCTCCCGATGGGAGGCCCGGCTTCGCTCTGTTCCGGCACCACTTGGCCGCTGCCGAGTGAGAGCCCGCCAGGACTTGCACGCTGTCCTGTTCGTGGGCCTTGCGTCAGTGCGTGCGGTGGCCCGCGTGGGGTTGCTTGTTCTCCGTCCTGAGCGGGGCGGCGTGGCGTTCAGGCTTGGTACGTGATGCCCGACGGGACGTCTTGCCGTGCGTTCAGTCTTCGTGCGGGGCGTACCTGTCGGCGTTCGCGCCGATGGTCAAGGCCAATCGGTCGTACTCCATCAGGTCCTCGTGGGTCATGAAGGGGACGAAGGCTTCGTGGTGGGAGACGGCGTACTTGATTATGAGTTCGAGCATCTCGCGCGTGGCGGCTTCGGCTTCGACTCCGGCTTCGGGGTTGTGGACATGGAGGCCGACGGCTTGGAGTTCTTCGGCGGTGGCGTCACTGAGGATGACCTGTTCTTCTGCTGTGAAGAGGCGTCCGTCGAGGTGGCGATAGACGAGGGAAGCTCGCGAAGAGCATCGACGCCGAAGTCCGGCAGCAGCGCGGCGAAGCAGCCGAGCAGGCCCAGGCGGAGACGCGGAAGCACTCCGGCTGAGGTCGTGGCGGCCTCGCCCGAGGCGGCGTGGCGGAGGCGGGACCGCTTAGCCAGCAACAGCGGTCCTGTCTCCGCTCCATGCCCCCGGGCGGAGTTCGCAGGAAGCGGCATTGCCTTCGCAATGCCGCAACGCCTCACGCTCCCGTGACCCAGTTCACAGGAAATGCGTCTCGCCATTCGAGAAGTCCGGCGCGGAATGGCCCGCGCGTCGCGCGGAAGGCCGCCGAAACCGCGCTACTGCCAGCAGAAAGGGCTGGTGGAGGGCTGGCGGGACAAGAAATGGTCTAGACAACAAAGGAGGCCCAAGTCGCTGACTTGGGCCTTCGTCGTGGAGCGGGTGACGAGAATCGAACTCGCGCTCTGAGCTTGGGAAGCTCATGTTCTACCATTAAACTACACCCGCTTGGAGCGCCCGTGGTGTGCGGTGCTTCCGGGGGCACTCTACCCCAATGTCGACTCTCCTCGCTCGAGGCCGCCGTGCGGTCGCGGGAGTTGGGGCGTAGCCTCCGTACCCGGGCGGTGCCGAGGCGGGCCCCGCCCGGGTACGGAGTGCCGCTTGGTTGGCCGTCCCGTTGATCCCCTAATGTGTGGGCTCGTCCGCGTTCTTGGGGAAGGGACCTGATGGACTTGATGGATCGCACCGTCGTCCGCTGTGCCGAAGGGCATGTGTTCAGTACTACGTCGTTCCCGATGCAGCAGCTTGACGCCGGGCGGCTCGGGCCCGGGCGGCTCATTCGGTGTCCGCGGTGTGCGCGGTTGCGGCATGCCGTGCCGGTGAAGGCCGTGGCGGCCGTGCGGCGCTGACGAGGGCCGATGGGCGGGGGCGCGCGGGGTTGCCCGGGTTGGGGTGGGTCCGCGCGTTCCCCGTATCCTCGGGGCGTGCTTCTCTCTGACAAGGACATCCGGGCCGAGATCGACTCCGGGCGCGTACGTATCGACCCCTACGACGAGTCGATGGTGCAGCCGTCGAGCATCGACGTGCGGCTCGACCGGTTCTTCCGTGTGTTCGAGAACCACCGGTATCCGCACATCGACCCGGCCGTCGAGCAGACCGATCTGACGCGCAGGGTCGAGCCGGAGGGGGATGAGGCGTTCATCCTGCACCCCGGCGAGTTCGTGCTCGCCTCGTCGTACGAGGTCATCTCGCTGCCCGACGACATCGCCTCCCGGCTGGAGGGGAAGTCGAGCCTGGGGCGGCTGGGGCTCGTCACCCACTCCACGGCCGGTTTCATCGACCCCGGTTTCTCCGGGCACGTGACGCTGGAGCTGTCGAATCTCGCGACCCTGCCCATCAAGCTCTGGCCCGGTATGAAGATCGGGCAGTTGTGTCTGTTCCGGCTCAGCTCGCCGGCGGAGTTCCCGTACGGTTCCGAGCGTTACGGGTCGCGCTACCAGGGGCAGCGCGGGCCCACCGCCTCCCGGTCGTATCTCAACTTCCACCGGACGCAGGTGTGACGCGGGTATGACGGGGGCGGGCGACCTGCGGGAGAACCTGACGTACGAACGTTTCGGGGTCGCCGTACGCGAACTGGCGCACACCGTCGCGGACGACGGGTACGAGCCCGACATCGTGCTGAGCATCGCCCGTGGCGGGGTCTTCGTCGCCGGCGGGTTGGCCTACGCACTCGACTGCAAGAACATTCATCTGGTCAACGTGGAGTTCTACACCGGGGTCGGGACGACCTTGGAGATGCCGGTCATGCTGGCTCCCGTGCCGAACCTCGTGGACTTCTCCGACAAGAAGGTCCTCATCGCCGACGACGTCGCCGACACCGGGCGCACCCTCAAGCTCGTTCACGACTTCTGTACGGACCGTGTCGCCGAGGTCCGCAGCGCCGTCATCTACGAGAAGACGCAGTCGCTGGTGAAGTGCGAGTACGTCTGGAGGCGCACCGACCGGTGGATCAACTTCCCCTGGAGCGTCGAGCCGCCCGTCGTACGCCGCGACGGGCAGGGGCCGGACGTCTGAGGGTCCGGACGGGCCGGACGGGCCGGACGGGCCGGACGGGCCGGACGGGCCGGACGCCTGAGGGTCCGGACGTCTGAGAGGCCCGGTCACGGGTCCGGAGCCACGCCCTTTCAACGCCGCGGGCCCGTCCTCCCTAAGGAGGACGGGCCCGCGGCGTCGATACGTCAGATCGTGCCCAGCTTGATCAGCGACAGCAGCGCGATCAGCTGGATCGCCGAGGCGCCCAGCGCCTTCGGCCACGGCAGGTCGTGCGACTTGCTCACCATCATCGTGAACAGCGCGCCCGCACCGACCCAGGTGGCCCAGCCGACCATCTGTACGAGGGAGTTCTCGCCGCCGAGGAAGAGCGCGAAGACCAGGCGAGGGGCGTCCGTGATCGACATGATCAGCATGGAGAGGCCGACCGTCGGCTGCCACGCTCCGTCGCCGCCCAGCTGGCGGGCCAGGGTGTGTGTCACCGCGCCCAGGATGAGGCCGCCGACCACGAAGGCCACGCCCGTCGTGAGCGTGTACGGGATCGCCGTCGAGAGGGTGGCGTTTATGGCCTCGTCGCGGGCCCCGTCGAAGCCGAAGATCGCGAGCAGGCCGTAGAGGAACGTGACGACCAGCGCCGGGCCCCAGACCGGGTAGTCGCGCATCTGCCAGAACGTCGCGTTCGGGCGCAGCACGATGCCGCTCAGCAACTGCTTCCAGTGCAGGCGCGGGCCGGTCGGGGCGGCGGGTGCCGAGCCCGCGTTGTACGTCGCGCCGCCGCCGTAGTGGTCCTCGTCCACGCTGAACTGCTGCGTGTGTCCGGGGTTGTTGGCGTACGGGTCGTGGGAACCGCCGCCGCCCTGCTGCTGGTTGTACGGGTCGCCGAAGTACTCCGGCTCGCCGTGCCCGCTGGGCTGACCGCCGTGTCCACCCGGTCCGGGGTAGCCGTAACCGCCCTGCTGGGGGCCGGGTCGACCGGCGCCCGCCGGGGGCCACTGCTGCTGCGGAGGGTGCGGCTGTCTGCCGTGCGGGGGCGCCGGCTGTCCGCCTCCGTACTGAGGAGGGGGTGCCGCCTGCCGTCCGTACGGCTGCTGCTGCGGTTGCTGCTGACGTGTGCGGTTGTCCCGGCCGCGTCCGATCCTGAATCCAGCCACGTCACCGAACGTACCCGCTGTGGACCGATGCAGGGCCGGAGGGCCCGGACAGGCAAGCCTTTGCGGCCGAGCTGTGACATCCCTTAAGGGGTCCCCGGGGGGCTTGCCGCACCACGAGTGGGGGGCTGACGACACCTGTCCCGTGGGCCTCGGCCGTCACGCTACTTGAGGAAGATCGACGTGCTGAAGCTGATCACCGGGCGCTCCGCCGGCTTGCCGTCCTTCCCCGCCGGGTGGAGCGCGACGAGATCGCGTTCCTCGGCCTGGTGGGTGCGGGTCACGATGTCCGGGCGCTTGTCGCCCGTCAGGTCCGACGACTCCAGCAGGTCCGTGGTGGGGGTGCCGTCCGCGCCCGGCAGTGTCGGCGCGGGCGGGAGCGCGACGGCCTTGAAGGTGTATGTGCCGCCCGGCTCGCCGGGTCCCCGCGGGCCGCCCAGCAGGAGTTTGCCCTTGGCTTTCTGACCGGGTGCGTGGGTGCGGGGGGCGTGGACGAGGTCGTCGTAGCCGTCGCCGTCGGTGTCGGCCTTGGTGGGGGCGTACAGGACGGGGCCGCCGCCCGGCAGGGGGGCCGCGGCGGCGTCGGGCGCGCCCGCGCGCGTGAAGGGGCCACTGAGGTGGCTGACCCGCCCCTCGGTGGCGCTGACGGCGAGGTCGGTTTCGCCGTCCCCGTCGAAGTCGCCGCACACCGGGTGGTCGGGCCAGTCGTCGCCGTACCGCGCCTTCTCGGGGATCTTCAGGACGACGGCCTTGCCCTTGATGCCCTCGGGGCCGCCGAAGAGGAGCTGGAGCGGGACGGGCGGGCGGCCGACGCCGTCGTACGGAGGGTCGGTGCTGACGACCAGGTCGGAGAAACCGTCCCCGTCCAGGTCGCAGGCGGCCACCGCGTCGAAGGCGGCCGGGAGGACGCCGTCGGTGGCGGCGCCGTTGGCGGTGGGGCTGAGGGTCTGGCGTACGGCGGGGTCGATCCCGCGCGGTGAGCCGGAGCCGTACACGATGCCGATGCCCGCGTCGTCGCCCTGGATGGCGTCGGGTGCCTTGACCAGGTCGTTCAGGACGAGGTCGCGGTGTCCGTCGCCGTTGAAGTCGGACGGGACCTCGCTGCCGTCGCCGCGCGGGACGGGCCGCTTCGGTACGGAGGCGCCGCCGGAGCGGGGCGCCGTGTCACCGTTCTTGGCGCCGCCGTCCGGCCGCCCGCCGTCGCTGTCGGAGCCGCCGCAACCGGTCAGCAGCAGGGCCAGCGCCGTACAGAGGCCGGCGCCGGTCAGTGCCGCCGTCGTCGCGCCGTAGCCGCCGGTGCGTATGCGCACGACCCCCACCCACCCATTTCTTCCGACTCGTCGCACATGGCACTCGCCGCCACATGGTGCTTCAGATGATGCTCCAGTTCGCGCGTCGCGGTAAGGAAACAGACCGATCGCGATCACGGCCCGATCGTCCCAGGAGGCGCCCGCCGGGACCGGCAAGGGAAAGGCCGGACCCGCCCCCGAGGCAGGTCCGGCCGCGCCCTCTTCAGGAGGCGGGCTACGCCGCCGGCTCCGGTTCCGGTTCGGCCGCGGGCTCCGGGGAGTCCTCGGGGCCGGAGGGCGTACGTACGGAGTCCAGCAGCAGTTGCGCCACGTCCACGACCTGGAGCGACTCCTTCGCCTTCCCCTCGTTCTTCTTGCCGTTCACCGAGTCGGTGAGCATGACCAGGCAGAACGGGCAGGCCGTCGACACGATGTCCGGGTTCAGCGAAAGGGCCTCGTCCACGCGCTCGTTGTTGACGCGCTTGCCGATCCGCTCCTCCATCCACATCCGCGCGCCGCCCGCGCCGCAGCAGAAGCCGCGTTCCTTGTGGCGGTGCATCTCCTCGTTACGGAGGCCGGGCACCTTCGCGATGATCTCGCGCGGCGGTGTGTAGATCTTGTTGTGCCGGCCCAGGTAGCAGGGGTCGTGATAGGTGATCAGCCCCTCGACCGGGGTGACCGGCACCAGCTTCCCCTCGTCGATCAGGTGCTGGAGGAGCTGTGTGTGGTGGATGACCTCGTACTCGCCGCCGAGTTGGGGGTACTCGTTGGCGATCGTGTTGAAGCAGTGCGGGCAGGTCGCGACGATCTTCTTCGAGGACTTCGGCTTCCTCGTGTCCGGGTCGGAGCCCGTGGCGGAGCCACTGTCGTCAAGCGTCTCGCCGAAGGCCATGTTCAGCATCGCCACGTTCTCCTGGCCGAGCTGCTGGAACAGCGGCTCGTTGCCGAGGCGGCGGGCCGAGTCGCCGGTGCACTTCTCGTCGCCGCCCATGATCGCGAACTTCACACCCGCGATGTGCAGCAGTTCCGCGAATGCCTTGGTGGTCTTCTTCGCGCGGTCCTCGAGAGAGCCCGCGCAGCCCACCCAGTACAGGTAGTCGACCTCGGAGAGGTCCTCGACGTCCCGGCCGACGACCGGCACCTCGAACGCGACCTCCTTGGTCCACTCCAGGCGCTGCTTCTTCTGGAGGCCCCAGGGATTGCCCTTCTTCTCCAGGTTCTTGAGCATCGTCCCGGCCTCGGACGGGAACGCGCTCTCGATCATGACCTGGTAGCGGCGCATGTCGACGATGTGGTCGATGTGCTCGATGTCGACGGGGCACTGCTCGACGCACGCGCCGCACGTGGTGCAGGACCACAGGACGTCCGGGTCGATGACGCCGTTCTCGGCCAGCGTCCCGATCAGCGGGCGTTCGGCCTCCGCGAGGGCGGCGGCGGGCACGTCCTTCAGCGCCTCCGCGGACGCCTTCTCCTCGCCCTCGGGCGTCTTGCCGCCACCGGCCAGCAGATAGGGCGCCTTGGCGTGCGCGTGGTCGCGCAGCGACATGATCAGGAGCTTGGGCGACAGGGGCTTGCCGGTGTTCCACGCGGGGCACTGCGACTGGCAGCGCCCGCACTCGGTGCAGGTGGAGAAGTCGAGGATGCCCTTCCAGGAGAAGTGCTCGATCTGCGAGACGCCGAAGACGTCGTCGTCGCCCGGGTCCTCGAAGTCGATCTCCTCGCCGCCCGACACCATCGGCCGCAGCGCGCCCAGGGCCGTACCGCCGTCGGACTCGCGCTTGAACCAGATGTTCGGGAACGCGAGGAAGCGGTGCCAGGCCACGCCCATGGTCGTGTTGAGGCCGAGGGTGATGGCCCAGACCATGGTCACACCGAGCTTGATCATGGCGGTGAGGTAGACGAGGTTCTGGAGGGTGCCGAGGCTGAGCCCGTCGAAGGCCGCGACCAGGGGGTACGAGACCCAGTACGCCGCCTCGTAGCCGTCGACGTGGTGCAGGGCGCCCTCCAGGCCGCGCAGGACCAGGATCGCGACGCCGATGGTGAGGATCACGTACTCGACGAAGAACGCCTGCCAGGCCGTGGAACCCGCGAAGCGCGACTTGCGGCCGGCCCGCGAGGGCAGGTTCAGCAGCCGGATCGCCATCAGTACGAGGATGCCGGCGGTCGTGGCGAGCGCGATGAACTCGATGTAGATCTCGTACGGCAGGAACGTGCCGATGCCCGGGATGATCCAGTCGGCCCGGAACAGCTGGCCGTACGCGTTGACGATCGTCAGACCGAGCGTCAGGAAGCCGATGGCGACGAACCAGTGCGCGAAGCCGACGACGCCCCAGCGGTTCATCCGCGTGTGGCCGAGGAACTCCCTGGCCAGGGTGATCGTGCGCGCCCGGGGGTCGTCGGTGCGGCTGCCGGCGGGCACGGGTGCGCCGAGCTTCACGTACCGGTAGATCTGCGCGACGGCTCGGGCGATGAGCGCGACGCCGACCACGGTCAGCACCAGCGACACGATGATCGCGGTGAGTTGCATGGGGGGCTCCTCGGGCCTGCGAGGGTGGGATGAGCGGCACCCCGGCAGTGGCGGCCACCGCCTCCTTAAGAGGTGCTGCTGCTAAGTCTCTGAAAAGTGGTGCTACTGAGCGGTAAGAGTTGCTACTAAGCGGTAACTTAATCGGTTTGTGCTGAGGATACCCAGTTATCCCGCCGCACTGTAACCGCGCGGCCCGTGATCTGTGTCGCTGAGGTGACCCTGGGCGGGGATCCGGGGCGCGGCGGCGTGCGTACGGTGCGGGGCTCCCGTCGCGCACGGCGTACGGAGCAGGATCGCCAGGTCCAGGCCGATCCAGTGGTGCTCCACGTAGTGCTGGTCGAGCAGCGCGGGCTCGTCCCAGGGCCAGGGGGAGTGGCGGCGCAGCTGGGCGAGGCCGGTGAGGCCCGGCCGTACGGACTGCCGCCAGGGCGCGGCGGCCCCCGGGTCGCCGGGGGCGAGCGGGGCCGGGCCGACGAGCGACAGGTCGCCCCGTACGACGTGGGGCAGGCGCGACAGCAGGTCGAGCCGGTGGCGGCGGGTGGCGAGCGAACGGACCCTGAGGGCGCGACCGTTGAGGCCGACGCGGGGCTCGCGGGTGAAGGCGCGGCCGGGGTGCCGCGGGGACAGCGCGAGGGCGAGCGCGACGGCGGTGAGCAGGGGCGCGGTCAGGGCGAGCAGGAGCGAACCGAGCGTCAGGTCCAGCAGGCGCTTGGGGTCGAGGAGATCGAGAAGGTGATCGGCGACGCGGGTGAGGGCGCGGCTGAGGGCGCGGTGGGCGCGGCCACGCGCGTGTGCCGCGCGGCGGAGGGCCGACCGGCGGACGGCGCCGAGTGCGCGACCGGCGCGGCCCGTACGACCGGCGTCGCCCGAGCGGGCCGCGTCGCCCGCGCGGTCCGCCGGGCCGGTGCGGCTCCGGCTTCGGCTCCGGCTTCGCGTGTGGCCCTGGCTCCGGGCGCGGGTGTTGCTGTCACGCCTCGTGAGGACCCTGCGCCGTGTAAGGGCCCCCCGGCTCGGACGCGGAACCATGCGCTACCCCCGACCGTTGTGGGTCACTGTGTACGGCATCATGACTTTTGCGATTCAGCTGCCGGACGATCGTGTCTCAGTACGGAGGCGAAGTTCCGAAGGCGCGCGGACCTGCGGTAACCGCAGGCGTTCCGGATAAGGCACCCGAATCGGACAGCACGATAGTTGAGCCTGTCCGACTCAGGTCTGTTGACGCGTGAGGATCAGTCGTGCATGCTTGAGCCTGTTCCACTCAAGTCAGCTGGAGGAATCGAAATGGCACGTGCGGTCGGCATCGACCTGGGCACGACTAACTCCGTCGTCAGCGTTCTCGAAGGCGGCGAGCCCACCGTCATCACCAACGCCGAGGGCGCCAGGACCACGCCGTCCGTCGTCGCCTTCGCCAAGAACGGCGAGGTGCTCGTCGGCGAGGTCGCCAAGCGCCAGGCAGTCACGAACGTCGACAGGACCATCCGGTCGGTCAAGCGCCACATGGGCACCGACTGGAAGATCAACCTCGACGGCAAGGACTTCAACCCGCAGCAGATCTCCGCGTTCGTCCTTCAGAAGCTGAAGCGCGACGCCGAGTCCTACCTGGGTGAGAAGGTCACGGACGCGGTCATCACCGTCCCGGCCTACTTCAACGACTCCGAGCGCCAGGCCACCAAGGAGGCCGGCGAGATCGCGGGTCTCAACGTCCTGCGCATCGTCAACGAGCCGACCGCCGCCGCGCTGGCGTACGGCCTCGACAAGGACGACCAGACGATCCTCGTCTTCGACCTCGGCGGCGGCACCTTCGACGTGTCGCTCCTGGAGATCGGTGACGGCGTCGTCGAGGTGAAGGCCACCAACGGTGACAACCACCTCGGTGGTGACGACTGGGACCAGCGCGTCGTCGACCACCTGGTGAAGCAGTTCGCCAACGGCCACGGCGTGGACCTCTCCAAGGACAAGATGGCTCTCCAGCGTCTCCGCGAGGCCGCGGAGAAGGCGAAGATCGAGCTGTCGTCCTCCACCGAGACCACGATCAACCTGCCGTACATCACGGCGTCCGCCGAAGGCCCGCTGCACCTGGACGAGAAGCTCACGCGCTCGCAGTTCCAGCAGCTGACGGCCGACCTGCTGGAGCGCTGCAAGACCCCGTTCCACAACGTCATCAAGGACGCCGGCATCGCGCTGTCCGAGATCGACCACGTGGTCCTGGTCGGCGGCTCCACGCGTATGCCCGCCGTCGCCGAGATCGTCAAGGAGCTCACCGGCGGCCGTGACGCCAACAAGGGCGTCAACCCGGACGAGGTCGTGGCCATCGGTGCCGCGCTCCAGGCCGGTGTCCTCAAGGGCGAGGTCAAGGACGTCCTGCTGCTCGACGTCACCCCGCTGTCCCTCGGTATCGAGACCAAGGGCGGCATCATGACCAAGCTGATCGAGCGCAACACGACGATCCCGACGAAGCGCTCCGAGATCTTCACGACGGCCGAGGACAACCAGCCGTCGGTGCAGATCCAGGTCTACCAGGGCGAGCGCGAGATCGCGGCGTACAACAAGAAGCTCGGCATGTTCGAGCTGACCGGTCTGCCGCCCGCCCCGCGCGGTGTGCCGCAGATCGAGGTCGCCTTCGACATCGACGCCAACGGCATCATGCACGTGGCCGCGAAGGACCTCGGCACCGGCAAGGAGCAGAAGATGACCGTCACCGGCGGCTCCTCGCTGCCGAAGGACGAGGTCAACCGGATGCGCGAAGAGGCCGAGAAGTACGCGGACGAGGACCACCGCCGCCGCGAGGCCGCCGAGACCCGCAACCAGGCCGAACAGCTCGTCTACCAGACCGAGAAGTTCCTCCAGGACAACGAGGACAAGGTCCCCGGCGACGTCAAGACCGAGGTGGAGACGTCCATCGCCGAGCTGAAGGAGAAGCTCAAGGGCGAGGACACCACCGAGATCCGCACGGCCACCGAGAAGGTCGCCGCGGTCTCGCAGAAGCTCGGCCAGGCCATGTACGCGAACACCCAGGGCGACGGCGCCACCGACGCGCCCGGCACCGAGCAGGCCGGCCCGGCCGGCGGCGCGGACGACGTCGTGGACGCCGAGATCGTGGACGACGAGAAGCCCAAGAAGGACGGTGCCGCGTGACGGAGGAGACTCCGGGCTTCGAGGAGAAGCCCGACGTCCCTTCCGGCGCCACCCCCGAAGACGCCGCGCCGAAGGCCGCCGAGCCGGACTCCGCCAAGGAGCCGGGCCCGGCGGCCCCCCCGGCCGGGGACGTACAGCAGGACGCCACACAGACCGCCCTGATCGCACAGCTGGACCAGGTCCGTACGGCGCTCGGTGAGCGCACGGCCGACCTCCAGCGGCTTCAGGCCGAGTACCAGAACTACCGCCGCCGGGTCGAGCGGGACCGCATCACGGTCAAGGAGATCGCCATCGCGAACCTCCTGACCGAGCTGCTGCCCGTGCTGGACGACATCGGGCGCGCCCGGGAGCACGCCGAGCTCGTGGGCGGGTTCAAGTCGGTGGCGGAGTCGCTGGAGACGGTGGCCTCCAAGATGGGCCTCCAGCAGTTCGGCAAGGAGGGCGAGCCCTTCGACCCGACCATCCACGAGGCGCTGATGCACAGCTACGCGCCGGATGTCACCGAGGACACGTGCGTCGCGATCCTCCAGCCTGGGTACCGGTTCGGCGAGCGGACCATCAGGCCCGCGCGCGTCGCCGTGGCGGAGCCCCAGCCGGGGGTCCAGCCCGGGGAGAAGGCGAAGACCGCCGACGAGCCGGACACGGACGAGGAGAACGGTGGCCCGGACGAGGGCTGACGTGCCGGGGCCCACGGGTCCCGGTGGCGGCACGGACGGGCAGTACGCATGACGGGCAGTGAGGAGGGACGTCGGGAATGAGTACCAAGGACTTCGTGGAGAAGGACTACTACAAGGTTCTCGGCGTCCCCAAGGACGCCACCGAGGCCGAGATCAAGAAGGCGTACCGGAAGCTCGCCCGCGAGTTCCACCCGGACGCCAACAAGGGCGACGTCAAGGCCGAGGAGCGCTTCAAGGAGATCTCCGAGGCGAACGACATCCTCGGTGACCCCAAGCGGCGCAAGGAGTACGACGAGGCCCGCTCGCTCTTCGGCAACGGGGGCGGCTTCCGGGCCGGCCCCGGCGCCGGCGGCGGGTCCTTCAACTTCGACCTGGGGGACCTCTTCGGAGGCGGCCCCCAGGGCGGCGGGCCGCAGGGCCAGGGCCAGGGCGGCGCGGGCGGCTTCGGCGGCGGACTCGGGGACGTGTTCGGCGGCCTCTTCAACAGAGGCGGGCCCGGCACCGGCACGCGGACGCAGCCGCGCCGGGGCCAGGACATCGAGTCCGAGGTGACGCTCAGCTTCACCGAGGCGGTCGACGGGGCCACGGTCCCGCTCCGGATGTCCAGCCAGGCCCCCTGCAAGGCGTGTTCGGGCACCGGCGACAAGAACGGCTCACCGAGGGTCTGCCCGACCTGTGTCGGCACCGGTCAGGTGTCGCGCGGCTCGGGCGGCGGCTTCTCGCTGACCGACCCCTGCGTGGACTGCAAGGGCCGTGGGCTGATCGCCCAGGACCCGTGCGACGTCTGCAAGGGCAGCGGCCGTGCCCGGTCCTCGCGGACCATGCAGGTCCGCATCCCGGCGGGCGTCAGCGACGGCCAGCGGATCCGGCTGCGCGGCAAGGGCGCGCCGGGCGAGCGCGGCGGTCCCGGGGGCGATCTGTACGTGGTGGTCCACGTCGGCTCGCACCCGGTCTTCGGCCGCAAGGACGACAACCTCACCGTCACGGTGCCGGTCACCTTCGTGGAGGCGGCGCTCGGCGGCGAGGTGAAGGTCCCGACGCTGGGCGGTCCGCCGGTCACCCTGAAACTGCCCGCGGGCACCCCCAACGGACGTACGATGCGCGCCCGGGGGAAGGGTGCCGTACGCAAGGACGGCAGTCGCGGCGATCTCCTCGTCACCGTCGAGGTGGTCGTTCCCAAGGAACTCGGTGCCGAGGCTCGTGACGCGCTGGAGTCCTACCGGAAGGCGACCGCGGGGGAGAACCCGCGGGACGAGCTGTTCCAGGCAGCGAAGGGAGCGTGACTCCATGGACGGGGTCGGGCGGCGTCGACCGCAGTCATCGTTCAACCGGGCCTTCGAACTGACCGACGAGTCGCCGGTGTACGTCATCTCGGTGGCGGCTCAGCTGTCGGGGCTGCATCCGCAGACCCTGCGTCAGTACGACCGGTTGGGTCTGGTCTCGCCGGACCGGACGGCGGGCCGCGGCAGGCGTTACTCGGCACGCGACATCGAACTGCTGCGCCAGGTGCAGCAGTTGTCGCAGGACGAGGGTATCAATCTGGCCGGCATCAAGCGGATCATCGAACTGGAGAACCAGGTCGCCGCGCTCCAGGCCCGCGTGGCGGAACTCGGCGCGGCGGTGGACGGCGCGGCGGCGGCGATGCGCCAGCGCGAGGCCCAGGTCCACGCGTCGTACCGGCGGGACCTGGTGCCGTACCAGGACGTGCAGCAGACCAGCGCGCTGGTGGTGTGGCGCCCGAAGCCGAAGCTGTCGTCCGACTAGGGACTGTCCGGCGGATCTTCGGGGATCGGCCGGCACGAGCCGGCGACTGAGCTGTTCGGGTCCGTCGTCCGTCGGGAACTCCCGGTGGGCGGCGGGCCTTTCGCGTGCCCCGGCCGCCGTCGGCGTCCTCAGGGGGTTCCGGGAGGCTGGGGCGGCTGGGGGTCGGCCAGGCCCGACCGGGCCAGCAGGGCGCCCAGATGGGTGCGCGTGGAGGCGTTGAGGGCCTGCATCAGCTTGGCGATGTGGGAGCGGCAGGTACGGACGCTGATGCCCATCCGGCGGGCCACCACCTCGTCGCTGGTGCCCTCGACGAGGAGCCGGGCGATGCCGCGCTGGACCTGGGTGACCGGGGCCCGCGGCGCGGGCGCCGTGAGCTGTTCCGTCAGCGGGGTGCCCTGCGCCCACAGCACGTCGTAGACCTGGACGAGATAGGTCACCAGACCGGGGTGCCGGATCTCCAGAGCCGTCGTCCGGTCGGGGTCGGCGGGGATGAGCGCCACCTCACGGTCGATGATGATCAGCCGCTCGACGGTCTGCTCGACGGTGCGCACCTCCAGCCGGTCGGCCGGCACCCGCGTCAGATACTCCTTGAGGTGCGGGCTGTAGCGCGCCGGGTGCTGGTAGACGTGGCGCAGCCGCGCGCCCCGCTCGATGGCCGCCAGGGAGTTCCTGAGGCCCTGTTCCATGGCTTCCTTCGTACGGTTGCCGCCGGGCTGCGCCGTGAGGATCTCCGACGTCGCGGCGGCCGACGCCTCCCGGAGGGCCGACTTGATGCGGGGGACGCCTTCGAGGACCGTGATGGAGAGATTGGGGTCGGCGCTCGGCACGGCCGCCAGTGGTGCCAGGGAGTCGGCCAGCAGGGTCGTGAGCCGTACGCGTTCGTGGATCTCCCGTGTGATGGGCAGCAGCAGATGGGCCAGGGCGGCCGACGGGGGCACCGCGCGCAGCCACTGGGGATCGTCCGGGTCCGGACGCAGCAGCGCCATGTCCAGCAGGCAGGGCGCGGCGGTCAGCCGGTCGCGGCGGACACCACCCTCGCGCAGCGCCTCCGTGTAGAGGGGCACGGCCGCGTCGCACAGCTCCCGCTCGCTGTGCGGATGGGTCAACTTTGGTGCGGTTCCTGCCACTTGGGCACCCCCCTTTTTCTGCAGTGCAGGAAGATGGCGGTGGTGCGAGTCTAACTACCGGGGGACGCTTGCCGGTGGCTGGGAGTGGTCGACTCCCCGCGCACACCTCCCCGCGCACGCATCCCCGACGCGCCCGAGGGCCGCGGCCGTTCACCCCCCGGCGCGGCCACGCCCCTGTCCAGGGGCGTGGTGTCGTGCGCGGACCGGGCGGCGGACGGAACGGGGGTAACGGGTCAGTGGTCCTGGTCCAGGATTCCCGACTGGGCGATGAGATAGCCGAGTTGCGCCCGGCTGCCGCTTCCGAGCGTGGTGTTGAGCTTGGCGATGTGCGCCCGGCAGGTGCGTACGTTCATGCCGAGCCGGCGCGCGATGGCCTCGTCGACGTGGCCGTCGACCAGGAGTTTGGCGATGGACCGCTGGATGCTGGTGATGCCGTCCAGCTCGGGCGCGTAGGACAGTTGGTCGTCCCAGGGCGTCCCGTGGAGCCAGAACTGCTCGAAGACACCGACGAGATACTGCACCAGGCCCTCGTGGCGCAGCTCCAGGGCGATCTGGCGGTCGCTGCGGGCCGGGACCAGGGCGACCTTCCGGTCGATGATGATCAGCCGTTCGATGATCTCCTCAAGAGTCCGCACCTCGGCGCCGTAGGGCGCGACGTGTTCCACGAAGGCCAGCGTGGAGGGGTGGTGGCGGGCGGTGTGCTGGTAGAGCGTGCGCATCTTGACGCCGTTGTTGAGCAGCGGCGCCACCCGCTCCAGCCCCTTCTCCAGCGTGTCGGGCCTGCGCCCGCTGCCGGGCTGGACGGTCAGCAGTTCCTCGGTGCACTCGGCCGTGAGGCGGTCGAGCGTGGTGTTGATGAGGCTCAGTCCTTCGAGCACGGTGATGGCGTGCGTCGTGGAGGGGTCCAGAGCCGTGAGGCTCATGAACGGCTCGAAGGTGTCGGCCAGCGAGGTGGCTATCTGCCGGCGCTCCTGGATCTCACGCTCGATGGGGTGCGTGAGCTGGTTGAGCGCGATCGCCGGGGGCACCGGACGCAGCCACTGCGGATCGTCCGGGTCCGGGTGCAGCAGGGCCAGATCGAGCAGGCAGGGCGCGGCTTCCGCGTCCGACCGGGACAGCCGACCGGAGCGCAGAGCTGCCGCGTAAAGGTTTTTACCCGCTTCGCACAGTTCGCCGGGGCTGTGTCTGTGCCCGGAAGTAGCCTGATTTGACTGCATTTGTCACCCCCTCAGGGTCCTGAATTACAGGAACATGATGCCCGTGGTCGCTGGTGGTTGCGTGAACTGTGGGCCATCGTCTTAGACGCGGGGGGAGGGATAGTGATCAGAATGGGGTGGAGATCGTCCATGAAGAGGATGGTTCGCACACTTTGCGCACTTGCTGTTGCTGCGACTGCTTTCACGGTCGTCGCCGCCAACGGTGAACCCACTTGGGAGACCGAGCCGGCGCACTCTGTGCAGGCTGTACCGGGTGAGCCCACGTGGGAGAACCCGCCGGTGGACCTGGGCGCATGACTGTCCCGCCCGACGACAGGGTCTTTCGGCGCGAGATGGCTTCGGCCTACCGGTCCGGATGGCACTTCATCGATCTCGTCACGGCGATTCCTCATCGCGGCGACTCGCTGATGGTCACCCTGTTCGGCGAGCCCGTGGTCGTCGTCCGCGAGGAGGACGAGGACGTCCGTGCCTACCGGTGTCTGAGGAAGCCCCGGGGGGCGCCGCAGCCCGTACGCTGCGCGATTCGGTACGACATGATTTTCGTCAATCTTGACCAGCGTGACCACCAGCTGGTCGAACCACAGACCATTTCCGCCACCCCCCGCAGTGCCTGAGCGATTCCCCCGTCGTAGTAGATCGCTCGGGCGCTTCCCCCACACAGCGGCGCCATCGTGGACCTGAAACGCGATGGCGCCGCTGTGCTGCCCGCATACGGGCGCGGATCCCGGGCCCCCGGCTCGGCGCGGACCTCCCCGGCGGTGCCGTCCGCAGGCCGGCGCGGGCCCGCTCGCGTCGCCGGGCACGTTCCTGTGGGTGTTTCCGCGGGTGGCTCCGCGTACGGGCCCGCACCGGCTCGCGCCGGGCGGTGTGCCGGTTCTCATCCTCTGCCCAGTGCGCGGTCGACCGCGATCTCGACCACGACCCGGTCCGGGTTCGGCCTCGGCTCGCGCTCGTAGCGGGCCGCGTAACGGCCTACGGCGTCCGCGACCCGATCGGGGTCCGCGCTCACCGTCGCGACGCCCTCAAGAGTCGCCCAGCGCCGTCGGTGGACCTGGCAGACCGCGACCCGCGCCCCGGCCGGACCCGCCGCCAGGATGTGGGCCACCTTCATGGAGTCCTTGCCGGTGATGACACGTGCCAGCCGTGCCTCCGACTCGTACGTCACCCCCACGGGGACCACGTGCGGCGTGCCGTCGGGCCGGAGCGTGGTCAGTGTGCACAGGTGGCGCTCCCGCCAGAAGGCGAGATAGTCGGCGTCGGGATCGCGTACGTCTTGGGCCATGCCGGAAGAATAGGCGCGTAACGGCCTCCCGGGGCCCTGGTGGCGGGAGTTCGCCAGCGCCGCACGCCGGGCCGCTCGTCCATCCGCTTGTCCGGCTGTCGGTCGGGCCGCTCGTCCGGTGGTCCGGTCGTACGACAAAGCGCACGAGTCGTACGAGCCGTGCGTCGAAGCGCGCGGGCGGGCCCCACCGGCCGGCCGCTGGCCGGTGGGGCGGCCGGGGGCCCGAACGGCCCCACGGGCCGGATGTCGCGGTGTCGGAGCTGGCTCTCCCAGCCTTGAGTGGAATAGACTCAACTTTGCGTACGTTGGTTGGGTCAGGTCCCTGGTGGGCCGACCCTGCGCCGAGGAGGAGAGACCGGACGTGGACGCCGAGCTGACCAACAAGAGCAAGGCCGCGCTCAACGCCGCCACCGACCGCGCGGTGTCGGAGGGCCATGCCGACCTGACCCCCGCGCACCTGCTGCTCGCGCTGCTCGGGGGCGAGGACAACGAGAACATCACCGACCTGCTCGTCGCGGTCGACGCCGACCAGGCTGAGGTACGGTCCGGGGCGGAGCGGCTGCTCGCCGAGCTGCCCAGCGTGCGGGGCACCACCGTCGCACCGCCCCAGCCCGACCGGGCGCTGCTCGCCGTCATCGCCGACGGCGCGAAGCGCGCGAGGAAGCTGGGCGACGAGTACCTCTCGACCGAACACCTGCTCATCGGGATCGCGGCCGAGGGCGGCCGGACCGGGGAGATGCTGGACCGGCGGGGCGCCGGGGCGAAGAAGCTGCTGGCCGCGTTCGAGAAGGCAAGGGGAGGACGCCGGGTGAGCACACCCGACCCGGAGGGCCAGTACAAGGCCCTGGAGAAGTTCGGCACCGATTTCACGGCCGCCGCGCGCGAGGGCAAGCTGGACCCGGTCATCGGCCGCGACCAGGAGATCCGCCGTGTGGTGCAGGTGCTGTCGCGCCGTACGAAGAACAATCCCGTACTGATCGGCGAGCCCGGCGTCGGCAAGACCGCCGTCGTGGAAGGACTCGCGCAGCGCATCGTCAAGGGCGATGTGCCGGAGTCCCTGAAGAACAAGAAGCTGGTCTCCCTGGACCTGGGCGCCATGGTCGCGGGCGCCAAGTACCGCGGCGAGTTCGAGGAGCGGCTGAAGACCGTCCTGTCCGAGATCAAGGACAGCGACGGGCAGATCATCACCTTCATCGACGAACTGCACACCGTCGTGGGCGCGGGCGCCGGCGGCGACTCCGCCATGGACGCGGGCAACATGCTCAAACCGATGCTCGCGCGCGGCGAACTGCGCATGGTCGGCGCGACGACGCTGGACGAGTACCGCGAGCGCATCGAGAAGGACGCCGCGCTGGAACGGCGCTTCCAGCAGGTGCTGGTCGCCGAGCCGAACGTCGAGGACACGATCGCGATCCTGCGCGGCCTCAAGGGCCGTTACGAGGCCCACCACAAGGTGCAGATCGCCGACGCCGCCCTGGTGGCCGCCGCCGCGCTCTCGGACCGCTACATCACCTCGCGCTTCCTGCCGGACAAGGCCATCGACCTGGTGGACGAGGCCGCGTCCCGCCTCCGTATGGAGATCGACTCCTCGCCCGTCGAGATCGACGAGCTCCAGCGGGCCGTCGACCGCCTCCGTATGGAGGAGCTGGCGCTGAAGAACGAGTCCGACGCCGCGTCCCGGCAGCGGCTGGAGAAGCTGCGCCGCGACCTCGCCGACCGCGAGGAGGAACTGCGCGGACTCGACGCCCGCTGGCAGAAGGAGAAGCAGGGCCTCAACCGGGTCGGCGAGCTGAAGGAGAAGCTGGACGAGCTGCGCGGACAGGCGGAGCGCGCGCGGCGCGACCAGGACCTCGACACCGCGTCCAAGCTGCTGTACGGCGAGATCCCGGCCGTGGAGCAGGAGTTGGCGGCGGCGGCCGAGGCCGAGGAGGAAGCCTCCAAGGACACCATGGTCAAGGACGAGGTCGGCGAGGACGACATCGCCGACGTCGTCGGGTCGTGGACCGGCATCCCGGCGGGCCGGCTGCTGGAGGGCGAGACGCGCAAGCTCCTCCGTATGGAGGCCGAGCTGGGGCGCCGGCTGATCGGGCAGTCGGAGGCGGTGGAGGCCGTGTCGGACGCCGTACGGCGCAGCCGCGCGGGCATCGCGGACCCGGACCGGCCCACCGGCTCGTTCCTCTTCCTGGGCCCGACCGGTGTCGGCAAGACCGAACTGGCCAAGGCGCTGGCCGACTTCCTCTTCGACGACGAGCGGGCCATGGTCCGTATCGACATGAGCGAGTACGGCGAGAAGCACTCCGTCGCGCGCCTGGTGGGGGCCCCTCCCGGCTACGTCGGGTACGAGGAGGGCGGCCAGCTCACCGAGGCCGTACGCCGCAGGCCGTACAGCGTGGTCCTGCTGGACGAGGTCGAGAAGGCGCACCCGGAGGTCTTCGACGTCCTGCTCCAGGTGCTGGACGACGGGCGCCTCACCGACGGCCAGGGCCGGACGGTGGACTTCCGCAACACCATCCTGGTGCTCACGTCGAACCTCGGCAGTCAGTACCTGGTCGATCCGATTCCCTCGGCCGAGACGAAGAAGCAGCAGGTCCTGGAGGCCGTACGGGCGTCCTTCAAGCCGGAGTTCCTGAACCGGCTGGACGACCTCGTGGTGTTCTCCGCGCTCGCCAAGGACGAGCTGGCCCGGATCGCCGAGCTCCAGATCGGCTTCCTGGCCAAGCGGCTGGCGGACCGCCGGCTCACCCTGGACATCACCCCGGAGGCCCTGGCGTGGCTCGCCGAGGAGGGCAACGACCCGGCGTACGGCGCGCGCCCGCTGCGCCGGCTGATCCAGACGGCCATCGGCGACCGGCTGGCCAAGGAGATCCTGGCCGGTGAGGTCGTGGACGGCGACACCGTGCGGGTGGACCGCGCGGGGAACGGGCTGATCGTCGGCCCGGCGTCAGGCGGGCGGGAGCCGGAGGCCGGGGCGGGGGACGGGGCCGCGCCGGGAGCGCCTTCTTTGGAGAAGACGCCGTAACCGCCCGGCGCCCGCCGCCCACGCGGTCCCGGCGCCCCCGCGGTCCGGATGCCCGGTTGGTCCGGGCCGGGGCATACGCTCCCGGCGTCCGTGTGGTCCGGGGCCCGATTGCCGACGGGGTGCCGGGTTTCCGGCGGGGGATCGCGGCTAGGGTCGGTGTCAGACAACGGCATGCCATCCTCAGGAGAATCCAGCGATGACCATCGACCCGTCCTCGATTCCGAACTTCGGGGCCCAGCCCCAGCAGCAGGCTGCGGGAACGGCGGGCCCTGTCGTCCCCGACCAGGACCTGGTCAAGCAGCTCCTCGACCAGATGGAGCTGAAGTACGTGGTGGACGACGAGGGTGACCTCGCCGCCCCGTGGGAGGACTTCCGCACGTACTTCATGTTCCGCGGCGACGCCGACCAGCAGGTCTTCTCGGTGCGGACCTTCTACGACCGTCCGCACGCCCTTGAGGACAAGGCGAAGATCCTCGACGCGATCGACGACTGGAACCGCCGCACCCTGTGGCCCAAGGTCTACAGCCACACGCACGAGGAGGAGGGCGCCCCGACGACCGTCCGCCTCATCGGCGAGGCCCAGATGCTGATCGGCACCGGCGTCGCCCTGGAGCACTTCGTGTCGTCCACCGTCAGCTGGGTGCGCGCGTCGATCGAGTTCGACAAGTGGATCGTGGAGACCTTCGGCCTGACGCCGACGGAGGACAAGCCGGCCGAGCAGCCCCCGGCCGAGGACGCCTGACCCGGCCACCCGCAGCCGGTACAAGGCCGGCACGAGGGCCCGGCACGAGGGCCGCGATCCCGAGACGATCACGGCTCCCGGCCGGGCTTTCGCATGTACGCGCTCGGCCGGGCTCCGTGTGCACGCGCACGCCCGGCCCGGGGACGCCGCCACGACCCGGCCCGCCGGCGGACGCCCGTACGGCCCCGTGCGACCCCGCGTGCCGAGCAGCCCCCGGCCGAGGACGCCTGACCCGGCCACCCGCAGCCGGTACAAGGCCGGCACGAGGGCCCGGCACGAGGGCCGCGATCCCGAGACGATCACGGCTCCCGGCCGGGCTTTCGCATGTACGCGCTCGGCCGGGCTCCGTGTGCACGCGCACGCCCGGCCCGGGGACGCCGCCACGACCCGGCCCGCCGGCGGACGCCCGTACGGCCCCGTGCGACCCCGCGAGGTCCCGTGCGCCTACACCGACGCTCCCGTCACGATGCCCAGCAGCGTGAGCACGAGGAACGCCGTGCCCCACACCAGCGCGTGGCGTATGCAGCGGTACTTCGTCCAGGCGATCTGCGAGAGGACCGCCAGCTGGCTCAGGTTCCGGGACACGAGGTCGGTGCGGCGGACCGTGCGCTCCAGCTGCCCGGACGACAGCGCGAGCCTCGCGTCGCCGAAGTAGTGGGTACGGAGGTGGCGGGGGTTCCCGAGCCGCGGGGCCACGGCCAGACCCAGCAGGACGAGTGCCGGTACGCAGGCGGCGCAGCCCGACCAGAGGAGGACCTGCGGGACGACGGCGTACTGCCGCAGGTCGACGGCGCCGCCGCCGATCGCGCCGAGTACGGCGGTCAGGGCCGCGCCCAGGGACGCCAGCATGAGACCGGCCTTGTTGTCGGCCTTGGTGAGTTCCTCGCGGGCCTCGGACAGCAGGACGCGGGCGAGTTCCGCGCCGCGGTCGGCCGCGGTGTCGGCGGCCGGTCCTGTTGGGGCGTCGCCCCCGGTTGTGCTCATGTCTCCCCCTCCGTTGCGTCGATGACAGGCGGCCGCCCCGGGTGTCCGGGGCGGCCGTGGCACTGTTCTCCTGAGGCGGGCGGGCGGGCGGGCGGGCGGGTCGGCGGTCGGGCGGTCCGGTCAGACCGTCGACGTACGGCGGATTTCGTCCTCCAGCGCGTTCACCGCCTGCCGGACCCGGATGTTCATCTCCGCCTTGTGCTCGCGCAACTCGGCCTCCGACTCGGCGCGATGACGCCGGACGTCCTGGTCGACGGCGTCCTGGGCGAGCTCCAGTTCCGCCAGCACCCGGCGCTCGGTGATCCGGATCTCCTCGTCGTGGATCTTCACCGCGCTGTTGCTCGCACTGGTGAGCATCCGGTCGTACGCGGACTCGCCGCTCAGGTACTTCACCAGCACGGGAAGGATGTCGAGGAGCACGAACAGCAGCCGGACCAGCCAGATGCCCACGAACAGCACCGGGTTCCCGGTGGCGAGCCGGTCGAGTGCCAGCATCCGTTCCAGGACACCGATCTCCTGGTGCTTCACGCGCTCCTCGTCCAGCCGCTGTTCGATGCCGTCGGCCCGGGTCCGGAGGAAGTCCCCGCGCGACACGGTCTGTTCGGCCTCGATCTTCGAGATACGGCTGTCCATGCGGGCCAGCCGCTTCTCGTTCTCGTCGGTGTCGTGGATCGCCCGGTACTCCTGTGCCTTCTCACGCAGCCGCAGGCATTCGGACGTCCGTTGGAGCAATCCCGTGGCGGCCATGCGGATCATCCGGCGGCACTCGTCCCGTACCTCGGAGTCGAGCGCCTCCAGCCTGGTGGTGTCCCGGTCCACCCGCTTCCGCAGCTCGGTGGCGTCCGCGCGTACGGCGACCAGTTCCTCGGCCTGTTCGCCGGGCGACTTGCCGAAGGAGAGCACGTACGTTCTGCCACAGCCCTCCGGGGCGGCGGTCCGTGTCGTGGACGGCATGGGGTTGCAGCGGACCAGATCCGTGCGCAACTGGTCGATGTCGTCGGTCCGTTCGCCGGCGACGCGCTCCTCGATGGCTGTCTGGAAGATGCGCAGGACCAGGGGCTCGGCGATCACCGTGCCGAGCATCAGGGCGATCAGCAGCCGTGTGAGGAGGGGGCCGACCCGTCGCCGGGCGTTCGGCTGCGGAGTCACCAGCCAGCGGTCGAGGTTGAGCACGAACAGCATCCAGATGACCGTCGGGACCAGGGCCACGACGGAGACCCGGCCGAGCACCTCGCCCGCGAAGTTCCACATGGAGAACGCCGCGATGACGGAGGTGCCGAGCACCACTCCGCCGAGGGCCGTGTACTTGCTCCGCTCGTACCTGACCCTGGCCAGCAGCTCCTCGTCGACGCCGGTCAGGGTACGCAGCCGTCGTGCCGGGTCGAGGTCGAAGGAGCGGCGGGCGGTACGGGCGGGGGCCCCGTCCCCGGTGGCGCGGGTGGTCGTGGACGAGTCCCTCACGGTGCGGGCGGCGGCCCGGTGACGCCCGGTGTGCGCCGTGGTGTCGTGACCGGTGGCCCGGCCGTTCACCGTGCCGGGCGCCGGAGGCGTCACACGGTCCGTCAGGAAGTCAGTCAAGGAGATCGTCCTCGTCCCTGACGAAGCCGCCCCGGGGGTCCCGCGAGCCGTTCCGGCCCGTCTCCGTACGACCGGGTCGGGCCGGCCCCGGCCCGACCATCCGGGAACCGTCGGCGGCACTCACGCCCGGCGCGGACCTGCGGTCTTCCCGCAGCAGCTGTTCCAGGACCTGGTGGAGGTCGACGTAGTCGCTGCCGCCCATCTGCCGCAGCAGCGTCAGGACCGTGTCGCGCTGCATCTGCGCCTCGGCCGTCTCCCGCGCCTGCGCGTGGACCCGCTCCGACACCTCGGCCTCGTGCCTGCGGGCCGACGCCTTCTCGGTGTCGCGGTGGATGCGCGACGCCGCGTCGGTGACGCCGATCTCCTGCCGGGCGATCCCGAAGGCGTCCACGTGGTCCGATCCCCGCGCGAGGAGATCCGCTATCTGGAGGGCGTCCTGGGTCTCGAAGTCGCGCTGGCCCCGCTGGAGTTCCCACAAGCGTTGCTTGTCGCGCCGCTTCTGCTCATGGTCCCGCAGGTCGTCCGAGGCGTGGACCTCGGCGCTGACGAACTCCACGCTCATGCCCGCGACCCGGGGCGGCACGATCGCGCTGTAGGCGGTCATGCGGTGGCCGACCTGGGTCCGCACCGCGTTGACCTCCTCGACCCGGTGCCCGGCGCTCATCCTGGCCAGGTCGCCGTCGCCCATCAGGTAGGCGCGCAGCGGAACGGTGACGTCGATGACGCCCTGCCGGGCGATGACCGTCGGGTCGGTCACCTGGCAGGTGAAGGAGGCGCGTACCGAGAACCTGTCGGCCTCGCTGACGGAGGGGAGCGTCCGCTCCACCTCGACCAGACGCGCGCGGGTGTCGACGAGGCTGACCGAGGAGGCGTCGAGCACGTCGGGGTGGGACGGGTCGAACACCATGCCCTCGGGGAACAGGCGGTAGTTCCCGCCGACCCTGAGAACATAGACCGCGCCGGTCGGCAGCTGCGGCACGTCGTCGCGTCGGCGACGCCGGGACCACCAGGTGCCCTGGACGGTCGCCAGGATGTGTTCGGCGATGACCGGGTAGTTCACTTGCTTCGGCCTCCTTGAGGGGCGGTGAAGGGTGGGACGGACAGGAGGGACGCGGTGGAGCGCCGGGAGTCCCCCGGCGGCCGGCCGCGCAGCGATCCCAGGAGCACCCGCGCCAGTTGGCGGGCGCCGGGGATCGCGTAGTCGGGACGCTTCAGGGCGAGGGACAGGTGGCGGCGGAGCGCGGCCCACTGGAGCTCGCTCATGGCGCTCTGCATGGCGTCGCCGAGCCGGCTCACGGCGTCGGTGACGGACGGGTCGTCACGCAGCTGTACGAGCGTCCGGCACAGCGCGGCGACCGCGCGGCTCCGGTTGCCGCTGTGCAGGACGTCCACCCACAGGGACCCGAGGTGGCGGGCGCTGTCCGGGGCGGTACGCAGGAGCGCCGCCGTGACGGGTTCGGGCGTGTCCAGCCGGTCGGCCTCCAGGAGCTGGACGGCGGTCCGCAGGGCGATCGACCGCTCCCGTGATCCCGGCGCCGCGTCGGCGATCACGGTGCGTACGTGCCGGAGGGTGAACAGCGCCCGTTCCGGGTCCTGTTCCTCGGCGGCGGTCTGTAGAAGCAGGACCAGTGAACGGCGGGCCGAGAACGCGACGCGTTCCTGGCGCTGCGTCAGGAACCAGAGCCAGTTGAGTGTGTCCAGGCGGTAGAGCGAGGCCAGGCGGCCGGTGAGCGCCATGGCGGCCGTCACGGCCCGGCCGGGCCCGCTGTCGGCCGTCCAGCCCAGGGCGATGTGCATGGCCTGCGGCGCGAGATGCTCGACCCCGGACATGAACTGGAGCGTCAGAGCGGCGGTCACGCGCTGGCTGGTGAGCCCCTCGGACCACACCTTCAGCATGTTCTCGTCGACCTCGACGAGCGCGTGCCGGGCCAGGAGCGCGACCCCGCGGGCCACCTCCGTACGGGTGTCCAGGTCGCCCAGCAGGGCCAGTTCACCCAGCCACTGGCGCAGCGGGTACCAGAGCTCGTAGCCGTACAGCTCGTGCAGCTCCTCGATGACGAACTCGCGGACACGGGGTTCGGCGAAAACCAGGCGGCGCTCGCTGCGCCCGGAGTCGCGGCCCGGCTCGGGCCGGTGTTCCACGCGTACGAGCCCCTCCGCCCACTCCTTCCAGTGGGCCCGCGACTGCCGGGCCACCGCGCCGCGCACCGGTGTCCTTACCTGGTCGTCCGGTTCCTCGACCGGCGGCGTGCCACCGCTCAGCTCCCAGTCGCGCACCTCGGCGAAGAGGGAGGCGCACTCCTTCTCGAACGTCCGCTCCGGGATGCCCTCCAGAAACGCCAGGGCCGCGAGGGGGATCAGGCGGTCCGCGGCCGGCTGCTTGCCGAAGAACGCCCGGACCAGCTCCCGGCACCGGTCCCGCAGGGTTTCCAGCGCCTTCTCCGCGCCGTCCCGGGACAGGACCTCGGCCGCGGCCACGATGTCCGCCGGCCGCCGCTGCTCCCGGATCCGCTCCAGCAGCTCGCGCTCGGTGTCGGGCGGGAGGGCGGCGCCCGGCAGCGACTCCCGGCAGTGCTCGAACAGTTCCACGGGGTCCGGGGCCCGCCACTTCACGCAGTGGTCCCGCAGGGCCAGTCGGCGGTGGCTCGCGAGGCCGGCCGTGACCACCAGGTAGGAGCCCTTGCGGCGGAGTTCCTTGCTCAGCCGCTCGATCGCGTACGCCTGCACGGCCTCGACGTTCAGCTCGCCGACGTAGTCGCGGATGACGTACCCCTGGCCCGCCTTGAGGTCCCGCGACGAGGCCAGCTCGGCCAGGGAGTTGGCGGGCGACAGGCTGCGCAGCCTGGCCTTCGTGCCCAGGAACTCCCTGAGCAGGGCGAGGGATCCCACGCCCCGGCCGCAGTTGTCCTGGCCGGTCAGCACGACGAGGGAGTTGTCGCGCAGCTTGTCGAGCGCCTCGTCGAAACAGCGGCGCGGCGGGACGTAGAACCGCAGGGCGCGGTCCGCCTCCTCGGGTTCGACGGTGCCCGAGGCGAGACCGGGGGACGAGGCACCACCGAAGCCGAACGCCGCTCCGGAGGCGTCGACGACGCCGTAGAAGTTGTTGTAGTTGTTGTTGCTGACGAGCTGGTGGACGCGGCGCAGGTCGTCGTAACCCCGGTCGTCCTCGTCGTGTTCGTCCGGCTCCGGACGCCGGACCGGACCCGCGTCCGGCTCGAAGCCGTCCGCGCCGGCCTCCGGCGCGTTGTCCGCGTCGTCCGGCGCGGGGGGCGCGGGTTCTTCTTCGGGGGCGGGTACGGACGGTGCGGCCGGACCGTCGTTCGGGTCCGGTTCGTCAGTCACCGGCGCTCCCGAAGCCGAAGACGGCGCCCCGGGCGTCCATGGGCCCGGCGACGTTGGTGACGCTGATCCGGTCGGCGCGGTACTCGTTGCTGATCCCGGTCCCGCCGGCGCCGCCCGTGGCGGCCGGTCCGGGAGCGGCCCGCGCGGGTGCCCCCGGCGCCGGCTCCGCGAGACCGGCGGCTGCCGCGGTCCTCGGCCCGGACGGGGCCGTGCCCGGCGCGCCGGGGACCCGCAGCCAGGCCGTGGCCCCGTACTCCTTCACCCGGACCGTGACCCGGGTGAAGTCCTCGGGGGTCAGGGTCGTGTGACGGCCGACCACCGTGGAACGGAAGACGTCGTCGGACAGCAGCAGCGCCAGGTCGGCCTCGGGGTGCGCGGCGAGGGCGTCGTAGAGCGGGTCGGAGTTCAGCAGGCGCGCCGTGGCCACCACGGCCGTGCCGGCGAAACCGTTGTCGGCCAGCTCCACGAGTCCCTGGTGGATGACGGCCCGCAGCCGCATCCGGGCTCCGGGTACCCGACGGGCGTTGTACTCGCGCAACGCGGCGGCGAGATGGCGGACGTAGTCGTCGACCAGCCGCGGTTCGTTTCCGTCGACGGGTCGTACGGCGAGCTGTTCGTCGCCCTTGCGCTGGATCTGCCACTGCGCGCGGTCCAGACCGGCCCCGCGGGCGGCACGGTCGAGGAGCCGCGGCAGGTCGTGCTGGATTTCGGACTGCTCACGGTCGTTGTTGCTTCCGTAAGCCTGTGCGTCCACGGCTATGCAGGTACAGGGATAGAAATCAGGCCACGCAGCCACCCGATCATTTCCTCTCTGGGCTGGCGACGGGCGGAAACCGCCCATGAAGTGCTGCCCGAGAGGCTAGGAGAGGGAGCGCGAAGTGATCCCGTATCAGTACGGGTTGTCAGCTGCGACTTTGGCGTATTCGAGCAACTTCGGAACGTCACGGATGACTATGTTGCGGTAACTGCGTTCCACCAGTCCCTCGGCTGTCAGCACGGCCAGGTTCTTTTCGGCCGTGGTGAGCTTCAGACCGGCCAGCGACGCGAGCTCTTTCTGTGTCAGGGCTACGTCACAACGCTTGCCGTCGCTGTTCTGCGAGGGCGGGGCGTACGCCTGGCACAGCTCGGCCAGGACCCGGGCCAGCCGGGTGAGCGAGTCGTACGCCTGGAAGTCGATCCGTCGCCGGTTGGCCCAGCGCAGCCGGGCGCACAGCATGCGCAGGGCGGCCCGCATGGCGTCCGGGTGGCCGGAGAGGAAGGTTTCCAGTGCCCGAACCTGGATGATCCGTGCCGTCACGTCACCGCACGCGATCACCGTGCCGGACCTCGGGCGCTCCTCGAAGGCCGCCATCTCGCCGACCAGATCGCCCGCCACACGGACGGCGAGCAGCATGTCGTAACCGCTCTCGGCGCTGGCGACGACCTTGACGACACCGCTCGTGATCACCAGGACGTGCCGGCTTCCGTCGCCTTGTTGCAGAAGAGTGCGGTGCGGCGGATAGGACATCGGGGTGCCCTGGCCGAGGAGTTCCTCCCGCGTCGTGCTCCGCAACCGGCCGAGAAATGTGGATGGCGGCCACGCGTGATTCACCAGTACCCCCGACGATCCGACCCGGCGGCGCGGCGGCGCCGTACGAGCGGACCATGCTGCCCGTGCGCCCGGTGTCGGCACATGGACGGGCCGGAATGTGGCCTGTTTCTCCGTCACAAGGCCAGAATTGACCGAACGCACATTCCCGTATGAACAATTGATCTATTGAATCTGGCTGATCTGGTTGATCCGATCGATCTTATTGATCACGACGCCAAGCGCCGCAGCCGCCCGACCGCCTCATCAAGAACGGCGTCCTTCTTGCAGAGGTGCAAGGTAAACGCACCTAAGCAACCCACTCCCTAGGTCCCCAGCAGAGGGGGCCACACGCCTCATAGAGCGGCCGTAAGCCCCCAGGTGGGGCGCGGGCCCCGCTGAGGGGCCGGGGAGCCCCCAGCGGAAGGGGGAGGGCTTGGACGATGGCACTGACCGTAGAACGACCCACCACCTTCAGCGGACCGAACTCCCGCGCACGGGTCGCCGTGCCGTACATGATCATCGACCCCAACGGGGACATGGACATTTATGCGCGGAAGAGCGTTTCCCGGAAGGGACGCGAAGACCGTGAGCTGAGCGTCAACCAACAGATCAAGGACGGCATCCGGTGGGGCGAGTGGAACAAGTACCGCCCCCGGTACGTGTGGGTGGACAACGGGATCAGCGGCAGCAAGGACGTTCACCGTCCCGGGTACGACGCAGGACTCCGTGCCCTTGAGGGTGGTGGTACTCGCTGCCTCTGGTCGTACAAGCTGGACCGCTTCAGCCGCAAGGGCGCGCTTGCGGTACTGACGATCATGGATCGTCTCGAAGGCAAGCGGATCTTCTTCGGGTCCGACAATCTCGACACGAGCGAACCGAAAGACCGCCGCATGATCATGTGGCGGGCGGAGGACGCAAAGGAGTTCTCTGACCAACTGTCGGATCGTGTGGCCGACGCGTGGCGGTATTCCAAGGACGAGGGAATCTGGCTCGCCAAGCGCATCCCCTACGGGCTGAAGAAGGATCTCAAGACTCGGCGACTCTTCCCGGACACGGCACCGGCGATCCCCGAAGAGCCTGACGGGCTGACGAAGGCTGACGTGATCCGGCGCATCGTGCGGGAGGTGGGTGGGGGCGCCACCGTCCCCGCCGTGATCAAGCGTCTTCACGCTGAGGGCATTTTCCCGCGTCCGGGGTATCGGTGGAGCCCCAACCGGCTTTACAAGATCCTTCGGCACCCGGCTTACATCGGTTTTCAACCGGCCAGTGACTGGGACGACCGGGAAGACCCCATCTACCGGAACGACAAAGGGCAGCGGGTCACGGTCGGGAAGGGCGTTGTTACCGAAGCCCAGCAACTCAAGGCCCGCAAGGTGGTCGCGGAGCGAACAGCCCTGTTCGGGAAGAAGGGCACGAAGAGGGGCGTCCGTTCGGTGGGCCGGCACGAGCTTTCCGGCGTGCTGCATTGCTCCGGGTGCGGGCGGACGCTGATCAAGCGGGGCGTGTCCTTCGGCTGCCCGCACAAGAACGCCGGGGGCGTCCCGTGCCCTGCTCCGGCGTCGATCACGGCAATTCACGCACAGAGCTTCGTGCTTCAGGCATTCGTGAACCGACTCACGGCCAGCGCCCCAGATGATCCGTTGCTTCAGGCTGTGGCGGCCCGCTGGCTGGACAGCCACCGTCCGGACAGCGTGGCGGAGCGACGGGAGGCCGAAGAGCGCCTTGCAGATGCTAAGGCAGCCCTTGAGGATCTGGTTGCGGCGAAGTACAAGCGCAAGGAGTTTGAGGGTCCGGCCGCTGAGTTCTACCCCGGCTTGCTCAAGGAGGCGGAGAACGCCGTTCGTGCCGCTGAGTCCGTGCTGAGCCAGATTCCGGAGCCCACGGCGGATATCGGTTTTCTCCTGGACGCGGCAGCGATTCGGGAGGCGTGGGAACAGGCGACGACGGAGGAGCGGCGGGAATTGCTCTCGCTGGCTCTTGACGGTGTGTGTGTCCGTCCGAAGTTCGGCGCGGGGCGGACCCCGGTCACTCCGGAGCGGTTCCACTACGCATGGACAGGAATCAACCGGGTCCTCAACCCGGCGGATGTCACACTGGTTGCGTGAGTCAGGCAAGGGGCTGGGCCTTCGGGGCCAGCCCCGTTTTGCCGCCGAGCATTTGTCATGGGCATGGCATTAAGTCCGGCGGTGGGTGGGCGCAAATTGCCCCGATAAGTCCATCGCGAAGAGTCAGGCGATCGGACACCTACTGATCACTAGTGACGAAGTGCTGAAGTGGCGAAGAGATCCAATCCATCCTACGAAGCCCAAATATCTCTTCTGTGCAAGCAACCCCGGACCGCCCACCACTCCGTCACTTCGTCACCGGGGCCCGCCACGGGCCCCCGCCCGCCCGGCCAACTCCCGCCTCTGATTGGGCAATCCACTCACTAGATACAGGGTGAGGGCGGGATACCGCGCACCCTTCCGGCTGAGTGCCAATCGGCGGCCTGAGACCCCCCTCGTCAACTGCCCGCGCGGCTCCCCGGTGTGGCTTCTCCACCCGGGTTCTGAGCCCCGGGCCTTGCGTGGCACTGGGGGATATGTGACGGACCCAGCTATTCGGGTCCTATCACTGGGTGCCGGCGTTCAGTCCTCAGCTCTTCTCATCGCGTCGGCTCGTGGTCTGCTTCCGAAGGTGGATGCGGCGATTTTCGCTGACACGGGATGGGAGCCGGGGGCCGTCTACCGGCATCTGGATAGGTTGGAACACGAGATCGCGGACCCGGCCGGTATCCCGGTCCACCGTGTCTCATCCGGGAATATTCGACGCGATGCGCTGGACGCGCGCCACCGGTTCGCGTCCATGCCTCTCTTCATCCGGAATCCGGATGGCGGAGACGGCATGCTGCGACGGCAGTGCACGGCTGAGTACAAGCTGAAGCCGATCAAGGCTGCTGTCCGTGAACTGCTTGGTTACCCGGGCCGGACGTACATCCCGCGTGACGTGTACGCGGAACAGTGGATCGGGATCAGTACCGATGAGATAGGTCGAGCCCGGGATTCCGGGCTCAAGTTCTCCCGGAACGTGTTTCCGCTGCTTGACCTCCGGTGGTCACGCGACGACTGCCGCACGTATCTGACGGAAAACGGATTCGGCGAGACGCCCAAGAGCGCCTGTATCGGGTGTCCGTTCCACGGCAACGCCCAGTGGCGGAAGATGCGGGACGACTCTCCGGAAGAGTGGAAAGACGCGGTTGACTTCGATGCGTCGATTCGGGCAGGTAACGCCCGTGCCACCGCGAACGGTGTGCCTCTGCTGGGGCAGGCGTTCCTACATCGCTCCCGGAAGCCTCTCCACAAGGCGCCGATAGACCACGTCACGCGCAACGAGCGCGTTGAGGCGGGGGACCCTGACGGGTGCTCCCCCTTCTCGTGTCGTTCGGGTGAGCCCGTGGCCTAGCGTCCGGCCCACGCAACACCGACCACCCATGCCGTTCACGGGGGCGCCTGAGCTGCCCATCAGTAACCCACTCTCCGGGGTGGCCGAACGGGGCTCGCTCAGGCGGAACGGCATGGGTCTTCTTCGTTCAACCTGCTCACGCGAGTAGGTAGGGGGTGCTCGTGCGCACGCGCTGTCTGGACTGTCGGGCCTATGCCACCCATGCGGGGCGTTGTGCTGAGCATCACCGGGCCTACGAGTCCGGTCGGTCTGTGCAGTCCCACCGCAAGCGCCGTGAGGCCATCGCGCGGGGCAATGCTGCGGCGGCTCGTCTTCGTCGTGCGCTGAAGCGTGTGGGCCGTGGCTCGTGTGCGCGGTGCGGCCTGTCCTTCCTGGCTTCGGCCATGGACGTGGACCACATCGTCCCCCTGTCCCGTGGCGGTGAGGACGTGGACGGCAACGTTCAGCTCCTGTGCCGCTCGTGTCACAAGGCGAAGACCCGCGTGGACATGGGCTACGGCGCTCCGCCCTTCTGAGGGAGGGGGAGAGCGGCCCGGAAGCTCCCGCGCCTGCCCGCCGGCGATCCCGGCCCCAGCTCGGAAAACGCGCCCTGGGTGCGGCTCCATTTTGGGGGCCCGGCCCGGCGCTGACCTGGGCGGGCTTCCCGGGGCATGGTCGAGAACGAGCCCGTGAGCGCCCCGCTAAGCCCCCTGAACATGCCTGTCCCGCCCGTGCATCCCGCGCCCCGCACCACCCGGGGCGGACTGAGGGAGTCGTGAGGCGGGACGCCGGAGGGCGCGCCGCCTGGCGGTGGCCTTGCCCACGAGTTGGGCGCCACGGCGCAGCCACTCCGGCACCCTTCCCTGAGCACCGCACCCGCTGAGGGGCCCGACTACCTCAGAGGTAGGTGTCCGATGTCCCGCGCGAAGTCTCCGGCCCAGCGGACGGGCAACCCCAACGGCGCCGTATCCCCGGAGTCCGCTCCTTTGGTCTACGAGGGGCGTGCACCGCGCGTGCCGGTCCATCTGAAGGCAGCGGGCCGGGAAGTGTGGCGGGCGGTCTGGCAGGCGGGTGGCGGGGCGTACAGCCCGGAGACGGACCGCAACATCATCCTGCGGTATGCGGAGCTTCACGACAGGCGGGCGGACCTTCTGGCGCTCATCGACGCTGAGGGCCTGTCCGCCGTGGGGTCCACGGGTCAGCCGGCGATTCATCCGGCCCTGCGGTACGTGGAGACCACGGAGCGCGAACTACGCGCCATCGAGACAGCCATTGGCTTCAGCCCAGAAGCGCGGATGCGCCTGGGCATCGTCGCTGCGGAAGCCCGCCAAGTGGCGGCAAGTCCCGCCGATTTCTAACCCTTCCGAAGCTCCGCGCGGACCCTGCTTTTCAGTCGCTTGATCGCGGCGGATGTCCAGTCAGGTCCGAAGTCGATACCGCGTCCGTCTTCCAACTTGTAGCGCTCCACACGCTCTAGTACATCGGTCCAGTCGATACGGGTCTCTGAGTACCAGCCATCCACCACACCGACGGTCATTTTAACGATCTCGTCTGTGATGTCGTTGGCTACTGCCGGGGCATAGTCCGAGGTCATGACGGCATTCTCAGTGCTGTTTCAGATTTTGTGAACCCCCTTTTGTGGGTCGATTTTTAAGGCCCATTCACACGTGAATAAGGGGTGCCGCATGTGGGATGGGATTGATCCTGTCATCGCGCGGCACATACCCCCCGGTGCCGCCTTTCCTTCGGAGGGCCACCGCGTCGCCAACTGGATTGAGAAGTTCTGTGTCCTGACCGGGAGTTTCGCCGGTCGGCCGTTCACCCTTCTCCCCTGGCAGCGCGAACTACTGGTTGACGCCTACCGCCTTGAGCGGGACGCGTTCGGCCGGTGGCGCCGGAAACACCGGACCGTCGTGGTCTGCGTGGCCCGGAAGAACGGCAAGTCAACCCTTGCCGCCGGGATCATGCTCTACCACCTGGTGGCGGACCGGGCCGACGCTCAGCGCCAGATCATCGCGGCCGCGAACGACCGGCCGCAGGCCCGCATGGTCTTCGACGCGGCGAAAGCCATGGTGCTGGCGTCCCCGAAGCTCTCTGCGGTCTGCGATGTCCAGCGGGACATCATCCGGTACGCGGACAACACCTACCGGGTGGTGTCCGCCGACGCGGGCCGCCAACAGGGCCTGAACCCTTCTTCGGTCTCGCTGGATGAGTACGCCTTCGCCAAGAGTGCGGATCTCTTCGACGCGCTGACCCTGGGGTCCGCCGCGCGGAATCAGCCCATGTTCTGGGTGATCTCCACGGCCGGCCCGGACCCTGACGGCGCCTTCGCCCAGCTCTGCACCCAGGGCGAGCGGGTGAACTCCGGGGAACTTGAGGACCCCACGCTCTTCTACCGCTCGTGGGGCCCGCGCATCGGGGACACGGTGGACCACACCGACCCCACTGTCTGGGAGCGCTGCAACCCCTCCTTCGAGATCCTTAACGCGGCCGACTTCGAAGCCGCGTGCCAGCGCAGTACCGAAGCGTCCTTCCGGATCTACCGACTCAGTCAGTTCGTCCGGGGCGGTAGCTCGTGGCTGCCTCACGGTCTGTGGGACCGCCTGGTGGCGGACGGCGAACTCCGCCCCGGTGACGCCGTGGTCCTGGGCTTCGACGGAAGTTGGAAGGGCGACTCAACAGCGCTGGTCGCTGCCCGTGTTCGTGATCTGCGCGTGTTCGTGCTGGGCCACTGGGAGGCGCCGCCTGATGACGCCCACTGGCGTGTGCCCATGGCTGACGTGCGGGACGCTCTCCGCTCCGCGCTGGACACGTACACCGTGCGCGTTCTCGTGGCGGACCCGTACCGCTGGGAGGAGACCCTTGACCGCCTTGAGGCGGAGGGCCACCCGGTGGAGGCGTTCCCGACCAACAGCCTGAAGCGGATGATCCCCGCGACCCAGGCCGTGTACGACGCGGCCCGGGACGGGCGCCTGAGCCACGACGGGAACCCGGCGCTTGCCCGCCACATCGGTAACGCCGTACTGCGGGAGGACCGGCACGGGGCCCGCATCACCAAAGAGCACGCTTCGAGCCGCCGGAAGATCGACCTTGCCGTTGCCATGATCCTCGCCGTCCACGGCGCGGTTCTGTGGCGTGAGGACAACCCCGGCTTCGTTGACGCGCCAATCCTCGCCACCTGGGAGACCGGCGGTGAGGTCTTCGCCTACGGGGGTAGCGCGGAGTTCTTCAACGATCTTTGAACCTACTCGCGTGAGTAGGTCGGGGGGTGGGGATCGTGGGCTTCTGGTCTGCGTTGTTCAAGCCCCGCGCTCCTGAGTCGCGGGCCAACTGGGAACCGGACACGGACCTCTACCCCTTCCCGGGGGTGGTGTCCTCCGCCGGGCAGCGGGTCAACGCGACCACGGCGCTTCAGGTCTCTGCGGTCTTCGCGTGCATCCGTCTCCTGTCCGAGACGATAGCCACGCTGCCCATCACGACGTACTCACGCCGGGGCGGGGTCCGCCGTGAGGTGAAGTCGCCCCTCTGGCTGGACTACCCCACGGCGGAGCCGGGCGGGCTGGGCAGGATCGACCTGATCTCTCAGATCGTGTTGTCGCTCCTCCTTGAGGGCAACGCGTATCTGGCTGTGCGGTGGTCGGCGGACAACACGGCAATTGCCGGGCTGGACGTGCTGGACCCGTCCCGGATCGTCACCCACGCGGTCATGGTGGACGGCGGGCGCCGAAAGGTCTTCGAGGCGTTCGACATCGACGCGGACGGGAACGAGGTGGCCATCGGCTTCTTCACGTCGCGGGAGATCCTGCACATCCCCGGCATGATGCTGCCGGGCGAGTTCACGGGTGTGAGCCCGATCAACTACGCGCGCGAGTCCATCGGTCTCGCCCTTGCCGCCCAGACCTACGGCGCCAAGTTCTTCAGCAACAGCGCGGTCCCGGCTGCCATCGTGGAAGTCCCCGGCGCCATGTCGGAGGACGGTCTAGCCCGCGCCCGGGAGGCGTGGCGGCTGGCCAACTCCGGCCCGGAGAACGCTCACCGCGTCGCCCTGCTGACGGAGGGCGCCCGGTTCTCGAAGGTCTCGCTGAGTCCGGACGAAGCCCAGTTCCTTCAGACCCGTCAGTTTCAGGTTCCTGAGATCGCAAGGATCTTCGGAGTCCCGCCCCACCTGGTGGCCGACGCGACGAACTCCACGAGCTGGGGCAGCGGTCTGGCCGAACAGAACGAAGCCTTCACGACGTTCAGCCTGAATCCCTGGCTTGAGCGGATCGAAGCCGGCTTCAACCGGCTCCTGTTCGCGCAGTTCGCCAACCGTCAGCTCTTCGTGAAGTTCAACCGGGACGGGCTCAAGCGCGGCACGCCGAAGGACCGGATGGAGGTCTACAGCCTCGCGCTTCAGAACGGCATTTTCAGCATTGACGAAGTCCGGGCCGCCGAAGACCTTGAGCCCCTGCCTGACGGTCTGGGCGCCGCGTACCGGGTGCCGCTGAACCTGGGCGACGTGTCCGCAGATGACGAGCCCCCCGCGCCTGAGACCGCCCCGGAGCCGGATGACCCGGACCCGGAGGAGACGAACGAGGGGGACGAAGAGGATGACGACGGAGACCCGGAGCCTGATCTCTCCGGCTGAGATCCGGGCCAACGGCGGCACCACCACCATGCGCGGGTACGCCTACCGGTTCGGGGAGCTGTCCCACGACCTGGGTGGGTTCCGGGAGCGCATCGCGCCGGGGGCCGGGATGGCGTCGCTTGAGCGCAACGACGTGGTGGCCACCTTCAACCACAACGTGGACGGGGTCCTTGGCCGGCGCTCCTCCGGCACGCTCCGCGTGGGTGAGGACGCTCACGGCGGTTGGTACGAGGTGGATCTCCCGGACACCACCACGGGCCGGGACGTGGCCGAACTCCTCAAGCGCGGGGACGTGAAGGGATCTTCCTTCACCTTCCGCGTGGGCAGGGGCGGGCAGCACCGGGCGGGCACCGACCCGGAGACCGGTCTCCCGATCCGGGAGATCACCGAAATGGACGTCGCGGAATTGGGGCCTGTCCTCAACCCGGCGTATCCCACAACTGACGCGGCACTTCGGTCCATCGAGGCAGTGCTGGGCGTCGCGCTCCGTGCCGCGAAACCGGACGACGAAGCCCCGGAGGAGTCCGACGAGGACACCGGGGACGCGCCGCCGGAGAGCACGGACGAACCGGCTGGGGGGCCGGAGGCGAACGAACCGGCGGACGAGCCCGAAGCGGACGAGCCGGACGAGCACAAGACGGCGCGTGCACTGTTCCGCGCCCTCAGTACCACGGGGGAAACACATGGACGCAACGACACTGAGCGCGAACTTCGAGGCGCGTGAGCGGGCCACCGCCGAACTCCGGTCCCTGACCGAGGAGTTCGCGGGCAAGGAGATGAGCGCGGACGCGCGGTCCAAGGAGACCGCGCTTCTGGGCGCCATCGCCGACTATGACGGCCGGATCAAGAGGGGCATCGAAGTCCTGAAGTCCGGCGAGAGCGTCAGCGCGCTCATGCAGGGGCTGACCGGCACCGGCTCCAAGAAGGAGACCCAGGACAAGTTGGCCCAGGCTGCCGCCCAGCTCCGTGCCCTGGGTGTGAACCAGTCGGTGGCCTTCGCGCCGGAGTCCCGCGCGGGCATCGACACGAAGACCAATCCGGGCAACACCACCTTCGGCCGGACCCTGTACGGGCGGCTTCTGGCTGAGGCGGTGGAGCGGTCCACCATCATGCGGGGCGGGGCGTCGATCCTCACCACGTCCGGCGGTGAGCCCATGGACTTCACCGTTGTCGTGGGCCGGGCCCAGGCGGGCATCGTCACCGAGGGCGGCAACATCCCGGAGTCGAACCCGACCACGGTTCAGCGTCCGGTCGGCGCGTACAAGTACGGCTACGCGTCCACCGTGTCCAGTGAGTTCGTCGCGGATCAGGCGCTTGACCTTGTCGGCTTCCTGGTGGGTGACGCCGGACCCGCCATCGGCGCGGGCATGGGCGGTCACTTCCTCACCGGTACGGGCACGAACCAGCCGCGCGGCATCATCACCGCCGGTTCACCGGCCACCGCCACCTTCACCGCCACGGCCAAGGACGCCACGGTCAGTGACGCACTCATCGACCTGTACTACGAGCTGCCCAGCTCCTACCGGGGCAACGCGGCCTTCGTCGTCTCGGACAAGGTCGCGGCCCAGATGCGGAAGCTGAAGAGCACGGACGGTCAGTACCTGTGGCAGTCCTCCGTCATCGCCGGCGCCCCCGACACCTTCAACGGGCGCCCGGTCCTCACCGACGTGGGCGTCCCGGACACGAAGGTCACCTTCGGCGACCTGTCGAAGTACACGGTCCGCCTGGCGGGCCCGCTCCGCGTCGAGCGGTCCATCGACCTGAAATTCCTCTCGGATCAGATCGTGTACCGGTTCCTTCAGCGTGCGGACGGTCTCCTTCTGGATGAGCGCGCGGTCAAGGTGCTCACGGTCGGCGGCACCGGCGCGTAACGGCGCCGTACGAACGAGGGGGTCAACCTGCTCACGCGAGTAGGTTGCCCCCGCCCCTGGGGGTGTCTTGTCCTACGCCACGGTGGCCGAACTCCGGGAGCTGGACGGGCTGGACGACACGGCCCTGTTCCCGGATGCCACGCTCAGCGAAGCCATCGACTACGCCGTTGAGACCGTCGAAAACTACTGCGGTCGCCGCTGGGAAGGCGTCGATGCCGCCCCGGAAACCATCCGCTGGTGCGTCCGCAGAATCGCCCGGCAGTACGTCTTGGACCTTGTGTCCCGCGTCCCTGACCGGGCCCTTCAGCTTCAGTCCGAATTTGGTTCCATTCAGCTTGCCCAGGCGGGCGGCGACTGGCGGCCGACGAGCCTGCCGGAGGTCAACGCCCAGCTCAACCGGTACCGGGTCCGCCTGCCGTTCATCTTCCTGTAGGGGGCGCCGTGTCGTTGGTCTTCAACGCCAAGGTGGCGCTCTTCGAAGCGCTCCGGACGCTGGTGCCTGCCGGGGTGCAATGCACCTTCGCGGAGCGCGGGCAGTCCGACCGGCGCCGTCAGATTTGGTTGGGCGCCACCGTGGACGAGGAGCTTGAGCCGGTCGCCATGCGTGCGGGCCCGCGCAAGCCCACGGCGGTCACGGGCTACGTCGAGGCCCACGCGGTGGTGATCGCACCCGGTGACCCGGTGACCGCTGAGCGGGGCGCCTACGAGCTGCGTGAACTGGTGGCGGACGCATGCCGCGCGGTGGACCGGACGGCCGTGGCGGGGCTCGTGGACCTCCGCCCGGAGTCGTCATCCGTCGAGACCGCCGAGACCACCGACGGGGTGTTCAGCGCCCTGACCGTCCGCGTGAGAGTTCGCGGGCGCATCACGACTTAGGGGGAGTCATGGCGCTTGACGCTGCCATTGGCATTGGAGAAGAGAGCACGTACGGCACTCCCGCCGCATCCGTCATCGGGTACGAGGGGAAGGCCGATTCGTGGAAGGTCGCCAAGGAGTTCATTGAGTCGGTCGGCTTCCGGCGGGGGATGCAGACCGCCCGCGCGGACCGCCGCAACATCATTCAGATGGGCGGGGAGGGTGAGCTTGAGGTTGATCTCCTGGACGTCGGTGCCGCCGCTCTTCTGAGTGCCGCGTTCGACAAGCACAGCTTCAGCGACGCGGGCGGGGTCCGGACGCACGTCTTCGAGAGCGCCACGGTGAGCGATGCTTCGTCGTGGACGGCCCAGATGATCCGGCCGACCGTCGAAGGCGCGGACGTGGTCTACCGGCACGTGGGCTGTGTGGCCACTGAGTGGGAGCTGACCGCCGAGACTGAGAACGCGGTCACGCTCAATGTCTCCTTCGATTTTCAGGACGTGTCGCACAGCTCCGCGCCGGCTGAATCGCTGCCCATCGAGTACCCGGCGGAGGCCCGCCCCTACGACTGGTCCCGTACGGCGCTGACCCTTACCCGGGCCGGGGCCGCCGTGGTGCTGGACGCGTCGAAGTTCTCCATGACCGGTGACCGGGGCATGAAGACTGACCGCCGCTTCCTGCGGGGCACGGCTCTGAAGAAGAAGCCGGTCAGGGCCGCCGTGCCGACGTACGAGGGTGAGCTTGAGGGGGAGTTCACCGGCGAATCCCTGAAGCTCTACGAGTCGTTCGTTGCCGGTGACGTGGTCTCTCTCCGGGCGGACTTCGCGGGTCTGACTCCCGGTACGAGCTTCCGCGTGGACGCTCCGGCCATTCAGTTCACCGGGGAGTCCCCGGAGGCGTCCACGGACGACGTGACCGTTCACACGCTGCCCTTCCGCGTGCTGGACCCGGGCACCGGTGGAGCCGCGATCATGGCCACCTACACGGAGCCGGTGCCTGCGGCCCCGGTGCAGTTCGAGGCAACCGGCACCCCAGACAAGGGGTGAGCCGTGGCCCGGACGTCCGCGTTCACGGTCCGCGTCGCCGGACTGCGTGAGCTTCAGAAGAACGTCCGCAGGCTCAGGAGCCGGGACCTGAACAACTCCGTCCGGGCCGCGAACAAGGCAGCGGCCGAGGTGGTGAAGCCGGAGGCGGAGTCAACGGCCCCGCAGGGCAGGCGGGACGCGAAGTCCAGCAAGCGCTACAAGCCGGGCAGGCTGGCGAAGTCCGTCAAGGTCACAGCGTCCGTCAAGGGCGCCGCTGTGAAGGCGGGCTCTGCCGCGCGGGTGCCGTACGCGGCGGCAATCCACTTCGGATACCCGAAGCGCGGGATCAGCCCCAACCGGTTCCTGTACCGGGCCATGGCCCGCAAGAGCGAAGCCGTTTCCGAGACCTACGAGCGCGAGATCAGTGCCGTGGTCCGTCAGCACCTTGAAGGGGGCTAACCGTGGGGCAGAAGAGACCGGTCAAGACCGTCCGCCAGGCGAACCCGGCAGCGAAGGCCGTGGGCGGTGAGCTGGGCGAACTGCTGTCGCTGGATCTCGACAGTCTCACGATCGATGAGATCGACGTGATCGAGGAGATCACCGGCGGCCCGCTGGACGAGCTGAAGAAGCCCGGGGCACGCCGGGGCCCGATGCTGCGGGCCATGGCGGTGGTCCTCAAGCGCCGCACCGATCCCGGCTTCTCCATCGAGGACGCGGGCCGGCTCCGCCTTCAGTTCAAGCCGGGCGGGGCGAAGCCGGACCCTACCGCGCCCAGCGCGTAGTTGCGTGTGCCCGGCTCGTGTCCCACTTCCGTGGGCTCATGTGGTCGGACGTGCGGTCCCTGCCCCTGCGGGATTTCAACGCGCTGGTTGAGCAGATGTCGGCGGACATCGAAGCGCAGAACAGGCAGAGCCGGCGCGCGTCGCGGGGGCGTACGGCCCAGGGCTCTTCGGGGGAACGGCGGACGCCGGTCATGACATAGCACGGGGGACCGGTGGCACGACCCATCACGATCACCCTTCTCGGGGACGAGTCGGATCTCGCGGACTCCCTTGAGCGGTCCGCCACGGACGTCACCGCGTTCGCGGATCAGGTCGAAGAGGCACTGCGGCAGGCGACCGAACAGGCGGGGGACCTGGGCGACGCGGTGTCCGACGGCATCGCGGACGCCGGGGACGAAGTGAACTCCTTCGGTGACCGCTTCGGCGGAGCCGCCGCCGTGGCCGGTGCCGCCGTTGCCGCCGGGCTCGTGGCCGGGATCACCGAGGCTCTGGACGAGGAGAAGAACACCGATCTTCTCGCCGCGCAGTTGGGCGCGAGTCCGGCGGAGGCCCAGAGCCTGGGCAAGGCGGCCGGTGAGATCTACTCGTCCGGCTGGGGCGCGTCCGTCGAGGACGCCAACGCGGCACTCAAGGCCCTGTGGCAAGAGGGTCTTGTCCCGGCCGACGCCACGGCGGACGAGCTGGCCGACGTCGGGAAGCGGGCCATGGACGTGGCCAACGTCCTGGGCGACGAAGTGGGACCGACGTCGAACGCGGTCTCCAACATGATCAAGACGGGGCTTGCGCGCAACGCGCAGGAAGCGTTCGACATCATGACGGCCGGTGCCCAGAACGGCGCCAACAAGGCCGAAGACCTGGCCGACGTCTTCAACGAGTATTCGACCAACTTCCGCACGATGGGCCTTGACGGCGCCACCGCCATGGGGCTGGTCTCCCAGGGCCTCAAGGGTGGCGCCCGGGACGCGGACCAAGTCGCCGACGCCATCAAGGAATTCAGCCTTGTTGCCGGTCAGGGCGGCAAGGCGGTTGAGGAAACGTTCAACTCCATCGGATTGAACGGCTCCAAGATCGTCAAGGACGTGGCGGCCGGAGGCGACTCCGCGAAGGTGGCCATGGACAAGGTCCTTGACGCGCTGCGGGAGATGCCCGCATCGGCGGAGCGCGCGAGTGTCGTCAAGACCCTGTTCGGCGGTCCGGGCGAAGACCTGGGCGCGGCCTTGTTCTCGCTCAACGTCGATACCGCCGCCAAGAGCCTGGGCAAGGTCGAGGGCGCCGCGAAGCGGGCCGGCGACACCCTGCACGACAACGCGTCAACGAAGCTCTCCGCGTTCTGGCGCACGCTCCAACACGGCGCCGTCAACGTCGTGGGCGGTGCGGTCCTCCCGGCACTGGAACAACTGATCGACGGGGCCGTTGCCGTGGGCGGATTCATCGCCGACAACAAGGTCCCGATCACGGCCGTGGCCACGCTGATCACGATCCTTCTTCTCCCGGCGCTCATCGCCTGGGGGACCACGGCCACCACGTCCGCCGTCGCCAACGGCATTGCCTGGGCCACCTCTTCGGCGACCGCCACCACGGGCGCCGCCACCCAGGTACTGGCGCACTGGGCCGTGGTCGGCGGCTGGGTGAAAGCTGCCGCACAGGCGGTGATATCCGGCGGCATCGTCGTGGCCGGGTGGATCGCCATGGGCGCCCAGGCGCTCGCACAGGGCGCCCGGATGGCTGCCGCGTGGCTGATAGCCATGGGCCCTGTCGCGCTCGTCATCGCTGCCGTGGTGGGTCTCGTGGCGCTGATCGTGGCCAACTGGGACGCGATCGTCGGCGCGACCACCCAGGCATGGGACTGGGTGTGGAGCAAGGTCAAGACGGCTTTCGACTGGCTCGTCAGCCTGTTCCTGAACTTCGCCGGCCCGGGACTCCTGCTCAAGCACTGGGACACGATCAAGCGTACGGCGGCCGACGCGTTCAGCTTCGTCTACGACAAGGCCAAGAGCGGACTCAACTCCGTGGTCTTGTTCTTCACCTCGCTGCCCGGCCGGATCAGTTCAGCGGCCGGAAGCGTGGCCCGCGCCGCGCTGGGGGTCGGCGGCTCCGTCGTGGACGGGCTCAAGGGCGGGCTCTCCCGCCTGGGCGGCTTCGCCTCAAGCCTGGCCTCCGCAGTGAGCCGCGCGACGAAGGGCGCGGTCAACGGAGTGGTGGATCTCCTGAACTGGGCCATCCCGAACAGGCTCGGGTGGGGCGCCCTGTCCATCGACATCCCCGACAGCCCGATTCCTCACGTCCGCGCCATGGGCGGTCCGACGCGTGGCCTGACACGTGTAGGTGAGCGCGGACCTGAGTGGGTCCAACTGCCCGGTGGATCAAACGTGATCCCGAACCACGCGGCTTCCGGGGGCGGAGTCGTGGTCAACGTCCGCTCTCAGGCGGACCCGTGGGCCATCGGGCGGGAAGTCGCCTGGGCCCTTCGCACCGCATGACCGACCTACTCACGTGAGTAGGTCGGAGGGGGGACGGACGTGGCGGAGTTGGAAAGCTGGACCGCCGAATACGGCGGGCTCGTCATGGGGGAACCCGACTCCGCCATATCCATCGTGGCCGTTGACGGTCTCGTGTCCCTGCCCGACGTGCGCTCTTCGGACCTCACCCTTGTGCAGCAACACGGGCTCTACCCCGGTGACGACTACCTGAACGGGCGGCCGGTGACCCTGACCGTCGAGGTCTACGGCGCCACGGACGAGGAGTACGACCGGGCACTGAGCCACGTCTACGCCGCGTTCGCCCCGGCCGGACCGGAACGGCCCTTCAGGTTCCGGTTCCCGGGCCTTGCCGCCGGAGCCGCCGCGTTCGTCAACGCCCGGCCGCGCAAGCGCTCCGGCCCCATCGACCTGAATTTTGCTCACCGCGTGTGCAACGTGGTGGTCGAACTGTTCGCCACGGACCCGCACATCTACGCGGACGCGGTGACCACGCTGACCCTGTCCAGCCCGTGGCAGGGGACCGCCCCGAAGCTCCGCTTCACCTCCCCGGGTTCCGTTCCCGCGCTGCCGGTGATCGTGCTGGACAACGCCAAGGACTGTGTCCTCACGGACGAGATCACGGGTCAGTTCTTCGGGATGAACCCGTTGGCCGGCGGGTTCACGATCAACTCACCTGCCCAGAGGCTGACTTCGACGGACACCGGAACCCTGTTCAACGACCGGATCACCCCCGGGTCCGTGTGGCCCGAATACGGCTTCGGGGAGCACCGTCTCAGCCTCACGAGCGGCGCCGTCACCCGGGCGACCACGGCGGTCTTCTCGTGGCGGGACCGGTGGGTGTGATGGCCGCGCCCAGGTACACCGTCGTTCAGACCAACGTGAAAACCGGTGTGGTGGTCACCCGCCTTCCGGTCACGGGCATTTCATTCACGCACACGCTGAACGCCACCGGTTCCGCCACAGTGGGAATCCCCCTGTTCGCGCCGGAGGCCAACCCGGAGACGCTGAGCCCGGGTGTCAGCGGGCTCGTCATCCTGCGGGACGGGGCCCCGGTGTGGGGCGGGATCGTGTGGACCGCCTCCGCAGACATCGAGGCGGGCACGCTCTCCCTGGGAGCCTCCGGCTTCCACTCCCACTACAAGGGCCGGGTCTTCGCCAACGGCTGGACCTCCCGCACAGTCGAACAGGCGGACATCCTCAAATCGTGGTTCGCCTACTTCAACGCGGACAACGGCATCGGCACGGCCACGGACACCGTGACGACCACCGGAGCCAAGAGAACAAGCGTGTGGACCCGGTACGAGCTGAAGAACGCCGGTGAGGCCATTGAGGAACTGGCCGACAACATCAACGGGTTCAACTTCCGTTATGTGCCGTACTGGCTCACCCCGAACGTCAGGGTGGGCCACCGGTTCGTCATCACGAGCCGGGCGGGCTCCGCGACGCGGACACTGACCCACCGCGCGAACTGCGACGTCACCCAGGTCAGTTACGACTCAACGGCGCTGTGCACCGTGGCCTACGCGACCGGAGCCGACAAGGGCAACGGTGAAAAGCTCGTAGGGATCTTCGAGAACGCTGAGCTTGCCGCGCGGATGCCCGAGCGCGTCACGGTCGGCACGTACGCGGACGTGAAGGAAACCCAGACCCTCATTGGCAAGGCACAGGCCACCGTCAACGCGGGTTCGGTGCCCACCGCCATCCCGGAACTGACCCTCTACCCCGGTGACTTCGGGCCGCTGGACTTCGTCCCCGGCGACTACGTGGCCGTGGACGTGGACGCCGGATACGTGGCCTTCCTTGACGAATTCGCGGTGACCGAGTGCACCACGGCGGTGGACGCGAACGGTACGGAGACGATCCGCCTGGCGCTCGCCAGTAAGGAGTTGTTCAGCAATGCCAACCCAAGCTAACAACGTCCCGCCGTCGCTGGTGAACGAGCTTGCGGAGGTCAGGCGCCGGCTGTCCGCGATCGAGCGCGCCCCCGTCCCGGTGAACCGGTTCGACCGGTACCCGGTGGTGGAGTGGGCGGCCCAGGGGCGCCCGGCGGTGGGCGGGAACGTGTGGTCGTCCGTCGGCATCGCCAACGTCACCGGCATGACATTCGACCGCGTGGAGATCAAGTTCATCACCGATTGGCTCACCCCCGGCAGGCGTGAGGCGGAAGTCCGGCTTGCGGCCTACCGGCACACCGGCCGGGCCGAAAGGGAGATCGTCAGCGCGTCCAGTGTGCTCAACCTGACCGGACTTCCCGCCCGGACCATCGGCGTGGTGGTCATGAGGTGGGTTCACGGCATCCCGTACGGCTGGGACTACGCGGACGACACCACGATCTACACCATCGAGGTTCAGCACCGGTACAAGGTCGGCCCCGAGGAATACACGCCCAGCACCCGCGACGTCTTCGGCTTCCACAAGCTGACGAGCCGGGCGGCCCCCGGCACCGGCGGAGCGCTGGAAATGTCGAACAACGAGACCTACGAAACCATGGTGCTGCCGAAGACCCGGCCCGGCGTGAGCGGGGGGTGGGTGACGATCCCGGACATCGTCCCGGACAACGAGCTTCACGGGAGTTACAGCATTTCGGCCATGCACTACTGCGTCGGTCTCCCGGCGGAACGCATCCCGGAGGCCACCGCGAAGGGCTGGGCGTGGATACGCGGGACCAACGGCGGATGGGGCCGCGACCCGGACATCACTGAGCCTGACTTCGGAGTTTAGGGGGCGGTATGGATCTGGCCCGCTTCTACGGGGCCGCCGAAATCGTCGCTCCGCTGCTGGTCTTCGTCGGCATGGTGCTTCACCGGTGGAAGACCGGGATGCGCGCCGCCTGGCGGGAAGAGGCGGAAGCCTGGGCCAGCAAGGCGGAGCGGCAGGCGGAAGAACTGATCGAGCTGCGCGAACAGGTCAAGGAGCTGCGGCGTGAGAACGCCGAACTCCGCGCCCAGGTCGCTGAACTCCTCGCTCGTCCGTAGCTCAACAGGGTGTCCGACCTACTCACGTGAGTAGGTCGGATGCCCCTTTTTCATGGGGGAAGCATGAACACACCGACCGACCCGAACCCGCTGCCGCCCACCATTCCGACCGTGGGCGTCCACGGCCGCTACCGGCGCCCCGATGGGCGCCCCCTCAGCGGGACCATCACCTTCACCGCCCCCGGACTCCTCACTTTTCCCGCCTCGGACCTGTTCCTTGCCGGGCCCGTCGTCGCGGCCCTGGACGAGAACGGGGCCTTCTCCGTGACGCTGCCCGCGACGGACGCCCCGGACATGAATCCCACCGGCTGGGCCTACACCGTCAAGGAGAACCTTGCCGGGGTGGTGGGCTCCCGGGTCTTCGCCCTGTTGCTGCCTGCGGACGTCCCGGACGTGGACCTTGCCGATGTGGCGCCCGCCGATCCGGCCACCCCGGACTACGTCCCCGTACCTGGGCCACAGGGTGAGCCGGGGCCCATGGGCCCGGAAGGGCCGAAGGGTGAACGGGGCGACACGGGGCCGGCCAGCACGGTTCCGGGGCCGAAGGGTGATCCGGGTGATACGGGCCCGGCCAGTACCGTCCCCGGCCCGAAGGGCGACAAGGGCGACCCCGGGGAGGGCTCCGTCAGCTCCGTCAACGGGAGCCTGGGTCCGGACATCGTCGTCACTGTCAACGGCAGGGGCGCGGGCTCTCCGGACATTACGCTTCTCGCCTCCGACATCGGCGCCGTCGCGGCCACGGACCGGGGAGCGCCGGGAGGGGTGGCGGCACTGGACGAGACCGGCAAGGTCCCTTCGTCCCAACTCCCCGTCCCGGCCGGAGCCGTCACAACCGTCAACGGGAAGCCGGGACCGGACGTCACGCTTACCGCCTCCGACGTGTCCGCCGTTGCCGCGTCCGCCAGGGGAGCCGCGAACGGCGTCGCGTCGCTGGACGGCGCATCCCGTCTGCCGCTGGCCCAGCTCCCGCCGGAAGTACCCACGGACCACATGTGGGAGCCCAGTGACCTCGGCCTGAAGGCATGGGCGTTCGACCCGGCGGTTGGGCTGAGTACACCCCTCTACCCGGGCAACGCCACGCAACGGGTCACGGCTGTCTCCCTCAAGAGCACCCAGACCATTTCCAAGGTCTGTTGGCACTTCGGAGGTTACGCGGGCGGCATGCTCGCCGGCTCCTGGGCAGCGGTCTACAACGCGTCCGGCACCCGCGTGGCGACCACAGCCGCACTGACCGGCGAGACCGTGGTTGCCGGGGTGCACAACGCGGGCGGCCAGACCGTGGCCGCACCCCTCACCACGAGCCCGTCACTGCCTGCCGGGACTTACTACGTGGCGTGGTCCTTCAGGTACAACACCACGACCCAGGACGGGCCCATGATGCTCTGCGCGGACTCCGCGTACAGTGCCCCGCCGAACGTCTTCGGGCTCAACAACGTCAAGCGGTATGGCTCCTTCTCCGGCACGGCCCCGACGTCGGCCCCCGCCACTCTCGCGCTCGCCTCCGTGGAGAACGGTTCCAACCGGTTCTGGGCCGCACTCGCGTAGTGGGCAATCGACCCACCAGACCCCCAGTGCACGCCCCTGTCCGGCCTTCGGGCGGGGGCACGGCACGAAACGAGGGGGCGCGCATGGCGCGATTCACCGGGGCAACATGGAAGCCCATTCCAACCAACTACACGGCCGGGGGGCAAGCCTCCGTCCGGGGTGTGGTGATCCACATCATGGACGGAACCTACGGCGGTACCGATTCCTGGTTCCGCAACCCTGCCGCACAGGCGTCGTCCCACTTCGGCACGAGCCGCGCCGGTCAGCTCTGCCAGTGGGTGGACACGGCAAACAGAGCCTGGGCCCAGTCCGGCGGCAACAGGACATGGCTCAGCGTCGAGAACGAAGGACGCGGGGGCGATTCGCTCACGGACGCCCAGCTCACCCGGTGCGCCGAAGTGCTCGCCTGGGCCCACAAGATCCACGGCGTCCCGCTTCAGCTCACCACCGACCCGAACGGGCGCGGCCTGGGCTATCACGCCATGGGCGGAAGCGCCTGGGGTGGACACCCGTCGTGTCCCGGGTCCCGCGTGGTCGCTCAGCTCCCGGAGATCCTGAAGCGCGCGAAGAAGATTGCGGGCAGCTCCTCCCAGGCTCTGGAGCCCTTCCCCGGCGCGGACTTCTTCAGGAAGAGCCCGAACAGTCCCATCGTCACGGCCATGGGTCGCCGGCTCGTGGCGGAGGGGTGTTCCGCGTACGCGGACGGCCCGGGACCGCGCTGGACGGAAGCGGACCGGAAGTCCTACCAGAAGTGGCAGAGCAAGTTGGGCTACACCGGGGCCGACGCGGACGGGTGGCCGGGTGCCACGAGCTGGGCCAAGCTCCGCGTCCCGAACGTCTGACCGTCACCCGGCGTGCCGCCGGAAGCGGCGAACCCACGCCCGCGTGGACGAGCTGGCCCACGCCGCGCCGCACATCATCACGCACAGCAACTAGCAAGGGGAATCCGCATGATCGTGGAGTTCGTACAGAAGCACGCTGCCCGGATCTACACCGTGGCCGTGGCGCTCCTGGCACTCGTGGCCCACTACGCCCCGGAACTGCCGTCCGCGCTCATCCTGGGCGTGGTCGCTGCGGTGCTGGGCACTGGTGAAGCAGTCCAGCGCCTTGAGGACCACAAGACCCGGGCCGCGTACTCCGGGCAGTACCGGCCGTAGGCAATCGACTCCCCAGAGCCCCGGTGAGAACCACTCACCGAAGGGACCGGGATGCCGTACCGAAACATCGCACTCATGGGCCGGGCCGGGGCCGGCAAGGACACCGTCGGCAGCCGACTCGTGCACTCATGGGGGTTCACGCGCGTGGCCTTCGCGGACCCGCTCAAGGAGATGGCCCTCCGTATCGATCCGGTCGTCAAGTACGAGCCCGCCGGGTACGGCCCCGTCCCCGTCCGCCTGGCCGACATCGTCAACCGGTGGGGCTGGGAAGAGGCCAAGGTCCGGAGCCCGGAGATCCGCCGCACCCTTCAGCGCATGGGGCAGGCGGTACGTAACCAGGACCCCGACTACTGGCTGACGCTCGCCATGGACAAGGTGGCCGCCGCCGACGTGCTGACCATGCCGGTGGTCGTCACCGACGTCCGCCACGCCAACGAGTACGAAGCCCTGAAGAACCGGGGGTTCACCCTCGTACGGGTGAACCGGGCCAGCGTCCGGAACCTGGGAACCAACGGCGACCACGTGAGTGAGACCGACCTTGACGGGTATCCGGCGGACCTGACCATCACGAACAACGGCACCTTCTCCGAGCTGCGCGAAGCCACAGACCGGCTTCTCAGGCGCGAGTAGCGGAACGCCCCTCACCCCGACCGGGTGGGGGGCCTTCGTCATGTCCCAAGCTACTCACGTGAGTAGGCCGAATCCGGTAACAAGAATCTGGATTCGGTGCTACGGTTTTTCTGAAAACGCGGGCCGGGGGGAACGCCGGGCGCGGTGAAACCTGAGAAGGGCAACCATGCCGAAGAAGGGTCAACGCCTGCCGTGGCGGCTGTTGTTCGTCTGGGTCGGGAGCGGGATCAAGGGCGCCAACGCTCACGATTCCGAAGAGGACGCGACGAAGGCCGCGTTGGACATGTTCCGCACCGCGCGACTGCGCGAGTCGGAGCTTGAGATCACCATTGAGAACCGGGACACAGGGGAGAAGATCCACATGGCCACGAACGACGCGCTGACGGCAGAGATCAAGGCGAACGTTGAGCGGGCCCGCTCGTACGCGGTGAACGGGGCTGAGGCGGGGGTCATCGCGGATCTGGTCGCGGAGACCGAAGGACTCCTCAAGGGGCTCAAGGGTGCCGGGTCGGTGAAGCTCCGGAACGCGCTCCGTGAGGAACTGACGGACGCGCTCAAGGCGACGCCGGAGGCTGAGGGGGCGGAGGAGCCCGCCGGAGCGATCGAGGGCGACGTCATCCCCAGCCACGTCGCGGCGCTGATCGACAAGGGCGCGGAGACCGCCCTTGAGGCCATCACCCTGGGCGCCAAGATGGCAGAGGTCGCCGAAGCGGTCTCCCAGATCCAGTTGGCCATGCGGAAAGAGTCCGTCCACAAGAGCGGGCTCCCTGACCTCCTGGCCGGTGGCAAGAAGACCCGGGACCGTGCCGGGGACATCTACCGGCGGGTGGCGGCCCAGCTCAACCCGGACGACGTCGACCGCGCGGATGCCCTCAAGTCCCTTCAGCGAAGCGTCCAGAACAAGAACAGTGACGTACTCGTCTCCTACCTTCGAGGGCTGGACGCCGACAAGGGCGCGGGACTCGAAGAGGCGCGGCGGTACTTCCCGGATGCTGCCGCCAAGTACCTGAAGGCCAAGGAGAAGGAGACGGGCAAGAAGCCGGCAAGTCTGACCGAAGCGGTCTACGCGCTGTACGCGACGAACGGAATGGAACTGCCCCGCAAGGGCCGGACCGAGCTTGAGCGTGAACGCCGTGCCCAGGGCAAGGAGCTGGAAAGCAGCACGAAGGATGACGACTCGAAGCTGACCCCCGAAGTCCGCCTTGAGAACTACTTCACCACGATCATGGGCGAACTCGACAAGGCGCAGAAGAACGCGGCCAAGCTCAACGGCACCCAGAAGCGGAAGGTCCGGAATCGCCTGACGGCGCTTGCCGCACGTGCCCAGGAACTGGCCGACAGCATCTGACCCACCCCGGCCCGAAGCCCCGTCAGTCCTCTGTGGACCGGCGGGGCTTCGTCGTACTCGGGGCTGGCTCAGCTACTTCGGCCTATCGAGTGCCCGCCGTTGCCGGGCGCGTTCCCGCTGCCGCTCCTGACGTCTACGGGTACGTTCTAGTTGCCGCTCCTTCCGCCTGCGGGCGCGTTCCCGCTGCCACCCCTGCAACAGTTCTTTGCGGTGATTGGAGTTCTGCGGCCACATGCCCCGGACAAGCACGATGAAGCCCACGAAAATGGAGATGATCAAAACAGCCCACCAAGGGACCGTATCCGGCAGGGAAAACATGATCTGAACCTTCCGACCTTGAATGGTCGGCGGGTCACTCAGGCAGCTAGTACGACGCTCCCCAGCGTGCTGCGGCGGTGCCCGCCCCGGTAAGTCATCACGGGAAGGGCAGAGTTGGGGCCGCGCGGTGTGACCTGCGGCAACGTGTCGATGGGGTCGGGCTTCCAAATCGGGAGGTCAATAGCGCTGGACCTACCCATCAGCCGCGACAACAGGACCATGAGAAGGCGCGTAAGGAAGCGGAGTACGGACGCGACAACTTCGGCCAGCGCGGAGAGGAAGTCCCGTGCGGCCAGACGGCGTTCAGCAGAGGTTGGCGCTGATCGCATTCGCTCTGCCGCGCCCTTCAAGCGCTCATAAGCACTTCCTTTTTCTTCTTCTGAGTCTTCGACTGTGATTTCATAAAGCAACCGCTGGAAAGACTTATTCCGCTTTCTGCGCGCACGGGCACTCTCTTTGCCCCAGACTTCGGTAAGAGCCCTACGGTTTGCCTCAATCCGCCTCAGCTCGAACGTCGCCCAGGCGAAAGCCGCTTCAGACTTCCCTGACCCCGTAGTGGCGTAAATCAGCCTTGGGGTGGTGTCGAGTTCGAAGTCTTCCAAGACGGTTTTCAGCGTCTCGGCAGCGAGAGAATCAGCAGTGTAGTAGTTGTCCCGCTCAAAGATTTGCACAGGCTCGTCCATTTCACCTCCACTCCGACCTAGGCGTGTTGCTGAGCAGTCTAACCGGCCGCTCTGACATCGGCCTTGACCGGACAGTGAGCCCGTCTTGTGTGAGCGGGGCAATGCGCACCCCAGACCCGTGGTGACCACCCACCACGAGCCTGAAGGGGGTCGGCCCATGGGCCAGATCCGAACCCTTACCCGAAGCGGCAGCCGCTTCTACTTCGATCCGGAGAAGCCTGACGTCAAGGTCCCCGGGGTGACGTCCGTCATCAGCATGTTGCCCAAACCATTTCTCGCGTTCTGGAACGCCAAGATGGTGGCGGAGCTGGCCGTTGACTCGCTGCCGTTTGTTCAGCAGATGGCGGAGCGGGACCGGCAGGGTGCCGTTGACTACCTCAAGGGCGCCGCCAGGCGGTACACGAAGCGCCGCGCGGATGTGGGCTCCGACGCGCACGACCTGTTCGAGCGCATGATCCGGGGCGAGATCCCGGGCCGCGTGCACCCGGACCTGATCCCGTACCGCGACAATTTCGCGGAGTTCCTTGAGGCGGTGAACCCGGAGTTGGTCCGTGCCGAAGACGTGGCGTGGAGTGATCAGCACGGGTACGCGGGGAGCTTCGACGCCATCCTCAACGTGTGGCTGGACGCGGACGGCAGGCCGACCCCGGACCGTTCCGGGGAGCGGCACACGGTGATTGCCGACTGGAAGACGTCGAAGGCGACCTATCCGGACGTGGCGCTTCAGATGTCCGCGTACGCGCACGCTGACCGGATCATCGACGCCCAGGGGGTGAGCGAGCCCATGCCGGAGTTCGACGGGGCGTGCGTGCTCCACATCACGGATGAGACGTGGGCGTTCAAGCCGGTCCGGATCGACTCCGCCGACGTGTTCGCGACCTTCCTGCGGCTCCGTCAGATATTCGTCTGGGACCGGGAGACGTCCAAGACGGTCATCGGCCGGGCCATCGCCCAGGCTGCCGCCCAGCTCGTGACGGGCACACAGCGACGTGCGAAGTAGCGGTGCCCACTTTCCCATGCCGTGGGCAATCGGCCCCCTAGACCACGGGTGAAGGGGGAAGGTGCGGCCGGCTCAGAGCCCCGCCCTTTCCCCTGATCACTCAACACCCCAGGGGGAGAGCGCTTATGGCGCTTCAGATATTCGCCACCGACCCGGACGCGCGGCCGAAGCCGAAGCCGGAGCACGAGTTCAGCAACGACTACGTGTTTCAGTTCCGGTCGGGCATGGTGGTCAAGAAAAAGCCTGTCAGTCTGGCCAACTGGCGGGTGCTGACCGGCGACCCGGCCGTTGCCGACGCGGTCGCCCAGCTCCTGGGCGGGAGCGTCGAGGAGTACGACCCGGCACGGGAGATGAATCTTCAGATCCTGACGGACACACCGTCCGTGGAGATCGTCCTTGCGGGCAGCAAGGCCATCGAGGACAAGCTCATCCTCTGGGGCCGCACAGGTCCGGTCCACGAGTGCGACGGAGTGAGCTACCTGTCCCCGCCGGAACGCAAGGGGGAGCCGTGCGGCTGTCCGAAGCTCATGAGCGAACGCAAGGAAGCGGCCCGCCAGGGCATCGGCCCGGCCCCGTCGATCAAGGTCACCTTCCGTCTGGCCCATGACTACGAGCTGGGCAAGGGGCGGCTCATCGCTTCCGCGTGGACCCTGGCGGAGGTCATCCACGAGGTGAAGGACGCGCTTGACGACATCGAGGGAGAGGCGCTGTGCCGCCTGACCCTGGAACACGTCAGCTACACGAACAACGCGGGGATCAAGGTGGACTTCCGGAAGCCGGTGATTGAGGTGCTGGGCGCGTACAACGACGCCATCGCTGAGGAGCGTTGAGTTGGGGGGCGGGTACCTTCCCGGCTCGTTCCTGACCGCGAAGGCGGGGAGCGGTGAGTTCATGACGCTCCTTCGGTCTCTGCCTGATACGGCGCTCAAGGCGCCTCTCTGGGAGTGGAAGCCGGGCGAGATCCCGCACGTGATCCATGAACGCCGGCGGCGCTTCGGGGTGGATGAAGAGGAGTTCGTCTATGGGTAAGCGAGGGACGGTCTCCGACTACGCGGGCAACGAGCTGTACCGGGGTGACCTGATCACGTACGGGGCCCGGCAGGGGAACAGGGTCCGCCTGGCTGACGCCATCGTTGAGAAGGTCACCGTCCGCAAGGTGGACGGCATCCTTCGCCCGATGCTTCTCGTCCAGCCAACAGGGACTGAATCGGGCTTCGTGCCGCGAAAGCGTCTGCGGCGGGAGTGGATTTCGACCGAGCACGCGCGGTTGTGCCTGCCGGACGTGACGGGCGAGCGCGACGCGTAGAACACAGGGAAGGGCCGGACGGAACCCCACTGGGTGCTGTCCGGCCCTTCGGCATTTCCAACCTGCTCACGTGAGTGGGTTGATGAGGGGGAGAGGGATGGACATTCGGATCACCGGGGCGACGGCTCCGGCACTGGGGGACGTACGCGGCCTGGGGCGGGGGGACACCCTGTGGCTTGAGGCCGGGGCGCGAGACCGCCGGGACTGGGGCCGGTACGTGGACGCGGTCGCCCAGGCGGTGCACCGTGGCGCGGACGCGCGGTGGGCACGTGGCTAACCCGTCGAAGGCGCGCGGGACCGCGTGGGAGTCCGCCGTGAGGGACTACCTCAACGAAGCGCTGGGGCTCGTGGACGGGTCGGGCAGGGTGAAGGACGTCTTCTCTGCCCTCAACGTCCGGCGGGCGGCCCAGGAGGGCGCCAGGGACGTGGGCGACGTGCACTGTGCCCCGTTCGTCCTTGAGTGCAAGGACGTGAAGTCCCCGGCGGTTCCTATGTGGCTCCGCCAGGCGCACGTTGAGGCGTTCCACGCGGGCTACCCGTACGGCGTGGTGGTCCATAAGGTCCGGCGGGCCAACGTCCGGCTGGGCCGGGTGCACTTCGGCGTACGGACGTGGACGCGGGTGCGCACGGCACTGGGGGTGTCCGCACGGGAGATGCGGGAGCGGTACGCGTTCACCCCGGCGGTGCGCGGTCTTGACTCCGCCCGCTGGTACCTGACCACCGATCTGGCCCGCTTCGCCCAGCTCGTGGCGGACCTCCGCGCGGCTCGGTAGGGCTGGCAATCGGCGCCCCAGAGACCGGGTGAAGGAGGCGCCGAACATGTTGTTCACTCACCTACTCGCCCGGTTCTCCCAGGTCACCGAAGAGGCGGACGGGGGTTATCTCGCCCTGTGCCCCGCGCACGGCGACTCCCGCCCGTCCCTGCGGATCTGGCGCGGCGACGATCACAAGGTCCGCGTCACGTGCCGGGCCGGCTGCCTGACCGAAGACGTGATCGGTGCCGTGGGGCTCAGCTTCCCGGACCTGTTCAACTCCGGCGGGGAGGGGCTGACCGTCTCGTCCGTGCGGCCCCAGCTCGTGGGCGTCGGGGAGTCGGCAGCACTCGCCCGTTACGTGGACGAGTCATCCGCCTTGTTGCGGAGGCTGGACGGTGAAGCCGCCGGGCGGGCCGCCCAGTACGCAGCGGGCCGCTTCGGCATCGACATGGACGGGGCCGCTGACCACGGGCTGGGCGTGGACGACGGGGAGGCCATCGGCCACTTCCCCTACCGGTCCCGCTCGTTTCTGGCGTACCCGCGTCTGACGGTGCCGCTGAGGGACTTCTCCGGCACGGTTCGGGGGCTTCAGGGTCGGGATCTCACGGGGCAGTGTCCGGGGCGGTGGCTGAGCCTGATGAACCCGCCGGGGATGCGGTGGACGGGGTACGGGGTGTTTCGCGGTGGTGGTGGCTACGGGGTCACGATCGTCACGGAGGGGCCGGGGGACGCGCTCACCGCCACGGGGGTGGGGTACGACTCCGTTGCTGTGCGGGGCGCGAGTCTGGCGGGGAGCCCGGACCTGATAGAGGAGTTGGCCGAAGGGCTCAAGGGCTCCCACGTTCTGGTTGCCGGTGACCACGACGACGCGGGGACACGGTTCACCCAGCGTCTGGCGGAGGGCCTTGCCGCCCACGGGGTTTCCGTGTTCGAGCTGGACATCCCCACCGCCGGTCACGATCTGACGCGGTGGCGTGAGGATGACCCCTCCGCCTTCCCGTCCGCTCTCCACCGTGCGGTCAAGGCGGCCCGGCCCGTCACGCCCGTGGGTGACGTACTCGTGGACGGGGCGACCGGGGCTCTGGTCCCCGACGCGGACGAAGCCGCCCGCGCCGTCCGGCTCATGACGGAATTCGCTGAGCAATATGGATCGTCGGACGTGCTCAACGCTCACGCGCTCGTGGCGTTTACCCGGGGCACGATCAAGCACGCCCCCGGGCTGGGCTTCTACATGTGGTCGGGCACGGTCTGGGAGCGCAGTGACACCCGCGTCCGTCAGGCCATCCACTACATGGGCGCGGCACTGACGGTGGCAGCCGCTGAGCTGAGCAGGGAGCACGCCGAGAAGGGTGGGGATGCGAAGAGCGACCCCGGGGCCCGGCTTCAGAAGACTGCCCGGGGCTTCACGCTGACGCGGAACATCGACTCCCTGATACGGGAGCTGCGGGCGGTCCCGTCCGTGCACGTGGACGCGTCGGAGTTCGACGCCCACCCGGAGCTTCTGACCTTCGCCAACGGCACGGTGGATCTCCGCTCCGGGGAGCTGCGGAAGCACGACAAGCGCGACATGCTCACGTACGCGCTGGACATCGACTACCGGCCGGAAGCTCAGTGCCCCCGGTGGCTTACCTTCCTTGCCGAAGTCTTCCCAGGCAGGCCGGAGTTGGGCGACTACTTCCGGCGGCTCGTGGGGTACGGCATCACCGGCAGCGTGGCGGAACAGTGCTTCGTCATCTGCTGGGGCAAGGGCGCCAACGGTAAAAGTGTGGCGACCGACACCCTGACCGCCGTGTTCCGGGCGGTCACGAAGACAACCGCGTTCGCCACCTTCGAGGACCGGCCCAGCGGTGGTATTCCCAACGACATCGCGGCACTGAGGGGCAGCCGGCTCGTGATGGCGAGCGAGGGTGAGAGCGGCAAGCCGATGTCGGAAGCGATTCTCAAGCGCGCGTCCGGCAAGGACATGATGTCCGCGCGATTCATGAGGCAGGAATTCTTCGAATTCAAGCCCAGCTTCCTCATTGTCCTTTCCACGAATCACAAGCCCCGGTTCCGGGGGCAGGATGAGGGTTTGTGGCGCCGGGTCAAGATGCTGCCTTTCACGCGGTGGTTCTCCCCGGAGGAGCGTGATCCCTACCTTGACCGGACGCTCATGGCGGAGGCGGCCGGTATTGCCGCTTGGGCGGTCCGGGGCGCCGTGGAGTGGTACGCGGGCGGGCTTCAGGACCCGCCGGTCATCGCGGACGCCACGCGGGAGTACCGGGAGACCTCCGACGCGCTCAGCGGCTTCTTTCCCGGCGTTCTTGAGCGGCACGAAGATGCCGCGATGCCGGGCGGTGACGCGTTCAACGCCTATCTCGACTGGTGCACGGCGGAGAACCTGCCCGCCAAGGAGATATGGACGAGACGGGCGTTCTTCGGCGCGATGGAAGAGCGCGGAGTTGTCCGCAAGAAGACCAACAAGGGCATCGCGCTCGTAGGCGTCCGCCTGGCCGTGGACGAAGCGACGCCGGCCGGTCCCGGGATCTTCGCCAAGTAGGCCCACACACGCAAAGGGGGTGGGCTTGCCATGCCCATTTTGGAATTGTGCTCCGGTTACGGGGGCTTGGGAATCGCGGTGGAGAGCCTGACCGGGGAGCGCGTGCGCTACGTCGCGGAGAACGATCCGCACGCCTCCCAGATCCTGGCGGCCCGGTACCCGGACGCCCCGAACCTCGGGGACGTCCAGACCATCGACTGGGCCGCCCTCATCGGAGAAATCAACATCGTCACGGCGGGCTTCCCGTGCCAGGGAATCAGCAACGCCGGACGAAGAGGGGGCTTGAGTGATGCAAGGTCAGCAATCTGGTTCAACGTCCTTGACGCCGTTCGCGTTCTTCGACCGGAACTCGTGTTCCTGGAAAATGTCGCCGCGATCCGGACGCGCGGGCTCCCGGAAATCCTCGCGGGGCTGGCCACGAGCGGGTATGACGCTAAATGGATCAGCCTTCGAGCTTCCGCAGTCGGAGCGCCCCACCACAGAGACCGTTGGTTCTGCCTCGCCGTTCCTGCGGACGCCCACGGCGAATCTCGGTTCCAACGGTGGACCCCAACACCCCCTCAAACGCCTGAAGAAGATCAGTTCTGCGGGGGGGGGGGGGGGCAGTAGCCAGCCTCACGCGGCAACTCTTGCCGACGAAGCCTGTTTTCTTCTTCCCCACTCCGACCGCCTCCGACGGTTTGGGCGGGCCGGGCCAGTCGAAGACCCGTCAGGGTTCTTCGAATCTCCGGACTGTCATCGTTCTCCTTCCGCATGGTGGGGCGAATACCTCCCCGCCGTGAGGCGCTGGGAGGAGCTGACCGGACGCGCCTCGCCTCCGCCCACGGAGCGCGGGCCGCGCGGTGGCCTCCGGCTCACTCCCCAGTGGTGCGAGTGGCTGATGGGCCTCCGCGCCGGCTGGGTCACCGGGATACCCGGGCTGACCCGCAAGCACCAACTCAGGGCCCTGGGCAACGGAGTTGTTCCCGCCCAGGCGTTCGAAGCCTTCCGGCGGCTCATGAGCTGACCGGCCAACCGCAGTAGCACGGGCAGAGGCCCGCCCAGAACGACCGGGTGGGTCCCTGTCCGTGCGCGCGTTGGGTGTGCTCTGCCCCCGTTCACGGGGAGACATACCTTGCAGACCCACCGCCACGCGGTGGCCGGGGACATCGTCACCGTCCACGTTCCGCAGACCCGAGAAGACCTCACCCGCTTCAGCTCCTGGCTTGCCCGCGCCAACCGCCGGGGCGCCGTCGCGCTCGACACGGAGACGAGCGGGCTGGGCATCTACAGCCCCGGTTACCGCCTCCGTACGGTGCAGTTCGGAGACGAGCGGGACGCCTGGGTCGTCCACTGGGAACGCGGACCCGTCTTCCAGTCCGCCGCCCGTGCAGCCCTCCGCCGCATAGACCGCTTCCTGATCCACAACGCCCCCTTCGACTGGGCCGTGTTGGACGAGCACGCCGGGGCGCCGCTCGAATCACTCGCACCGCGCACCACTGACACCCGGCTCAAGGCCGGTCTTCTCGACCCCCGGCAGCCCCAGGAAGGCGGCATCGGGACCGCCCTCAAGTCCTTGTCCGCGTACTGGGTGGACCCCTCCGCCCCCGACACGCAAGGGGACCTGACCCAGGTCTTCAGGGGCTTGGGCCTGACGAAGGCCACCGGCTGGGCCGGCATCCCCCTGGACCACCCCGTCTTCAACCTGTACGCCGGGTTGGACTGCATCTACACGGCCCGCCTTGACCCCGTGCTCACGCGGGAGCTGGACCGCCTGGGGGTGCGCCCCGAACTCGTCCAGTACGAACACGAGCTTGCCCGGATCTGCACCCACATGCAGCGCGCCGGGATGGTGCTGGACGAGACCTACGTTCACGAGCTGCGCGCCACCCTCACCGAGGAGCAACACCGCTTCGCGGACGTGGCTCGCCGGTACGGCGTCGAGAACGTCAACTCCACCCGCACTCTGGCGGAAGCGCTCCTTGGGATGGGCGAGCGCCTGACGGAGCGCACCGGGGGCGGCGCCCTGAAGGTGGACAAGGCCGTCCTCTCCGCCCTGGCGGACCTGAGCCTTCAGGGCGAGCGCGTGAACTCCCGCACTCCCAACCCCCTGGCGGAAGCGGTGATCCGCTCGAAGCGGGCCGGGAAGTGGCGTGCGTCGTACGCGGACACCTTCCTTGAGGTCGTGGACGCCGGGGGCCGCGTCCACCCCTTCGTGCACTCCATGGCCGCGCGGACGGGCCGAATGAGTGTGACCCGGCCAGCGCTTCAGACGCTGCCCAGCTCGGACCAGATGATCCGCCGGGCCCTTCTGGCGGACCCGGGGCACGTCATGGTCTCGTGCGACTTCTCCGCCGTGGAGATGCGTGTCCTTGCCGCCCTGGCGGGTGTGCGCCGGATGCGGGAAGGATTCCTTGCCGGGGAAGATATCCACTGGTTCACGGCCCGGCTCGTCCGGGGCGCCGGGGCAACGGAGTCGGACCGGAAGGTAATGAAGGGCGCCGGGTTCTCGAAGGTGTACGGCGGAGGCGTGGCCACGGCTGCCCGCCAGACCGGAGCGAGCGAAGAGGCCATGGCCCGCGCCTTCGCGGAGTACGACCGGCTGTATCCGGAGATCAAACGTGCGTCCCGCCGGTGGCAGCGGGAAGCGTACGAGTCCGGCATGGTCTTCGTCAGCGCGGCAGGCCGCCGGCTGCCGCTGGACAGGGACAGGACGTACGCGGTGGTCAACTACGCGTGCCAGTCCGTGGCGCGGGACTGCCTGGGCCAAGCCCTCTTGAACATCGAGGAAGCGGGGCTTCTCGACATGCTCAAGCTCCCGATCCATGACGAAGCGCTCCTCTCGGCTCCGCGCGAAGACGCGGCGGATGTGGCCCGCGCGGTGGAACAGGCAATGACCTTCGACCTGTACGGCGTCCCGATCACGGCCGAAGCCGAAATCGGAGGAAGGAGCTGGGGCAGCCTCTACGGCGCCGACTTCTGACGAGAACCGACCTACTCACGTGAGTAGGTCGGGCCCGCGCCCCCTCGTAACGGCGGTATAACGCCCGGCGGCATTGGGGGCCCCGTGTCATTCCAGCGAATGAGCCCGGTCTGAGCACCCCGGATGAGGTGCGGTCACGCATCGGAATTCTCAACAACTACCGCCCGTCGCACGGGATCTAAGTCTGTGAAAACACCAGCGGTGTTCGCACGGACACCGACCAACGCGACGACGTAGGCCCTGATCAAGCCCCGTCAAGCACCCCGGAACGGGGCTTGATCTGACGCGCCTTCACTTAGCCATTCACGGGATTCGTGCGCCCTGAAACAGGTGTGGCCCCGGCCACTTTGCGCGCTCTCGGCTCCCGCCCTTTTCGGGCAATCGGCTCCCCAGAAAGCGGGTGAGCCGAAGGAGAGCCACCCGTGTCAGAGCTTGCAATTTCCGTAGTTCGAGCTGCCCAGAACCAGGACCTTGAGGCCATAGCCCAGGTCATCGCAGCGACAGAAGGACGCGTATCAGTGCTCGCCCGGAAGGCGGCACGACGCATGGCGGAGAGCGGTCCGCGTCACGAGGAATACCGCGAAGAGTTCGAACAGATCGGCCGGATAGCGGTCTGGGAAGCCCTCGGCAGGTTTGACGAGTCGGTGACCGGTGACTTCCTCGGGTTCGCGTACACGACCGTCGAAGCCACCCTTCTCAATTCGACCCGTGCGGAACGGAACCGGGGTGCCGACCCCGACGCGGCAAAAACGTTCCTCTCCATGCTGAGAATGGCCGGGGACGATCCCTATCTCGCCGAAAGGCTGGCCCAGACCGTCCCGCCCGCCGGACGTCGTCTCAGCGCGGACCGGGCCCACGCGGCGCGCCTCGCCTACCAGGGCGCCGAGAGCCTTGACGCGCCCCTGCCCGGCGCGGGAACCGACGAGGCATGGGAGCCGGCCGCACCCGCCTTCGGAGTGCCGGATGAACTGATCACCTCCGATGATGTGGCCCGCGAAGAGCGGCGGATCAAGTGCGCGGTCGTCCAAGGGATCTTGGACACGATGGGCGACGGGCAGGCGCACGTACTCCGGGCCACGTACGGGATCGACCCCGTCCCGTTCTACGGCAACACCAACGAAGAAGAGCTTGCCGCCGACCTGGGAACGACGGCGAAGGCCGTACGCGAAGCCCGGAGCAAGGGTCTCAAGTCCTTCGGCAGGCGCTACGTGAAGGTGGCCGCGAAGAGCCCGGAGCATGCGGCCGAACTCACCGCAGCCATGGCTAGAAACCTGACTCGCAAGGGCGCCATGACGTAGGCAATCGACTCCCCAGACCTGGGGCGAGACCACCCAGGGGAGAGCCCATGACTACCACCTTCACCACGGCCGACGGCGGAACCATCGACGTGACCCGCCGTGACGCAGAAGTCGACATCCACCTGAAGGACAAGACGGGCCGGACGGTCGCGACGGTCGAACTCGCGAGTGGCGACGCCTCCGCGCTCCTGGCCTGCCTCGCGGACGCCTGATGCCCGGCCTGACCGGACGAGACCCATTCACCCAGCACCACCAGGAGAACCCCATGCCCCCCAACACGGTTCGCGAGACGAAGGCCACCTTGAACGCGGGCACCGGCCGCGTACTCGCCTGGCACAACGACAAGGAAGCCCGCGCGGTCTCACTGGCCGTACCGGGAGACCGGGCCAAGCTCAGCGCGACCCAGGCCCGGGAACTGGGGCTGTGGCTCATCGAGGCGAGCGAAGCCGTGATGAGGCCCAACCGCCCGCCGCTCCGTACGGCCATGCTTCGCACGGACCATGTAGCACGCTGGTAGTCCGCAGGCTCAGGGGAGCCGGCTCACTCGCAAGGGTGCGCCGGCCCCCCTTTTTTGGATCTTCAGTTCACAAGCGCACATTGCCGCGCTGCGTTGTACACCTCAAGGATGAGCCAGGACAAGCCGCCGGAAGGACGAAGTGGTGGCTGAAAAGCGATGAACATAAGAGTCCGATTCCAGCCCCCCAGCGTCGCACCGAAGGGCAAACGCCATGCACGACGACCCGTTCACACTCGCACTGACGGTCTGGGTCCCGTCCGGCGCCGCCCGCGCGTGGCTGCCGTGTGAATTTCTGCGTCCACTGCTGGGTGAAGAGCCAATTCGGGTATGCGCAGAGACTCGCGCTGTGATGGCGGCCCAAGGTCGCCTAGTGGCAAGGCTGTTGAGTTCGCCGGTTGCACCCGCGTATCCCGGCTTGCGTGTCCTCGGTCGGCACAAGGGCACGGGACAGCTCGTGGCCACTGCCGAATGGGTGCGCAGCAAGGAGACGCGGCAGCTGGTTCCCGCGACCGCCGGTGTGTGGCTCGCATGCGACTGGTTGCACAAGCAAGATCGTCCACTTGTGGCGTAGCTGTTACGGAAGGTTCCATTCCGCATCCCTGTGACGCGTGTGAATATCAGCGCAGAAACGACAGAGCACGAGGCACCACCATGAACCACACGGTTTCACTCTCCCTCGCCGCACTCGGTGCGGCGCTGGCAGCGATAGGGCTGGGCTGGCTGACCTTCGGCAGCCCTGAAGCCCCACCCCTCCCCATGCCGCTCGTCCAGCAGTCCGGCGCCCCCGCGCCCGCCATCGGCCCCGAGCTGGACGTACCGCTTGTCTTCCTTCCGCTGCCGCCGAACGAAGTCATGGCAGTACCGGACAGCAAGAAGTCCGCGCCACGAGGAAACGGCAAGGAGCCCGCGCGGCCTGAGCCGAGACCCACCGCTAGCGCGCCCGTCGAGGCGGGAGACGGCGGCCCGCTCAAGGACGCGGAGGAAGACGGCAAGTTGCTGGACGACGTGGGGAGCGTCCTGTTCCCCGACTCACCCGGCATCCCGGACGTCTACCTTCCGTTCCCCGGGGCGGAAGGCGGGGGCCTGCCCGGCGGCCCGGACACCGTGGGCAACGAGCCGGCCGTTGACCCTCTTCCGGCCGTCGACGCGGGCGCCGTGCCTGGCGAGCTGGCTGACGCCCCGCCGCCGGAGGAGTGAATGCCCGATAGTGGGCCACGGTTCAACCACATCAAAGCCCCGCTGCGCCTCCCGATCCGGAGGTGTGGCGGGGCCTTCGTCGCTCCACGTGCCGGGCCACCCGAGACCGCCACGTCCGGTCATCCGGTTAAGCGGGGTCTTGACAGGTGAGACGTGGGGTGCTGGACCCCCAATGGGTGGGTAAGTCACCGTTGAACGCGCGCCCACTCCGTCCGGCGTAACGTGGTTGAGGGAGGTATCCGCATGACAGCCGAAACCGACATCCGAGAGAACGTCAAAAAGTTGAGGCGCACGGGTGGAATGAGCCAAGAGGGCTTGGCCGCCGCTTCCGGGTTGTCCGTGAGCACCGTGCAAAAGGTGGAGCAGGGCGGACACGTCCTGACCGAGACTCTGCACGCAATTGCGCGGGGGCTCGGCGTGCCAACATCCACTCTCTTCACCGCTGGTTCGCCGGCCCCTGTGGTCGGTGACGAGACCACACGACAGAGCCTTGTCCCCCTCCGGATGGCGCTCATGCCACCGATGGGTCTTGAGGGGGTCTTGAACAAGTCGGTCCCTACCGGGGAGGAGTTGACGGGACTACGCCGCAAGATCCTTGACACACATGCGCTCTACAGGGCCGACAAGTTCGATTCGGTCGCAAAGGATCTACCCTCGCTGCTGTCCAACGCAGATGCGGCAGTCCAGTTGACGGAGGGCAACGAGAAGCGCCACGCCACCGTTACGCACTCACTCGCGCTACTGGTTGCCGGAAAGTACCTGACGCAAGTTCGTCAGTACGACATGGCGTACCACGCGCTTGCCGAAGGTATCCGGCTCGCTCGGCAGGCGGAAGAACGGCAAACCGCCGCAACGGGCGTGGTCGGCATGTGCTGGTTGTTGCTCAGGCAAGATCGTTTCAGCGAGTGCCACCAGCTCGCCACCACGACGGCCGAACTGATGGAACCGCGCATGACGGAAGCCGACAGCGGGCGCGTTGGGCTCTGGGGTGAACTGTGGATGCGAGCGGCTGCCGCGTCGATCCGGGACAACCAACCGAACGACGCGAAGGAAGCTCGGCGCATGGTGGCGCGGGCAGCCGGAGGGATGACCAGGGAAGACCAGGCGTTCCCCTCTACGTGGGGCGGTTTCGGGCCTGTTACCGCTGCGATCAAGGCCGTTGAAGACTGTCTCGTCAGTGGCGACAGTGCCGCCGACGCTCGCGCAGTGATCGCACGCTCCGAAGAAGGTGTGTTGGCGCCCGAGGGCCTTAAGCGGGTCGGCAAGCCACAGGGTGCCAACTGGGCGCGTCACCGGCTCGACGTGTCCCGAGCCCACACGATCCTCGGGGCACATCAAGACGCCATGAACGAATTGGTGGACATCAAGAACGACCGAGCCGAGTGGATGAGGCATCAGCCGATGGCACGACGAGTCATGTCCGACGTGCTCAAGTCCCGAAAGCGGACGCTGACTGACGAGATGCGCGAGATGGCGTCATTCCTTGGGGTTGTCGCGTAGGACACCACAGAGGAACAGAGCAAGTCCCACGGAGCGTGGGAGTTTGGTAGCTGAGAGCTTCAAACTCCCGCGCTCTGCGCGTGGCCTGAGTGTTCGTCACCTTCATACGGTCGACGTGTCCCAACCGAGCTACCAAATTCGGGGGCACGACGATGACCGACCGACGCAGCGACGCCGACCGCCTACGCCGCCGAGAGCTGCACGACACCGCAACCGGAGTCGTCTGCCCGCTCGATGACCTCGCGCTGACGCTCGCCCTGATCGAGTTCGGCGCACCTTTCGAGTGGGACGCGTTTCCCGAGACCTTCCGTGCTTGGGGAGGTGAAACCGCGTGAACGCGACCGAGAACCGCGAACCACCCGCCGTGGGCACGCTGTTGCACGACACCGAGCGGGACAAGGTGGGCGAGTTTCGCGGCGCTGTCGGTGGCGTCTGGCATCTCCGCCCGCCCGGCGGCGGGAAGGAATGGGAAGTAGCGCCCCGGAACGTCATGCCGGCTGGTCCGTACGAGCTGCTGCGAGCGGCGACCGCCGAGGACAACGCCACGCGACGGGCGTACCGGTTGTGACTGCTTCCCGCCCCCCGTCCGTGGGCACCCGGTTGGTTCTCGCCCTCGGGGCTGCCGAGATCCGATTACGCGAACGCTTCCCGTACACCATGTGGCTGCTTGCGCCCGCTCGCCCCAAGGGACGGCCCGTTGACCGTGCTGGCACGGTTCACGGTCCGGTCCACTGCGAGGAAGCCCCGTCGCCCGTGGAAGATCCCTCGCCCGACCACCCCCCTGCGGAAGCCCTGGAACGGCTCATTGGGGAACTGGTTGACTACTTCGCACGCAGTGGGAGTGACGTGATGCGCTCGCGACACCGGTTCTTCGGCTGGACGATTACGCCCAATACCGAGCCCGACGCGCCCCCGACTCTGCATCTGTTTCGGTGCACCACGGAAGACGAGCAAGGCAACCCGTGTGGTGCCGAGTCTCCCGAATCCGAAATGTTCGAGGTGGCGCAGAAGTGGCCGTTCGAGCACATGAAGGAAGTGCCCGAGCACACCGGATACGAACAGGTGTTACGGCGACCGTGGGGCATGGTGCGCGGAGACCCGGTATGAGCGGCAGTGACGGGCTGACCCGGTCCTACTGGTGCGAAGTGCGTGCGGAAGGCGAGGTGTACGGGACGGGGGAAACCGCCGCGTTCGTGCTCGGCACCTTCGGCACCATCTCGCCGAAACTCGCGCTCCGGTGGCTCCGGGGACAGGCCGAACGAATCGCGGACGGGCTCGACCCCGACCCCGCGCACTCGGCGTGGGTTGAATCGTGGATGCGCGTGGACCCCGCGCCTATGCCCGACTGCCCTACGGCGTTGCGGGACTGGACGGACGATCCCGCAGAGCACCGGGCCGCGCGAGACCAACTCGCGGAGGGTGCTCCGCTGTCGGTGGTCATGTCGGACAGCGGGTGTCGCTACACCCTGACCGTCTGGCCCATCGTCGTCCGGACGCCTGACCCCCTTGCCGAACTGCCCGCGTCTGGCGGGCCCATACACACCCGCTCCGGTCACACGAGCCACAGGAAGGCCCGTCGGTCGGGCTGGCTCATCCCCTTTCTGTGACCGGAGCGGGGCTTCCCACCCCCCGAGCGAGGACCGCCCGATGGTCAGATGTAACACGCCATTCCGCATACCCCCGAACCTGATCGACTCCGCTTCCAAACGGGTTGGTTGGGGCGTGGGCACCAGTGATGCGCTGCTTTTGGTGCGCTGCGAGATGCAAAGGCACCGCAGCGGAGACCACGCGGTTCTCGTTGTGTTCGTACCCGACGCGTCCGGCCGCGCGGCGTGGGTGCTCTGGCGGGGCCAGCACACGTTCGACGTAGAAGTCATGGACCCGTGCCCGGCGCGGAACCAGTCCGATGCCTGTCCGCTGTTCGCCGACCACACCGGGGCTCATCCGTTCCGGGACGCGGACATCAACCGCGCGGCACTGCGACGTCAGGCAGGGATGGAGCGCGTCCGGCTCAACAAGGCCGAGATCATCTCGCGGTACCGCGCCGGCGAGTCCATGAACAAGCTCGCGTCCGCATTCGGTGTGTACCCCATGTGGCTCGCTGCCCGGTTCGACGCGTGGAGGGAACCCCGGCGGGACATGTCCGCCGCGCAGAGGCTCCGCCGCGTGAGTGAACGACCGCCGGTAGCCCCTGCCCCACCAGACGCCCCGTTGGCCACCAACGGCCCGGCGGGGTCAACACCCGCACCGACGAGAGAGATTCCACCCATGGCACACGGCGACATCCACCGCGCAGAACAGCCCCGGCGACGCATCGGGGCCGTGGTCCTCGTCCGCAACAACGCGGGAGACGTGCTGTTGGTCAAGCCCACCTACAAGGAGGGGTGGCAGCTTCCCGGTGGGGCTGCCCACCAGGGCGAGAAGGTGAGCGACGCGGCGGCCCGCGAATTGAAGGAAGAGACCGGGCTCAACATCGATGTCACGCACTTTGTTGCGCTGGATCACGTGCCCGCCAACGAGGAGACCGGCTCGCCCGAGGGCTTCAACGTCGTCTGCAACGGCGGGACTTTGACGGCCCAAGATGCCGCGAACGTTGCCGTCCCCGAGGACGCCGCGAAGGAACTGTCCTCGCTCCGGTGGGTTCCGCTCGCCGAACTCGACTCGCACGCCCTGCCCTACCAGGAACGGCGTATCCGTCAGGCCGTGGCCGCCATCGAACAGGGGCTTCAACTGCCGTTGCTGTTCGTGGGCGAACCGGCCGGCGACTAGTCCAGACTTCCGCTCCCGGTGGGGACTTCCCTGGGCGCCGGTTCTTCCATCCACCGGTTGCCCACCCGGTAGCGGGGTCCATCCGTGGCGACGGACGGACCACCCCCGAGCCCAACCGGGCCGGGACCAACGAGAGAAGGGGGGGACTGATGGCCGAGACCATCACGCCCGAGACCGACGAGCCCGAGACCATCGAGCCGAGCGGGGAACCGACCGGGGGCAACCAGGGCACGGACGACGCCGAACCGCTCGATCTGGTGGGCGCGCTGCTCGCCGCGTAGGTCGCGGTTAGTTCCATCAACGCCGTTCCGGCGGGGAGAGAGCGGGAGACCGGCCCCCGCCGGAACGGTCACCAGACTGAGAAAGACATTGGGGATCAGTGATACGCGAGGAATCAGTCTCGACCGTGGCGCCTGCCGGGAGCGAGACGACGCGGACGGGCGATACGGCGCCGACAACGGCTGAGAACCCGGAACAGCCGCCCGAGTGTGCCGAGTGCGCAGAGCTGAAACGGGCTGAGGCAGCCGCCAACGAAGAGGGCGACCGGAGTGCGGCCGTCGACAAGCGCGTCTTGCTCCATCGCCACAAGAAGGCGCAGCACCGGACGACGGACCTCGCCGCCGACAGCGAATGAGGTATCCCGCCGCTCCCAGCATCCCTCTGCCCCGGACCCTCCCTCAATCACCGGCCGTAGGAGGCCCGTTGCCACGCAGAACCAAAGAGGAAGTACAGGCCGCAAAGGAGCGGTTCATCGAAGCGCGAGCGGACGTGGTCGCCCGCTACAACGACGGTGAATCCGCCGCCGCGCTCGCCGCTGAATTCGGCGTTCACGCGACATGGTTCGCCGAGCGGCTGGACGAGTGGGAAGTGCCACGACGCGACCCCTCCGCCGCGTCCGTCGTGCGCGGCCCCCTGGCCAAGCTGCCGTTCGAGCGTGATACCCAACCATACGGATAAGCCTTCACCGGCCCCGTTCGCGCGTCGACCCACGCACGGACGGGGCCCGCTCATTCTCAGATCCCAAGGAGATCACTGATGCTCAAGTGCACCGCCGTAAAGCAACTGCCCCCCATCCCGAACGCCGCAAAGGAACCGCCTCACGTCATCTGCGAGCTTGGCGAGCACGGCGACACCGAGCACGCGCAAATGCTCTGGGACGAAGACGAACGCGACGGTGCAGTCTGGGCACGTTGGGACGGCGCGCGCGGCGGGGGCGTTGAATTTATGGTGTGGTGCGGCTTCTACCACAAGGGACGTGATGAGGCGTGCGGACTCTTCAAGGGTCATCCCGCCGGGCACTCCTGGGATGTCGTGGACCCGACCCTAAAGGCCCTGGCGGACCTCATCGCGGGGAAGGTCCCGTACGTGTTCCTGCCGGATGACAAGCCCCTGCCGCCGTGAGACGACTCCGACGCTCCGGAGTGCCCCTAGTCGCCCTGGTGCTCGTCCTCGCCGGCTGGCCCGCCCGGTTCCGCAACGTACGTTCCGCGCTGAGGCACGGTGAAAACCCAGCCCGCTTCCCGCAGGTGCTTTACCGCGTTTCGGGCGGTCTCCCGGGCCACGCCGAAGCGTTGAGTCAAGGCGGACTCAGAAGGGATTTTCCGGTTCACCGGAAGGGCGCCACTCTCGATCTCCTGAACGATCAAGGCGGCAATCTGCCGGTACACCGGCGTGGGCGACTCGTGGTCGATCTCAGGCATCCCACCAGCCTAGACAAGGGCGAACATCCGGTCAGACGTCTGTACGTCGCTGTACGTCAATAGACGAAGATAGACAAGTCTAGGTAGTGTCAGCCCAGACAGAACCCCGGCGACGGAGGCGGCTGGTATCCGCTAATCCGTCCCGGGGCATGGCCAACAGCCCAAGGAGCTGTGACATGCGAGACCTTATCGTGCGCGCCCTGGAACTCATCGGCACTCTGTTCGGCAGCAAGCCCGGACGCCACTCCGCCGCTCACCTGAACGCCCCGGCAGCACCCACCCCGGCCCCAGCGGAGCCCCTTCCGCCCCACGTCCAGGAGCGCAACGAGCGGTTGGACGGGGAAGAGGTGGAACTCATCCGGCCGTACTACGCCGCGTACTTGCGGAACCAGGAAGCCGAGACGCTGAACCTCCGGACGGCGCGCAAACGTCAGCGGGAACTCTTCTGGGCCGCCATGGGCATGGACTACCCCGGGGTGCGTCTCCACGGGGCGCCCTCGGCCTGATTTGCCCAGCTCCGGACGCTGAATCAGCGTTTCCGCAGCACAGACAACCTTTCGATTGCTGCTTCTATCACACCCTTCCGCTTGCAGAACGCGAACCGTACGAAGGGCGCGCCCTCGGACCGGTGGTCGTAGAAGACGGCGTTCGGTACGGCCACCACGCCGCACCGTTCCGGCAGCGCCCGGCAGAAGGCGAAGCCGTCGCTCTCGCCGAGGGGGCGGATGTCCGTCGTGACGAAGTACGTGCCCGCCGGGCGGTAGACCGCGAAACCCGCCGCCGTGAGGCCCGCCGACAGCAGGTCGCGCTTGGCCCGCAGGCCGTCGCGGAGCTCGTGGAAGTAGCTGTCGGGGAGGCGGAGCGCCTCGGCCACGGCGTACTGGAACGGGCCCGCCGAGACGTACGTCAGGAACTGCTTCGCCGACCGGACCGCCGTCACCAGCTCCGGGGTGGCCGTCACCCAGCCGACCTTCCACCCCGTGAACGAGAACGTCTTGCCCGCGCTCCCGATGGTGACCGTCCGTTCGCGCATTCCCGGGAACGACGCGATCGGCAGGTGCTCGCCGTCGAAGACCAGGTGTTCGTACACCTCGTCGGTGACGACCAGCAGATCCCGCTCGACGGCCAGCGCCGCCACGGCCGCCAGCTCCTCGCGGGTGAGGACCGTGCCGGTCGGGTTGTGCGGGGTGTTGAGGAGGATCAGCCGGGTACGCGGGGTGACCGCGTCGCGCAGCTCGTCCAGGTCCAGGTGGTACGCCCCGTCGCGGGGCCGCAGGGTCACGGGCACGCGGGTGCCGCCCGCGAGGGCGACGGAGGCGGCGTACGAGTCGTAGTACGGCTCCAGGGCGATCACCTCGTCGCCGGGCTCGACCAGGGCCAGCAGGGACGCTGCGATCGCCTCGGTGGCGCCCGCCGTGACCAGGACCTCGGTGTCGGGGTCGTACGTCAGGCCGTACCAGTGCCGCTGGTGGCCGGCGATCGCGGTGCGCAGCTCGGGGACGCCGGGGCCCGGCGGGTACTGGTTGCCGCGGCCGTCGCGCAGCGCCCGTACCGCCGCCTCCCGGACCTCCTCGGGCCCGTCGGTGTCGGGAAACCCCTGGCCCAGGTTGATCGCGCCGGTGCGGACGGCCAGTGCCGACATCTCGGCGAAGATCGTCGTCCCGAACTCCGCGAGGCGGCGGTTGAGCAGGGGCCGGGCGCGGCCGGGCGCCGCCGGGGTGTCGCTCGCGGCGGGTGTCGGGGGATTCGTGGCGGTCATGGCGGCCATCCTGCGCCGAAGCTCTGGACTTGCTCAAGTCTGCTTTGGCCCGGTGGGGGCGGGGGCATCCCCCAGTCACAACAGAAGACGGCACGAAGCCGATCACTGGCGAAGCCGGTCCGCGAGGGCGCGGGGGGCCTCGTCTCGGGGGAAGAAATGACGGTGGGGTCGATGGGAGTAGTGGGACTGGCCTTCGGGTTTTTCGTCCTGTTGGTTGTCGGGTTCCTGTTCGCGCTGGGGAGCTTCGCGAAGCGGCTGGCGCGGAACCAGAACCGCGGGTTCCGTGCGAGCGGCCGGCGGTCGGGCGGCGACGGCGGGGGCGGTGAGCACACGAGCTGGTGGGCCGGGGGAGACAGCGGTGGCGGTGGTTCGTCATCGGACGGAGGCGGCTCGTCGTCGTGCGGAGGAGGTTCGTCCTCCTGCGGCGGGGGCGGGGGGTGTGGCGGCGGAGGCAGCTGACACGGGGCAGCTGGTCCGTAGTCGACGAGGGTGCCCGGCGGAGTGAACTTCCGCCGGGCACCGTCGTGTTGGGGCTCGTGGCGAGCCGTGGGGCGGTTGTTCGTTGAACAGGTGAACTGTGGTGCCCCCGAGGGGATGGAAACCCCGTCAAGTTGGGTAAAAACGCGGTGGGCGCCCCTTACTTCGTGATTCTCTCGCTGTTGAGATTTCCAGCCCCCGGACCTCGGGCCTCGAACCTCGGACCTTCGTGCGGAGCCGAGCAGACGATCTCCACCGCCGTCACTCCTCAGCTCTCAGCCCTCTCAACTCTTCTCTCCCACACCCCAGTTCACCGCTGCCACCTCTCCCTTTCATCCTCCGGGACGCCACCCGGTCCACTTTGCCAAGCGTGTTTGCGGAGCCGACCCATGCTCAGAACTCTCCTTACCGCCTACACCGACACCCGTGCCGCCGACCTGGCCTGGGCCCTGGGGCGCGAACCGCTGCCCGCCCTCGCCGTCCTTGATCTCGAACTCACCGGCGCGAAGGTTCAGTTGAGGCTTCTCGGCGCCTCCCATCAGGTGCTTGTCGAGGAGGCACAGGGGAGTTGCTCCGAAACGGTGGCCTGCATCCCGGGCAGCAGTACGCCGCTGCCGCTGGGTGTCGCCGAGCGCGTGGGGGACTGGGAGTACGAATTCGCAGCCCGGGTCGAGACGTTGTCGCAGGGCTCGTTCGCGGGGCGCGCGCAGGAGTTGCTCGCGCTGGTCGCGGACCATCCGAACGGACTCGCGGGGACGTTTCCCGGTGAGCCCTACGCGTTCACCGCGATGCTCGTGCAGCGGCACGAGGGGCAGGTGTCGTGGCGTACCTGGCACGCGTATCCGCAGGAGGGGGCGCTGGTGGTGACGCGGACGCGGGTGGGGGTGCGGGTGCCGGTCGCGTTGTAGGGGGTGGGGTCCGGTCGGTGAGGCGGTGAGGCGGTGAGGCGGTGAGGCGGTGAGGGTGGCCGGGGCGGGGGTGGCGGGGGTGCGGGTGGGGTGGTCGGGGGCGTGCGGGGTGACGTGGGGGCGTGCGGGTCAACTGGGCGGGTGTGAACGCCGGTTACCACTCTTGTGGGTGACCGGCCGCACGGACGTCGTGACGTAGCGTTACTGAAATGATCGACCAGTCCGTGGTCGGCCCGCCCGAGAACGCGGTCCGGCTGCCCGTCCGACCGAGCGCGGGTCGCTTCCTGATCCTCGCCGTCGTTTTCGTGTGCGCCGCGTGCGGGCTGGTGTACGAGCTGGAGCTGGTCGCCCTCGCGTCGTATCTGATCGGGGACTCGGTCACCCAGGCGTCGGTCGTCCTGTCCCTGATGGTCTTCGCGATGGGCCTCGGCTCGCTGCTCGCGAAGCGGCTGCGCTGCCGGGCGGCGGTCGGTTTCGGCCTGGTGGAGGCGGCGCTCGCGCTGCTGGGCGGCTGCTCGGCGCTGGTGCTGTACGCGACATTCGCCTGGATGGGCGAGTCGCGGCCCGCGCTGATCGGGTTCTCGCTCGCCATCGGGGTGCTCATCGGCGCGGAGATCCCGCTGCTCATGACCCTCATCCAGCGGGTCTCGCGGCAGGACGCGGGCGGGACGGTCGCCGATCTCTTCGCGGCGGACTACGTGGGCGCGCTGGTCGGCGGGCTGGCGTTCCCGTTCCTGCTGCTGCCGTGGTTCGGCCAGCTCACGGGCGCGCTGCTGACCGGCGCGGTCAATGTGGTCGCCGGCGGCGCGCTGGTGCTCTGGGTCTTCGGCCGGGATCTGACGGGCCGTGAGCGCGGACTGCTGCTGCTCGTGAACGCGCTGGTGCTCGCGGTGCTGGGCACGGCCGCCGTCCTGGTGGACGACTTCGAGCGGGCCGCGCGGCGGGCGGTGTACGGGGACGGGGTGCGGGTCGCCGTCCAGACGGAGGTCCAGGAGGTGGTCCTCATCGGCGGGCGCGACGGGCCGGTGGACCTGTATCTGGACGGGCGGCTGCGGGTCAGCGAGCGGGACGAGTTCCGGTATCACGAGGCTCTGGTGCATCCGGCGATGCGCGGGCGCCACGCGCGCGTGCTGATCCTCGGCGGCGGGGACGGGCTGGCGGCGCGGGAGGTGCTGCGGTATCCGGACGTCCGTTCGGTCACCCTCGTGGAGCTCGACCCCGGCGTGGCCCGTCTGGCGCGTACGGACCCGGCGCTGGCGGAGCTGAACCGGCATGTGTACGACGACCCCCGCCTCCGGGTGGAGTACGCGGACGCGTTCGCGTGGCTGCGGGAGCGCGGGGCGGCCGGGCCGGGGACGCCCGGCGGGACGGGAGAGCGGACGAAGGACGGGCCGGGCGGTCGGGCGGGGCCCGGGGCGCAGCCGTACGACGTGGTGGTCTCCGACCTGCCGAACCCGGGGATCACCCCGAGCACCAAGCTCTACTCGGAGGAGTTCTACGGGCTCGCGTCCCGGGTGCTGGCCGAGGGTGGGCGGCTGGCCGTGCACGCGGGGCCGCCGTCGGCCAGGCCGCGTACGTACTGGACGGTCGACGCCACCCTGCGGGCGGCGGGGTTCCGTACGAGCCCGTACAGCGCCACGGGGCGGGTCTCCGGCTTCCGGGCGGGGCCGGACCGGGTGCGCGACGCCCAGCGCGGGGCCGGCGGCGCGGGGGTGGGCGCACGGCCGGACTGGGGGTTCCTGCTGGCCGCCGTCGGCCGGCCGCCGGAGGTCGGGCTCCCCCGGGACGCGCCTGCGCTGCGGTCACTGGCGCCGCCCGTCCTGGAAGCGGGGGTACGCGGGGCGGAACGCACCCGGATACCGGATCTGCCCCCGTCGACGCTGGTGCATCCGAGGTACGCGGGGTGAGCGGTGCCGCCGACCCGGCCCCGGCAGCCGTTGTGCGCGGGGGGACGCCTGATGCGGCGGGGCTGAGTAGGCTCGGATCCCATGGAGCATGAGGTGTTCATTCCGGTTCCGGCTGAGACCCTCCGCGAGGCGCTGCGGGACCATGCCCGCGTGGCGCGCTGCGTCCCCGGACTCCAGCAGGACGCGGAGGAGTCGGCGCGTCCGCTGTCGGGTCGCCTGAAGGTCCGCGTGGGCGGCCACGCGATCACCTATCGCGGCGCGCTGACGCTCACGGAGCGGGCGGGCGGTTTCACGGCGGAGGGCCAGGGCGCGGAGGTACGCGGTACGGGCTCCGCGACGGCGCGCGTCCGCGTCGTCCTCGCGGAGACCGCCGGGGGCACGACGCTCACCTTCACGGCGACGTCCACGGCGGACGGCCGCCTGGCGGACATCGCCCCGGAGCTGTCGGAGTCGGCGGGCCGGAGACTGCTGGACCGTTTCGCGTCGGCGCTGGGGGCGGGCGGCGACACCGGCACGAGCCGCGCGGATGCGGTCGCGGGGACCGGAACGGCTGCGGGGACGGACCAGGGTGCGACGGGCGCGACGGATGTGACGGGTGCGGACGGCGGTTCCGGCGCGGCCTCCGGTGAGGGGCCGCCGCCGGGCCCGGGGGGCGGGGGCGCCTCGGACACCGGGTCCGGTGCTTCCCGTGGCGGGGGCGACGGTGACGTGAATCCGGCGGGCGGGGGCACCTCCGGCCGCGCCCCGGGCGCCGGGGCCGGTGTGCCCGGCGGTGACGCCGACGGGGCACCGACCGGCGCGGAGGCCACCGGGGCCCCGGATGAGGCCGGGGGCGCCGGTGGTCCCGGAGGGGCCGAAGCGGGTGCGTCCGGCGGTGCCGCTTCGGGTGGGTCGGGGGGGCCCGTCGAGTCTTCGCGTGTTCCCGGTTCCGATTCCCCGGGTGAGTCCGGCCGGCCCGGTCCCGGCCGGTCCGCCGACGGCGGTTCCGCAGACCCGGACGAGACAGACGGCTCCGGCGGTGCCGGAGAGGCCGAAGCGGGTGCGGATGGCGGGGCCGGTGGCTCCGCGACCGGCGAGGACTCCTCCGGCGACGCCGATCTGGCGGGTCCGGATGGGGACTTCGGCGGGGGCGAGTTCGACGTACCCCTTTCGCCCTCCGAGCTTGATCCGTCCGTCGGCTTCGGGGCCACGGCCTCCGGGGAAGGGGACTTCCTCGTGCCGCTCGATCCGCCCGCCGAGGCCGCCCACGCCCGGCGGACCATGATCGGGCGCAGCGCCGAGGAGGTCGATCACGCGCCGCCGCGCGGGCGTTACGCCCCCGAGCAGGCCCCGGACGCCAGTGGCCCCGGCGTCGCGCTCCGCTGGGTCGCGCCCGCCGCCGCGCTCGCCATCGCCGGGGCCGTCGTGGTGGGGCGCGCGCTGCGGCGCAGGCGTTGAACCGTACGGCGGGTCCCGGCGGTTAGGGTCATGGCGTGAGTACGGACACGGACCAGAAGCGCGAGATCCGACTGGCGGCCGGCGACGCCGAGTTGACCATCCATCCGGCGGTCGGCTGCCGGATCGCCGGCCTGCGCGTCGGCGGTACCGAACTGCTGCGGCAGGGCGACCGTTACGGCTGCTTCCCGATGGTGCCCTGGTGCGGGCGCGTAGACCGGGGGCGGTTCCGCAACGGCGACACGGCCCATCAACTGCCGCTCAACTCCCCGCCGCACGCCATCCACGGCACCGGCCGCGACGTCGCGTGGCGCACGGCCCGCAAGGGCGAGAGCGAGGCGGCGTTCACGTACGAGCTGGCCGACCCGTGGCCGTACACCGGCCGCGTCACGCAGCTCTTCGAGCTCACCGCCGACTCGCTGACGCTGTCGCTCGGCGTCGAGACGTACGACGACTCCTTTCCCGCGCAGGCGGGCTGGCACCCGTGGTTCCTGCGCCATCTCGACGGCTCCACGGCCGACGCGGACGCCGTACGGCTCGACTTCTCCCCGCAGTGGCAGGAGGAGCGCGGCGCCGACCATCTGCCCACCGGCCGCCGGATCGACCCGAAGCCCGGCCCGTGGGACGACTGCTTCGGCATGCCCGACGGCGTCGAGGCGACCCTGACCTGGCCGGGGCGGCTGGAACTGAAGGTGACCAGCACCGCCGAGTGGGCCGTCGTCTACGACGAACAGGCCGAAGCTGTCTGCGTGGAGCCGCAGACCGGCCCGCCGAACGGGCTCAACACCGAACCCCGGCTGGTCACCCCCATCGACCCGCTGGAGATCCGTACGACCTGGAGCTGGCGCCACCTCTGACAGCGGCACCGGTTGGGGGCGGCGCGGTCTCGAAGGGCGGCGTGGTCTCGAAGAGTGGCCCGGTCTCGAAGGGCGGCCCGGTCTCGAAGGGCGGCGCGGTCTTCGACCCCGGCGCGGTCTTCGACCCCGGCGCGGTCTCGGAGGGCGGCGCGCAGCGGCCCCGGGGAGCCCCCGGAACCCGGCCCGTAAGCTCAGGGCCATGACTGACGTACGCGCTGAGCTGCTCCAGCAGATCAAGGACAAGGCCGTCGTGCACGGCAAAGTGACCCTCTCGTCGGGCATCGAGGCCGACTGGTACATCGATCTGCGCCGCATCACGCTCGACGGGAAGGCCGCGCCGCTCGTCGGCCGGGTCATGCTCGACACCGCCGCCGCGGCCGGTCTCGACTACGACTGCGTGGGCGGCCTGACGCTGGGCGCGGACCCGGTGGCGACGTCGATGCTGCACGCGTCGGCTGCACGGGGCGGATCGCTGGACGCGTTCGTCGTACGCAAGCAGGGCAAGGCCCACGGGATGCAGCGGCGTATCGAGGGCACCGACGTCAAGGGCCGCCGCTGTCTGGTCGTGGAGGACGTGTCGACGACCGGCGGGTCCCCGCTGACGGCCGTCGAGGCGGTGCGTGAGGCGGGCGGTGAGGTCGTCGCCGTCGCGGTGATCGTGGACCGGGGGGCGGCCTCGGCCGTCGAGGCCGCGGGGCTTCGTTACGTCGGCGCGTACACGCTGGGCGACCTCGGCCTGGCCTGACGCACGGGCCGACCTGACGCACGGCCGAGGGTCCGACGCACGGCGTGGTCCGACGTACCGACGCAACTACGAGCCGACGTAGCGACGTAGCGACGTACCGATGTACCGATGTACCGATGTACCGATGTACCGACGTAGCGAGACGTACTGACGTACGGCCCCGCCGAGGCCCCACGGGGCCTGACCCATGGCGCAGGCACGAGAGTCTGGAAAGATGAGGGCGACAATGACGTCGCCCCCAGGTCAGGGACAAAGCACCTCACACCCCGCACATCACAAGGAGCGGCCCGATGCCCATCGCAACCCCCGAGGTCTACGCCGAGATGCTCGACCGGGCGAAGGCAGGCAAGTTCGCCTACCCGGCCATCAACGTGACCTCGTCGCAGACCCTGCACGCCGCGCTGCGCGGTTTCGCGGAGGCCGAGAGCGACGGCATCATCCAGATGTCCACCGGTGGTGCGGAGTTCCTCGGCGGCCAGTACAACAAGGACATGGTGACGGGCGCGGTCGCGCTCGCGGAGTTCGCGCACATCGTGGCCGCCAAGTACGACATCACCGTCGCGCTGCACACCGACCACTGCCCCAAGGACAAGCTGGACACGTACGTCCGTCCGCTGCTCGCCGTGTCGGCCGAGCGCGTCAAGGCCGGCCGTAACCCGCTCTTCCAGTCGCACATGTGGGACGGCTCCGCCGAGACCCTCGCCGACAACCTCGACATCGGCGAGACGCTGCTCGCGCAGGCCGCCGCCGCGAAGATCGTCCTTGAGGTCGAGATCACCCCGACCGGCGGTGAGGAGGACGGCGTCTCGCACGAGATCAACGACTCCCTCTACACGACCGTCGACGACGCGCTGCGCACCGCCGAGGCCCTGGGCCTGGGCGAGAAGGGCCGCTACCTGCTGGCCGCGTCCTTCGGCAACGTGCACGGCGTCTACAAGCCGGGCAACGTGGTGCTCCGTCCCGAGCTGCTGAAGGACCTCCAGGAGGGTGTCGCCAACAAGTACGGCAAGCCCGCCGGCAGCCAGCCGTTCGACTTCGTCTTCCACGGCGGTTCCGGTTCCTCGGCCGAGGAGATCGCGACGGCGCTGGAGAACGGCGTCGTGAAGATGAACCTGGACACCGACACCCAGTACGCCTTCACGCGGCCGGTCGTGGACCACGTGTTCCGCAACTACGACGGTGTGCTGAAGGTCGACGGCGAGGTCGGCTCCAAGAAGACGTACGACCCGCGCACCTGGGGCAAGCTGGCCGAGGCGGGCATGGCCGCGCGCGTGACCGAGGCGTGCGCCGCGCTGCGGTCGAAGGGCACCCGGCTCAAGTAGCCGACCGTTTCCACCTCGCGGGCCCGGTGTCGTTCGCGATGCCGGGCCCGTGGGCTGTCCCGGGACCAGGACCGGGGATCAGGACCGGGGATCAGGACCCGTACAAGGACGAGTACGAGGACGAGGACGAGGACCAGAGCCGGGACCAGGACCGCGCGGGTGCACGCCGCACGCGGGCACCGGGCCCGGAGGAGGACCGTTCACCGTGGACGACCGCGCTGTGGAGGACCAGACGATGGACGACGGGACCGTGGACGACGGGACCGCGCGCGCCGGAAGCCCGCCGCCGCACGCCGCCCCACCCCATGCCGCCCCACCCCCCGGAACCCCGGCCCACGCCGCCGCCCCACCCCCCGGAACGCCACCCCCCGGAACCCCGGCCTACGACTTCGACACCCCCGTCGACCGCCTCGGCACGTGGAGCGTCCAGTGGGACGGTGTCGCCGACCGGTTCGGCGTGGCCGGGCTGCTGCCCTTCACCATCTCCGACATGGACTTCGCTTCCCCGCCCGAGGTGCTGGCCGCGCTCCACGCGCGCCTCGCGCACGGTGTCCTGGGCTACACGGACTGGCGGCACAAGGACTTCCTGTCCGCGCTGCGCCACTGGTTCGCCACCCGCCACGCCACCGACCTCGACACCGACCGTGTCGTGTACGGGCCGTCCGTGCTCAACCAGGTGTCGCAACTGCTGCGCATGTGGAGCGCGCCCGGTGAGGCCGTGGTCGTCCACACCCCCACGTACGACGGTTTCCGCAAGGCGGTCACCGGGCTCGGCCGTGAACTGCGCGGGGCGCCGGTGGGTGACATGGCCGCCCTGGAGCGGGAGCTGGCGCGCGCCGACAGTACGGTGCTGATCCTCTGCTCGCCGCACAATCCGACGGGCCGGGTGTGGTCGGAGGGTGAGCTGACGGAGTTCGCCCGGCTCGCGGAGGCGTACGGCGTCGCGGTCATCAGCGACGAGATACACGCCGACTTCGTGCACCCCGAGTTCGCCCCGCCGGGCCGCCGCCATCTGCCGTGGACCCATGTCGCCACCGGCCGCTGGGCGCTGGTCACCTCGGCGACGAAGTCGTTCAACTTCCCGGCGCTGAGCGGTTCGTACGGTGTCATCGGCGACCCCGCCGACCACGCCGAGTTCGTCCGCCGGATGGAGACGGCCGAAGGGCTCGCCTCCCCGGCCGTCCTCGCGCTGACGGCCCACATCGCCGCGTACCGCGAGGGCGGGCCCTGGCTGGACGCGCTCAACGCGTACGTCCGGGGCAACCTCCGCATGGTCGCCGCCCGTCTCGACGCGGCCTTCCCCCGGCTGGGCTGGCGTCCGCCCGAGGCGGGTTACCTCGCCTGGATCGACCTCCGGCCGCTCGGTGTGGACGACGCCGCGCTCCAGCGCGAGCTGATCGAGCGCGAGAAGGTGGCGATCATGCCCGGGACGACGTACGGCCTCGACGGTTTCGTACGGCTCAACGTGGGCTGTCCGCGTGCCAAGGCCGAACGGGGCACGGACGCGTTGATCCGCGCGCTGGGCCGGCTCGCCACGTAGCCCCCGTGCGGGGATGATGCCCCCATGGACATCAGGCTGGGCACGGCCTCCGGCCGCTGGATCGTGCTGACGACGGTGCTCGGCTCCACCATGGCGCTGCTCGACTCGACCGTCGTCAATGTCGCACTGCCGCACATCGGTGACGATCTGCACGCGAATCTGGCGGACCTCCAGTGGACGGTCAACGCGTACATGCTCACGCTCGCCGCGCTGATCCTGCTCGGCGGGTCGCTCGGGGACCGTTACGGGCGGCGGCGGATCTTCGTGCTGGGAATCGTGTGGTTCGCGATCGGGTCGCTGCTGTGCGGGATCGCGCCCACCGCCGAGGTGCTGATCCTCGCGCGCGCCCTCCAGGGGGTCGGCGGGGCGCTGCTGGTGCCCGGGTCGCTGGCGCTGATCCAGGGCAGTTTCCATCCGGACGACCGGGCGCGGGCGGTGGGGCTGTGGTCGGGGTTCGGGGGCGTGGGGGCGGCGGTCGGGCCGTTCCTGGGCGGATTCCTGGTGGACGGGCCCGGCTGGCGGTGGGTCTTCCTGCTGAACGTGCCGCTGGCCGCGATCTGTGTGCCGGTGGCGCTGCGGCACGTACCGGAGTCGCGGGACCCGGCGAAGCACGGGAGTTTCGACGTGCTGGGCGCGGCGCTGGGCGCCCTGGCGCTGGGGCTGGTGACGTACGCGCTGATCGCGAAGGTGTGGTGGTCGGGGGCGGCGGGGGTGCTGGTGGCGGTGGCGTTCGTGCTGCTGGAGCGGCGGCGGCCGGATCCGATGCTGCCGCCGTCGATCTTCTCCTCGCGCCTGTTCACGTCGGTCAACCTGGTGACGCTGTGCGTGTACGCGGCGTTCGGCGGGTTCTTCTTCCTGGCGGCGTTGCAGCTCCAGGTCGTGGCGGGTTACTCGGCGCTCGCCGCCGGTACGGCGCTGCTGCCGACGACCGTGCTGATGCTGCTGTTCTCCGCCAGATCGGGGGAGCTGGCCTCGCGGATCGGACCACGCATCCCGCTGACGCTGGGGCCGTTGCTGTGCGCCGCCGGGCTGCTGCTGATGCTGCGGGTGGGCGGTGGGGCGGACGCGTCGTACGTCAGGGACGTCCTGCCCGCGCTGGTGGTGATGGGCCTCGGGATGGTGACGCTGGTCGCGCCGCTGACCGCGACCGTCCTGGCGTCCGTCGACAACGCGCGGGCGGGGCTGGCCAGCGGCATCAACAACGCCGCCGCGCGGGCCGCGGGCCTCCTCGCGGTGGCGGCGCTGCCGCTGCTGGCGGGCATGGGGCCGGAGGTGTACCGGTCGGCGACGCAGTTCGACGCGGCGTTCGACCGGGCTATGCCGATGCTCGCGGGGGTGCTGGTGCTGGGGGCGCTGATCGCCTGGGCGAGGGTACGGGCGCCGGGCAAGGCCGACGCGAGTGCGAAGGCGGGCGCGGCGGCCCCGAGCCTGCCGCAGTGCAAGGTGAACTGCGGCCTGTCGGCGCCCCCGCTGGAGCCGACGGTACGGGCGGAGCCGGGTGACGCGGACGGCGCGTACCGGGCGGAGGCGTGAGCCTGGTGGTGGGTGCGGGACGGGTGGGGGCGTGAGCCTGGTGGTGGGTGCGGGACGGGTGGGGGCGTGAGCCTGGTGGTGGGTGCGGGACGGGTGGGGGCGTGAGCCTGGTGGTGGGTGCGGGACGGGCGGGAGGGGTGGTGCCCGTGTGCGGCGCGGGCGGCGCGGGCGGTGCGGGCGGTGCGTACTGGGCGGGCGGTGCGTATGGGACGGACAGGCGGGCGAGCCCGACGCCCGGCCTCCGACGCTGGCCCCTGGCCCCTGGCCCCTGACGCCTGACGCCCGGCCCCGGCCTCTGACGCCCGGCGCGTGAGCCCGACGCCCGGCCCCGGCCTCCGACGCTGACCCCTGGCCCCTGACGCCTGGCCCCGGCCTCTGACGCCTGGCGCGCGAGCCTGACGCCCGGCCCTGGCCTCCGACGCTGACGCCCAGCCCTGATGCCTGGCCCTGCCCCCGCCTCTTGAGGCCCCACGTCTGCCCCCGGCCTCTGACGCCCGGCGCGTGAGCCCGACGCCCGGCCCCGGCCTCCGACGCTGACGCCCGACGCCCAGCCCTGACGCCTGGCCCCTGATGCCGGACGTCTGCCCCCGGGCCCTGCCCCCGCCTCCTGACGCCCCACGTCAGCCCCCGCCCCCCGGCCCGCGGTTCCCCGTCCCTCCTCGCCCGCCAGCCCGCCCACCCTCCCGCGCACCCCACCCGCCCTCCTCGCCGCCCCGCGATTGCCGGTGGCAAACCCGCACCGCCGCCACGGATTCCGGCGCGACCTGGGACACTCGGAACCATGGCCATCCACAAAGACCTCCTCGGGGGACCGCCCCCCACGCACCTGCCCGACGACCCGGAACCTCGCGAGCTCCTCGCGAACGGGACGGCGCCCGCCGACGTCGCGGCGAAGTACCCGACCTCGTCGCTCGCCTGGGCACAGCTCGCCGACGAGGCGTTCGAGAGCGGCCGGGTCGTGGAGTCGTACGCGTACGCCCGTACGGGCTACCACCGCGGTCTCGACTCCCTGCGCCGCAGCGGCTGGAAGGGCCACGGCCCGGTGCCGTGGGAGCACGAGCCGAACCGGGGCTTCCTGCGCGCCCTGCACGCACTCGCGCGCGCCGCGCAGTCGATCGGCGAGCAGGACGAGTACGAGCGCTGCTCGGGCTTTCTGCGGGACTCGTCCCAGACGGCGGCCGACACCCTCGGCTGAGCCGTTCGCGGAGCCCCTGTCCGCCGGGCCGCCACGCCGGCCCCGCGCCCCCCGTACCGCCTAGCGTCACCTCGCGTCACCCCGCGCCGCAGGTCCCCGGCCGTCCGAACGGCCTCCGACCTGCGGCGCGTGTGCGTCCGAAAGACTGCGGACCGCCCGCACACGGTCGTTACGCTCGCACACGCCATCGAATCCGGTACGAGGTCCCGGCACCCTCTCCCCCGACGCCGGTCGTAGCAGGGGAGAGGTCTTTCGTGGGCAAGCGTGCCCTGGCCCGTCACGGGCCCCGTCGTCGCCGTCCGTACGCCCGCGCCGGGCTCCTCGGCGTGGTCCTGACCGTGGTCGTCGGTGGCGGCGCGGCCCTCGCCGGGTGGCCCGGGAGCGGTCCGGCGCCGGACCCGGAGGCGCGTAAGGCCCCCGCGCCCCCGGCCTCCTTACCCCCGTCGATCAAAGGTCCAGGTCCAGGTCCAGGTCCAGGTCCGGATTCAAGTCCCGGTCCCACCCGGTCCGCCGAGCCGGCCCGCCGTATCCCCGTGCCCTCCCACGGCCCCGGTGACTTCCACACCGCCCGCGCCGCCGGTTCCCCGGTCGGCTCCGGCGACGCCGTACGCCGTTACCGGGTGCAGGTCGAGAAGGGCATCGCACTCCCCGCGCCGGAGGCCGCCGTCGAGATCGAGACAATTCTGGCGCACCCGCGCGGCTGGACCGCCGACGGCCGTACGTCCTTCCAGCTGGTCGCCTCCGGCCCCGCCGACTTCGACGTCAAGATCGCGACGCCCGGCACGGTGGACCGGATCTGCGGCGCTGCCGGTCTGCGTACCCGTGGCGAGGTGAACTGCACGGTCGGCCGCAGCGTCGTCGTGAACCTCAAGCGGTGGGTGCTGGGCTCCGAGCAGTTCGACGGGCCGGTGACCGAGTACCGCGCGCTGATCGTCAACCACGAGGTGGGCCACCGGCTCGGCAGGCCCCATCTCACCTGCGGGCGGAAGGGCGGACCGGCTCCGGCGATGATGCAGCAGATCAAGGGGTTGCACGGCTGTCGTGCGAATGCCTGGCCGTACGCGGCGAACGGGACGTACATCACAGGCCCGGCCGTCCCGTGAGGACGGGATTATGATGCGAACAGGGGACCGGAGCTCCGATGCCGATGGGAAGGGGCGGACCGCTACCCGGTAGCAATATCGAGGAGACAGAGATGTCGCAGCACCCCGATACCTCCGGAGCCGGTTCGGAAGCCCCGAACCTCGACTTCGCGGGTACGACCCCGTACGAGGACTACGTCCAGGCGGACGTCCTCACCCATCTCCAGCATCTGAAGTCCGACGATCCGGGCGAGATGGTCTTCCTGGTGACCACCCAGGTCATGGAGCTGTGGTTCACCGTCATCGTCCACGAGTGGGAGACCGCGTCGCGCGCGCTGCGCGAGGACCGGGTGCCGGTCGCGGTCGACGCGCTCAAGCGGTCGGTGCGCGAACTGGAGGCGCTGAACGCGTCCTGGACCCCGCTGAGCCAGCTGACGCCCGTGCAGTTCAACTCGTACCGCAGCGCCCTCGGCGAGGGCTCCGGCTTCCAGTCGGCGATGTACCGGCGGCTGGAGTTCCTGCTCGGCGACAAGTCGGCGTCCATGCTCGTCCCGCACCGGGGCGCGCCGCGCGTCCACGCCGAGCTGGAGAAGGCGCTCCAGGAACCGAGCCTGTACGACGAGGTGCTGAGCCTGCTCGCCCGGCGCGGGCTGCCGGTGCCGGCGTCGGTGCTGAACCGGGATCTCACCCAGAAGTACGAGCCGTCGCCGGCGATCGAGAAGCTCTGGGCCGACGTGTACGCGGAGCCCGACCAGAACGGCGAGATCATCCGGCTGGGCGAGGCGCTGACGGACGTAGCCGAGCTGGTGTGGCGATGGCGCAACGACCATCTGGTGGCGACGCGGCGGGCGATGGGGTCCAAGACCGGCACGGGCGGGTCCGCCGGGGTTGCGTGGCTGGAGAAGCGCGCGCAGAAGAACGTGTTCCCGGAGCTGTGGACGGCGCGCAGCCATGTCTGAGACAGCCATGTCCGGGGCAGCCATGTCCGAGGAACTGATCAAAGGGGCCGCCGAGTTGGACGCGGCGGACCAACTGGCGTCCTGCCGCGAGCTGTTCGCGCTCGACGACGACTCCGTCTATCTGGACGGCAACTCGCTGGGCGCGCTGCCCCGTCACGTACCGGCGCGCGTCCAGGACGTCGTCACCCGGCAGTGGGGCCAACTGCGCATCCGTTCCTGGACGGAGGGCGGCTGGTGGACGGCCCCGGAGCGGATCGGCGACCGGATCGCCCCGCTCCTCGGCGCGGCACCCGGCCGGGTGGTGGTCGGCGACTCCACAAGTGTCAACGTTTTCAAGGCGGTTGTGGCGGCGGCCCGGCTGGCGGGGGAGGGCCGCGACGAACTCCTCGTGGACGCCGAGACGTTCCCCACGGACGGCTACATCGCCGAGTCGGCGGCGCGGATGACCTCCCTGCGCGTGGTACCGGTGTCCCCCGCGGACGTATCGCGCGCCGCCGGCCCGCGTACGGCCGCCGCGCTCGTCAACCACGTCGACTTCCGTACGGGCCGGCTGCACGACCTTCCCGGCATCACGGCCGCGCTGCACGGCGCGGGCGCGCTGGCGATCTGGGACGTGTGCCACAGCGCGGGCGCCCTGCCGGTCGAGCTGGACGCGCACGGAGTCGACCTGGCGGTGGGCTGCACGTACAAGTACCTGAACGGCGGACCGGGTTCACCGGCCTTCCTGTACGTCGCCGAACGCCACCAGGCGGCCTTCGACTCCCCGCTCCCGGGCTGGACCTCGCACGTCGACCCGTTCGGCATGACACCCGGCTACGCGGCGGCGCAGGGCGCGACACGCGGCCGGGTCGGCACACCGGACATCCTCTCCATGCTGGCACTGGAGGCGTCGCTCGACGTGTGGGACGGCGTCTCGCTGGACGTCCTGCGCGCCAAGAGCCTGGCGCTGACGGACTTCTTCCTGCGCTGCGTGTCGGCGTACGCCCCGCCGGACCGGGTCGCCTCACTGACCCCGGAGCCCCACGCGGAACGCGGCAGCCAGGTGGCCCTGCGCTGCGCGGAGGCCCCCGCGGTGATGACGGACCTGATCACCCGCGGCGTCATCGGCGACCTCCGCCGCCCGGACATCCTGCGCTTCGGCTTCACCCCGCTGTACGTAGGCTTCCGCGACACGGAACGCGCGGCGCGGGTGCTGGGGCAGGTACTGCGGGAGATCCCGCCGACGACCCCGGCGCCGACCTCGGCGTAGACGGGGACGCACGGGCTGGAAGGTGCCGGGGCGGGGGCGCGGTCGCGCTCGGCCCCGGCACGCTCGTCTACAGGAGGGTGCCGGCTCGCCGGCTTCTGTGTCGCGGATGAGGGTGGCGAGTGCTGCACGGATGTCGGTGAAGTAGGCGCCTTTCCGGCTGGCGACGGCGATGGAGGCGTTGCCGGTGAGCGCTGTCCAGTTGGGGGGACAACACCCTCGTACCGGGACCTGCACGGGGATCGTCCGGAGCCGCGATGTGCCGATCTGCCGCGCTCCGCCCCTCCGCGGGTTGACGCCGCTGGTCGGGTACCTACACAAGGCGTACGGTTTGAGGAGCGGTCAGGGCGGTATCCGTCCTAGGACGGGATGAAACTGCACCTAGCTAGTGAGGTAGCCATGCTTCTGAGGTTCCGTGTCACCAACCACAAGTCCATCCGTGACACCGCTGAACTCGTGCTCACCAAATCGAGCTTTGAAGGAGTACGTCCTGCGGATGGCGGCTGGGACTCGGTGACTAACCGTGTGGTCGGCATCTTCGGCCCCAACGCATCCGGAAAAACCACCATCCTGGACGCAATGGATTTCGCAGTGAAGGCCATCAGTAATTCCACCAGGTGGAGTGACCGAGAATTCTTTCCCCACGCCCCATTTCTCCTCGACAAGGAATCGAAAACGGAAACTTCCGCGTACGAGTTTGACTTTACGGTCAACGGGACGCGTCACGCGTACGGATTCGAGAGCAGCTCCAAGGGGGTTGCCTCTGAGTGGCTCTACTCGTTCCCGGAAGGGCGCCGTCGTACTCTGTTTGAGAGAAGCGGGCCAGGGCCGGGAAGCATGACATTCAGCAGGAACCTCAAGGGAGAGAATGTTCGAATTTCGCGCTTGATGGGGAGCTACAACCTTTACCTCTCCACGGCAAGTATGGCAAATCACGCTCAGTTGCAGAGTGTCAACCATTACCTGACCAAGCATTTGCGCTACGCTGCATTTTCTGAATTCTATAAACAGAGTCGAATCAGGGCGGTCAAGAAATGGATCGAAGAAGAGGAGACTCTGGGGCAGGCTCAATCTTTGCTGCGTTTCGCCGACCTTGGGATTCAACGCCTCTCCTTGGAGGAAGTTGAAGTCGACGAGAAGACTCAGTCGACCATGCGCAAGACAATCAAGGCCCTAACGAATGAGGGGGATGACGAAGAGGCATTTTTCGCCGAACTTTTGGAAGAGCAAAGGAAGGTGATCAGTTTTTGGCACACGGGGCCATCCGTCGAGGATTCTCACAATCTGGATCTGAGCAACGAGAGTAGCGGCACGGTTGCCTGGCTTTCCCTTGCGTTGCCCGCATTGCGGGAGATTAAATACGGCGGAGTGCTGATCGTTGATGAACTCGATTCCAGTCTGCACCCGAGGCTGGCGTCAGCACTCATCGCCATGTTCAAGTCTCCGGAGATCAATCCACGCGGGGCGCAGCTTGTCTTCACCTCGCACGACACTTCCCTGATGGGCCACCTCTCGGGCGATGGCCTGGATCAGGAGGAGATGTGGTTCTCTGAGAAATCCTCCGATGGAGTCACGGAGATTTATCCGCTGACAGATTTTCCCGTCAAGAAGGATCATAGCGTAGAACGTCGATATCTCGGCGGAAGGTATGGGGCAGTTCCCACGCTTGCTTGGGAGGAATTGTTTGCGTCTCTGCGAGTGGAGGCGCAAACATGAGCCGCCGTCAATTGCGTGGCACCCAGAGGATCTCGAAGTCGAAGAACACGCGATACGAGCACACGAAGATTCTCATTGCCACCGAAGGCGTCAACACGGAACCTCAGTATTTCGAGAAGTTCACGGCATTGGTAAGAGCAAAAGCCGTCCGAGTGGTCAGTGTCAAGCCGGTCGGAGTCGGTCGAGACCCATTAAGTGTAGTAAATGAAGCGAAACGACTTCGGGATCTTGAGAAAAGGAGTGGGGATCCTTATGATGCGGTTTGGTGTGTTGTTGATGTGGACGAACACGCCAGCCTTGAGAGGGCATGTATCGAAGCCGGCCGTCTGAGTATCGAAATAGCGATCAGCTCACCGTGCTTCGAAATCTGGCTGCTGTGGCATTTTGAGAACCGCACATCATGGGTGGATGCAAACACGCTCTCAAAACTCCTGCAAAAAAGGGGAATCTCCGGTAAGAACATGTCTGACAGATTCCCTTATGGAAATTATCCAGAAGCCATCGCCAGATCCTCCAAGTGTGAATCGATTAAAGTAAAGCATGCGCCTCCAAATCCGCACAGTTCGGTCCCGAGGCTGATTTCGGCGTTAGTGAAGGCGCATGGTCAAAATGGTTAACACGATTTTTAAGACAGAGCATCCTGCAGGTTGGGGGTCCGCGCGGCGCGTAGTTGGGCAGAGTCAGGACCGTGCCACTCGCATCTTCGAGGAGCTCGGTGCCGTCGGCGCCTGGAACGAAGGTGTCGGGCTCGCTCCAGGCGCTGAGGTATCGGCGCCGACTACCGATTCGGGCAGCCAGGGTCATGCTGCCTGTGCCCGCGTGGGCACAGGCAGTGCGAGCAAGGCAGACACCACGGTTCCGACGATATGAGGGAGGAAGCATGGTGATGGCGGTGTCGAAGGCCGCCGCCTGCTGACGTCGGGCGCGCCGAGCGTCGGCGGTGAGTCCGAGGGCGTCGGCAGCGTGCCTGGTGTCAACCGCGAACTGGGCCGTTCGGCCGAGGAAGAACGCGGTGAGATCAGTGTCGCCAGTAATAAGGGGAGCATCGACCGCGTTCGCGGTATGACCGTGGGCTGTGCGTTCATCACCGATGTGCTGGGAGAACGACCACGCCAGTCCCTCGTCGTGTCTTCGAAGCAAGGAGTCAACGGCTTCGTTGCCACAAGTGGACCGATGTCCTGTCGCGAGCCGACGAACTGGGCGACCGGCTCACCGCCGCGCTACGCACGAGCGATCGCGTCATTCGCCGGAGCGTCGCCCGGTGATGAAGCGCCGTGAGCGGGTGCCGGACCGGGAGACAGGACGGGCCGTGGGGTCCCCGGAGGGGTTCCCCGGCGTCGAGGCGCGCCACTGGGGGTTCGCGGCGTACGGGGCCCGCCCGGCACCGGGGGCCTGAGCGCGACGGTGGTGGGGTGGTGGGGGTGAGGCAGTGCCGTGAAGCCGGGGGCGGGATGCTGATACCGTCCCCGCTGATCAGGTCAAGTCGGGTCTCTCATCGAAAGGTTGGAGCAGCGTGTCGGATTCCGCCGCCCACGATTCAGCGGATGTCGCCGCGGTCGCCCGTGACCTCGCCGAGTCCGAGGCGCTCTTTTCGCGTCCGAGGGTGGAGCCCGACGTCACCGTCGCGTACGGGGAGCACCCTGATCAGGTGATCGATTTCTACGCGCCGCGCGGTGGGCTCGAAGGCGTGCCGTTGGTGGTGGTGCTGCACGGCGGGGCGTGGCGGGCGCCGTACGACCGGAGGCATCTGACGCCGTTCGCCGGGTTCCTGGCCCGGCGCGGGTTCGCCGTCGCCAACGTGGAGTACCGGCGCGGGGGCAGTGACAACGCCGAGGCCGGGCGGTGGCCCGAGACCTTCGACGACGTCGCCGCCGCGATGGACGCGCTGCCCGCGCTCGTGGCCGACGCGCTCCCGGCGGCCGACCCGAACCGGATCGTGGTCACCGGGCACTCCGCCGGGGGCCATCTCGCGCTGTGGGCCTCGGCGCGGCACGTACTGCCCGAGGGGTCGCCCTGGCGGCTGGACGCGGCTCCGCCGCTGCGCGGCGTCGTCGCCATCGCCCCCATCGCGGACTTCACCAGCGCCGTCGAACTGGACGTCTGCGGCGGGGCCGTCGCCCAACTCCTCGGTGGGAGCGAGCGGTTGAAGGAGCGCGAGGAATACGCCGACCCGTCCGCCCTGCTGCCCACCGGGATCGCCACCGCCGTGGTGCACGGGCGGAACGACATCGTCGTCCCGGGGGCCGTCTCCGAGGCGTACGTCGACGCCGCCGCCCGCGCGGGAGAGATGGTCGGCCTCACGCTCCTTGAGGACGTCGGGCACTTCCCGCCGGTCGACCCCGGCGCCGACGCGTGCGCGGTCGTCGCCGAGGAACTGGCCCAACTCGCCTACTGACAGGGGCATTTGTTCAGTCGGGTCGGGCCGGGTCGGGCGTGGCGGACCGGACGGTGCGGACGCGTGGTCACGTCGCGGACGGAAACTGACCGCGAGCCCTCCTACCGTCGGCCCATGACCCACCACACGAACGTGAACCTCGTGTCCGGCGCCACCGGTACGGTCGGCCGGCAGATCGTCCTCGAACTGCGCAGCCGGGGCCACCGGGTACGGGCCCTGACCCGTGACCCGGCCGCTGCGGACTTCCCCGACGGCGTCGAGGTGGTACGCGGTGACCTCGCCGACCCGGCGTCCCTCGCCCCCGCCCTCGACGGCGTCACCGGCCTGCATCTGATCACCTTCGACGGCGGCCTCTTCGCCCCGCTGGAGACCGGCCCCGACATCCTGAAGCTGGCCGCCGGGGCCGGGGTGCGCCGGGTCACCGTGCTCAACGGCGGCGGCGACACCCCGCTCCAGGACGCCGTGACGGCGGGCGGCATCCCGTGGACCGTGCTCATGCCCGTCGAGTTCATGGCCAACGCACTCGCCTGGGCGGAGCCCGTACGTACGGAGGACACGGTCCGCGAGCCGTTCGTGGAGCGACTGAGCGCGATGGTCCACGAGCGGGACATCGGCGCGGTCGGCGCCGTCGCCCTCAGTGAGGACGGGCACGGCGGCAGGACGTACGTGATCACCGGGCCCGAGGCGCTGACGGTCCGCGACAAGGTCGCCACGCTGGCCGCCGCCCGCGACCGGAGGATCGGGCTGGTCGAGCTGACCGAGGAGCAGGCGGCCGCGCGGTGGCGGGCCGCCGGGCAGCCGGAGGAGGTCGTCCGCTTCCTGCTGGAGGTGTACGGGAACACCCCGCCGGTGGGCCGGACCCCGCTCCGTACGGTGGAGGAGGTCACCGGGTGCCCCGCGCGGACGTTCGCGGAATGGGCGGCCGAGCACGCGGACGCGTTCCGGCCCTCGGTGCGGGTGCCCGCGACGTAGCTCCCTTCGGGAGCCCGCCGCGCAACGAGCCGCCTCTGGGAGCCCGCCCGTACGGGAGCCCGAGCCCGCCGTGCGGGAGCCCGAGCCCTCGGAGCAGCCCGCGCCCGCCGCGTAACGAGCCGCCTCTGGGAGCCCGAGCCCTCGGAGCAGCCCGCGCCGCCGTGCGGGAGCCCGAGCCCTCGGAGCAGCCCGCGCCGCCGTGCGGGAGCCCGCCCGTACGGGAGCCCGCGCCCGCCGCGCAACGAGCCGCCTCCGGGAGCCCGCGACCTCCGAGCAGCCCGCGCCCGCCGCGTAGCGAGCCGCCTCCGGGCCCCCACCAGTCGCCACGTAGTACCTGGGACGGACGGAGAAGTATCCATATCACTGGTGACGACCGGTGCCCGTCCCTCCCCTACCTTGGAAAACGTGACCACGACAGAGCAGAAGACCGCGACCGGGAAAGCCCGGAGCCCCGAGTTCCGGGCCGCAGCCGGCCTCCTCGGGAGCCTGCGCCAGGACCTCTTCCACGACGCCTTCGCCTACCGGCCGATGCCGCGCATGGCGACGGACGGCCCGATCACGCGCCGGCTGCCCGGTCCGCTGCGCGAGGGAGTGGCGTGGCTTCCGCACGCCGTGATCGGCTTCTGCGCGCTGTTCGCCCTGCTCACCGGAACGTCCAACGGCACGGGGCTGCTGGAACTGCTCCCCGTGATCCCGGTCCTGCTGGTCCTCATCCGGCCCGTCGCGGCCTGGTGGCTGGCCCTCGCGATCACCGCGGTCACCGCGATGGGCGGCACCTCCTACTACAGCGACTGGCCCTGGACACCCGGCGCCTTCGCCTCGTACCTCGCCGTGATGACCATCGTCGCGATACGCACCAACCCCCGCACCGCGGGCTGGATGTGGCTGGTCACACTGGCGTACGCCCTGGTCGCCGAGACGCTCTTCGGCGGCATGTACGCGTACAGCTCGACGAGCGGGCCCTTGCTCGTCGTCTCCGCGCTCTTCCTGCTGACGGTCTCCGCCGTCCACATCCGCCGCGACGCGAAGAAGGAGGTGGCGGTCCAGCTCAGCGTCAACGCCGTCGAGCGCAGCCGCCGCACGCTCCTGGAGGAGCGCACCACCATCGCCCGCGAGCTGCACGACGTCGTCGCGCACCACATGTCGGTCGTCGCGATCCAGGCGGAGGCCGCGCCCTACCGGGTGGAGAACCCGCCGCCCGAGCTGGAGCAGGCGTTCGCCACCATCCGGGAGAACGCCGTCGCCGCGCTGACCGAGCTGCGCCGCGTCCTCGGTGTCGTACGGGCCGACGACTACGACGCCCCCGACGCGCCCCAGCCGACCCTCGCCGAGCTGGATGGGCTGCTGTCCAACGTCCGGGAGGCGGGCCTGACCGTGGAGAAGACGGTCACCGGAGCGGTACGGGAGCTGCCGCAGGGCGTCGAGCTGTCGGCGTACCGGATCATCCAGGAAGCACTCAGCAACGCCCTTCGGCACGCGCCGGGCGCCACGGCCAAGGTCGAGGTCGCGTACGTGCTCGGCGGGATCGGCCTGCGGATCGTCAACACACCGCCGCGTGGGCTGGTGAAACCCTCGCCCGGCGCGGGGCACGGCATCACGGGGATGCGGGAGCGGGTGACCATGCTGAACGGTGATATGACCGCGAGGGCCCAGGCGGACGGCGGTTACGAGGTGACGGCGTTCATCCCGGTCGCCGCCCCCGAGGACGACGAGAACGGTGGCGCCGCCCCGGCCGCCGACGGGGAGCGGTCATGACGATCCGCGTCCTGATCGTCGACGACCAGGTGATGGTCCGTGAGGGTTTCTCGGTGCTGCTGAACGCGATGCCGGACATCGAGGTCGTCGGCGAGGCGGTGAACGGCCGCGAGGCCGTCACCCAGGTCGCGGCCCTCGCCCCGGACGTCGTCCTGATGGACATCCGCATGCCGGAGCTGAACGGCATCGACGCGACTCGCGAGATCGTGGCGGCGGACGCGGACGCGAAGGTACTGGTCCTGACGACGTTCGATCTCGACGAGTACGTGTACCAGGCGCTGCGCGCGGGTGCCTCCGGCTTCCTTCTGAAGGACGCCTCGGCACGCCAACTGGCCGACGGGGTAAGGGTGGTGGCGTCCGGCGAGGCCCTGCTGGCGCCGACGGTGACGCGTCGGCTGATCACCGAGTTCTCCAAACTCGCGGAGGCCCCGCGCCCGCCCGCGCTGGCACAGATGGGCGAGCTGACGGAGCGCGAGACGGAGGTCCTGGTCCTGATCGCGCAGGGGCTGTCGAACGCGGAGATCGCCAGCCATCTGGTGGTGGCCGAGTCCACGATCAAGACGCACGTGAGCCGGATCCTGGTGAAGCTGGGGCTGCGGGACCGCACACAGGCGGCGGTGTTCGCGTACGAGGCGAGACTGGTCACACCGGGGTGAGCGGTTTCTTTACGCGGGGGTGGTTCGGTTCTCCGTGCGCCGGGGTGAGCAGTGGTTCTCCGTGCGCCGGGATGAGTGGTGGTTCCCGCGCCGGGATGAGCGGCGGGCTTTTCACGCCGGGGTGGGCTGGTGCGCTCGCGCCTGGGGGTGAGCAGTCTCTTCGCGCGGGGGTGAGCCGACTCGTTGGTACGGGGGTCGTGCCGGGGGAGTCGGCGTCCCGCGGTGGGGGCGAGCGTTCCTTTGCGCCGGGCGGTCCCCGCGTGCCGGGGCGAGCGGCGGTCTCCCGCCGGGTCAGCCGGGCGTGTTCGCGCCGGGTGAGCGGCGGGCCTTCGGCGCCTGAGGCGAGCCGGTTCGTTCGCACGGGGCGGGCCGGGCCCGGCTTTCGCGCCGGGGGAGTGGCGGTTCGTCCCGCTGAGGCGGGCCTCCCGCGCGTGCCGGGGTGAGCCGGTTCGTTCGTACGGGGTGAGCCCGGCCTTCGCGCCGGTGAGCGGCGGCTGCCCCCTCGCCCCCAGGTCAGCCTCCCCCGCCAGGCGTGATGTGTCTGACACCGCCCGGGGGGACGGCCACGGGCTCCGTACGCGTAACGTGCGCCCATGGCAGAGTCCCGGCCCGCACCCGACGCAACCGACGTACCCGCACCCGAGCCCCGGCCCGCACCCGGTTCGACCCCCGGTCCCGGCCCCGTGGCCGACCTCGCGTCCCCCGCCCCCGTGGCCTCGCACGCGTCGTCCCACGTCGCGTCCGGGCCGGCGTCCTCGGCCGTACCCCCGCCCACGTCGCCCGCCCGGTCCTTCGACCCGTGGTCGCCCGACTTCGTCGCCGACCCGTACCCCGTCTACGCGGAACTGCGCGAACGCGGCCGGCTGCACTACTTCGAGCCCTCGCGGCAGTGGCTCGTCCCGCACCACGCCGACGTGTCGGCCCTGCTGCGGGACCGGCGGCTGGGGCGGACGTACCTCCATCGCTTCACGCACGAGGAGTTCGGCCGGGCGCCGACACCGGAGGCGCACGAGCCGTTCCACATCCTCAACGGCAACGGCCTGCTCGACCTGGAGGCACCGGACCACACCCGGATCCGCCGCCTCGTGTCGAAGGCGTTCACCCCGCGCACCGTCGAGGCGCTCGCCCCGACCGTACGGCGGCTCGCCGCCGAACTGGTCGGCCAGCTGTGCGCGGCGGGCGGCGGCGACCTGCTCGCCGAGGTGGCGGAGCCGCTGCCGGTCGCCGTCATCGCCGAGATGCTGGGCGTCCCCGAGTCGGACCGGGCGCTGCTGCGCCCCTGGTCGGCCGACATGTGCGCGATGTACGAGCTGAACCCGTCGGAGGAGGTGGCCCGGCAGGCCGTCCGGTCCTCGCTCGAATTCACCGCTTATCTAAGGGAGTTGATCGCTGCCCGGCGGGCCGCCCCCGGCGCCGACCTGCTCACGGCACTGATCGCCGCGCAGGACGCGGGGGACCGGCTGAGCGAGCAGGAGACGATCTCCACCTGCGCGCTGCTGCTCAACGCGGGTCACGAGGCGACGGTCAACACGACCGTCAACGGCTGGTGGACGCTGTTCCGGCACCCGGAGCAACTCGCGGCCCTGCGCGCGGGCGAGGCGTCGTTGTCCACAGCTGTGGAGGAACTGCTGCGCTTCGACACCCCGCTCCAGATGTTCGAGCGCTGGGTCCTGGACGACATCGAGATCGACGGCACCGTCGTGCCGCGCGGCTCCGAACTCGCCCTGCTCTTCGGCTCCGCCAACCGCGACCCGGCTCGCTTCGACCGCCCGGACACCGTGGACCTGACCCGTGCGGACAATCCGCACGTGACGTTCGGCGCGGGCATCCACTACTGCCTGGGCGCGCCCCTCGGGCGGCTCGAACTGACCGCGTCGTTCGGCGAGTTGCTGCGCCGGGCACCGACACTCCGGCTCGTGGCCGAGCCGGAGTGGAAGCCGGGATATGTGATCCGGGGGGTGCGGGAACTCCTCGTGGAGCTGTGACCCGGGGAGACAGGGAACGGCTCATGGAGCTGTGATCCAGGGGATGACGGAACCCCTCGTAGAGCCAGAGCCAGAGCGGTGAGCGGTGACCCAACTCCCCTCCCCCCTACGCTACTTCGTCTCCAGGTCCCGCCGCCGGAACCCCGCCAGTCCCAGCGCGATCAGCCCGGCGGCGACCGCCGTGAGGATCAGCAGGGGCGTCCAGCTCATCGAGGCGGCCGGAAGCCGGGGCACGTGCCCGAAGGGCGACAGGTTGTTCATCCAGGCCGGGAACTGGAGGACCGACCCGAGATATCCGACCACGAACGCGTACACCGGCACGATCCAGGCCGCCGCCCCGGCGCGCGGGTACCAGCCGTAGAGCGCGACGGCCACCCCCACCGTCACCCACAGCGCCGGCGCGTACGCCAGCGCGGCGCCGGTCAGTCGCGGCGCCAGCCCGCCGTCCCCGGCCGAGGCCGCGCCCGCGAGGCCGAAGCCCAGCCCGGCCACGAGCAGCAGCGCCGTTCCGCCCGCGAGGGCCACCGCCACATGGCTGCCCACCCAGCGGTCACGGGAGAGCCCGGTGGCCAGGAGCGGTTCGGCGCGGCCCGCGTTCTCCTCGGCGCGCGGCCGGAGCGTGGCCATGACCACGTACACGGCGGCCACCACGGCGATCACGACCATCACCGTCGACGCGAACGACTCGGCCAGTGACGCGCCGCCGATCTTCGCCAGCGCCTCCCGCACCTGATCGATGTCCCCCACCATGTCCTCGGCCTCGCCGAGGATGGAGCCGTACATCAGCCCCATCACGAACAGCCCCGCGACGAAGCCCAGCAGGGTCGCGCGGTGCAGCCGCAGGGCGAAACCGAGCGGCCGGGTCAGCGCGCCGGAGGCCGTACGCCTGCCGAGCCGGGACGCGCGCAGGCCCGCGCCCACGTCGCGCCGGGTGCTCAGGACGAAACCGCACGCGGCGGTCAGCGCGGCGAGCACCAGACAGAGCAGCAGCGGCCACCAGCGGTCGTCGACGAAGACGTACGTGCGCTGGACCCAGCCGATCGGGGACAGCCAGGACAGCGCGTCGTTCCCGACGTCACCGGCGGCGCGCAGCGCGTACGCGACGCCGATCACGGCGAGGGCCATGCCGGAGGCGCCGCGTGTGTGGGCGGTGATCTGTACGGTGACGGCCGCCACGCCCGCGAAGACCAGACCGACGGCGGCGTGCGCGAGCCCGTACAGCAGCGCCGAGCCCGTACCGACCCCGCCGAGGCCCGTGGCGAGGAGGCCCAGTGTCAGCAGGGCCGCGAGCGCGAGGTTCGCGACGGTGGCGACGGCCAGCGCGGCGGCGAGGTGGGCGTGGTGGCCGACGACGGTGGAGCGTACGAGTTCGGCGCGCCCGGTCTCCTCCTCGTCGCGGGTGTGCCGGGTGACGATGAGGACGCTCATGAGGCCGACCAGGACGGCCATGAAGCCGAGGAGTTGGTGGCTCATCATCGAGCCGATGGTGGAGTCGTCCAGGTAGTGGCGCGGGCCGGTCATGGCGAGCGCGGCCGGGCTGTCCATGGAACCGACGGCCGCTGCCCGCTGCTCCGCGGTGGCGTACAGGGTCTTGTACTCGGCCGCCGTGGACAGCGTGCCGAGGGTGAGGGCGATCACCCAGACGGGGATACGGACGCGGTCCCGGCGCAGGCCGAAACGCGTCAGGGTGCCGGTCCCGGCGAGGGCGCCGGAGCCGGTCCGGCCGGGCGCGGACGCGCGGTCGGCGGCGGGTGCCGTGACGGTGGTCATCGCGCGGCCCCGCCCTCGGTGGTGGCGGGCGCGCCGTCGGCCGCTTCGTCGTGGGTGCCAGCCCCGGCGGCTTGTCCGTACGTTTCCCGGTCCCGGTCCCGGTCCCGGTCCCGGTCCCGGTCCGTGCGCCCGCCCGCCGACGCGTCCCCGTCCCCGCCCGCGTGCCCGCCCGCCGCGAGTTCGTCGCCGTAGTGCCGCAGCATCAGCTCTTCGAGGGTCGGCGGGTGGCTGATCAGGCTCCGGATGCCGAAGCCGCCGAGGGTACGGATCGCGGTGTCGAGGTGCGCGCCGTCGACCGCGAAGTGCACCCGGTGGCCGTTGGCCCGGACGCCGTGGATGCCGGGCAGGGCGTCGAGCCCGGTGGCCGGGCGCGCCGTCTCGGCCTCGACGGTCGTACGGGTGAGGTGGCGCATCTCGGTGAGCGTGCCGGACTGGACGGTACGGCCCTGCCGGACGATGCTCACCCGGTCACAGAGCTTCTCGACCTGGGCGAGGATGTGGCTGGAGAGCAGGACGGTCCGCCCGGCGGTCTTCGCCTGGAGGATGACGTCCTGGAAGACGACCTCCATGAGTGGGTCGAGACCGGCCGTCGGCTCGTCCAGCAGGAGCAGTTCGGCGTCGGAGGCGAGCGCGGCGACGATGGCCACCTTCTGCCGGTTGCCCTTGGAGTAGGCGCGGCCCTTCTTGGTCGGGTCGAGGTCGAACCGTTCGATCAGTTCGTCGCGGCGCCGCCGGTCCAGCCCGCCGCGCAGGGTGGAGAGCAGGTCGATGGCCTCGCCGCCGGTGAGGTTGGGCCACAGCTCGACGTCACCGGGTACGTAGGCGAGCCGCCGGTGCAGGGCGACGGCGTCGTTCCACGGGTCCTGGCCGAGGAGCTGCGCGGCGCCCGAGTCGGCGCGCAGGAGCCCGAGCAGCACACGGATGGTGGTGGACTTTCCGGCGCCGTTGGGGCCGAGGAATCCGTGGACCTCACCGGCCTCGACGGTGAGGTCGAGGCCGTCGAGCGCGTGCGTCCGGCCGAACGACTTGTGCAGTCCGGCGACGGTGATTGCCTTCTTCATATTTCTGAACGTACGCTTCTTTCAGAAATTTGTGAAGTTAAGGAAGCGTATGAATCGATCGATAGACTGGTCACACAGAGCCATCAGCACCCGAGAGACCGAGGTCGGCGAATGAGTGAAGGCCACCGCCCCCAGCACGACAGTGGCCGTGACCACGTCAACGGCCAGAACGCCGACGGCCGGAACGCCGACGGTCGGAACGCCGACGGTCGGAACGCCGACGGTCGGAACGCCGACGGTCGGAACGACAAAGGCCAGGACACAGACGGCCAGGACGCCCACGGCCGGGACACAGACGATCGGGCCGTCGGCGCCGAGGCCGTCCGCGGCCGGAACGACGAAGCCGCCGTCTCGCAGTTCGTCGAAAGCTTCGCCGCCCAGCTCGTCGAGGCGGGCATGACCCGTATGCCGGCCCGGGTCTTCGCCGCGCTGCTCTCCTCCGAGCGCGGCGTGATGAGCGCGGCGGAACTGGGCGAGCGGCTGAAGGTCAGTCCGGCGGCCGTATCGGGCGCGGTCCGCTATCTCGCCCAGGTCAACATGGTCGTCCGGGAGCGGGAACCGGGCTCGCGCCGGGAGCGCTACCGCGTGCAGGGCGACCAGTGGTACGAGGCCCTCACCAACAGGGACGTCATGCTGCGCCGCTGGCGGACCACGATGCAGGAGGGCGTCGACCACTTCGGTCTGGACAGCCCGCAGGGCCGCCGGATCAACGAGACGCTGGAGTTCTTCCTCTTCCTGGAGGAGGAGCTGGGATCGATGATGGAACGCTGGACGAAGCACCGGGCGGAACTGCGCGGCGAATGAGCCCGCCCCGTCACCACCGGCCGGCCGCCACCCACCGGAGCTCCGGACGGACCGCCCCGCCCTCTCACCCCTCCGCCGGAAGCGTCAGCCCCCACGCCCCCGCCCGCAGCGTCCATGTCCGGGTCCGCACCGGCCCCGTCACCGCCGTGTCCGCCCGGTAGCGGAAGTCCGCGCCCGAGACCGTCACCGACAGCGCGCTCGCGGTGATCGGCTCGGCCGAGGAGCGTGTACGGACCACGACCTCCGCCCGCCCGCCGAGCGAGCGCACCGTCACCGAGTCCACCGGGTCGTCCAGGTCGCTCAGCACGACCCCGTCCGCCTCCACCCGCAGCCGGTGCGTGTGTACGGCGAGCACCTGCGGCACCGGCTTGACCAGCGTACGGACCAGCGAACGGCAGGCGCCCCACACCGAAAGACCGCCCGCGTGCTCCCCGCCCCGCCCGTCCTCCCCCGGCGGCAGCGCCGGGATGCGCAGACCGCCCAGCACCACCCCGTCGCTGTCGTCCACGAGCAGGTCCAGCCGCCGTACGACCCCGTCCAGCACCGCCCGCGCCGCCGCGACCGCCCCCGTGGGCACCCCGAGCGAGCGCGCCAGGTCGACGGAGGCCCCGACCGGCACCAGCGACAGCGCGCCCGCCGCCAGGTCCCGTTCCCGGTGCAGCAGGGCGACGGTCCGCAGCAGGGCCCGGTCGTCGCCGATCACCACCGGCCGCCGGGTGCCTCTGCGCGCCAGCATCCTCGCGAAGTCGGCGGGACTGTCGGGCAGGCAGAATTTCGCGGTGGCGCCCGCGTTCAGCACGTCCTTGGCGATACGTACTGATTCGCCGTCGGTTCTGCGGGCGATCGGGTCGACGACCACCAGAAGCTGCTGGGCACCGTTCTCGGCGGGCTCTGGAGCCGACACCTCGGTCCTTCCTCGGGTAGCATCTTTGTGCAAGAGCCCCTTGCGCTATTGCGCCAGGGGCTTGGTCTATTCCGGGGCAACCGGTTCGACGGCTCGGGTTTTGTCGTACGGATTCGTGCGGCGTGGTGCGGATTCGTGCGAGGTGTCGCGCGTGTGCGTCCTGCGTTTGTGCGTAAGTGCGTGCGTCCCCTGGCCTTGGACATGCCCCGCCCGGAAGGGGTGTACGCCTGTGCCCGCACTTGTGCTGCTCGGTGCTCAGTGGGGTGACGAAGGCAAGGGAAAGGCCACCGACCTGCTCGGTGGTTCCGTGGACTATGTGGTGCGTTACCAGGGTGGCAACAACGCCGGCCACACGGTCGTCGTCGGCGACCAGAAATACGCGCTGCATCTCCTCCCTTCCGGAATCCTCTCCCCCGACTGCACGCCCGTCATCGGCAACGGCGTCGTCGTCGACCCGGCCGTCCTGCTCTCCGAGCTGAGTGGGCTCAACGACCGCGGTGTCGACACGTCGAAGCTCCTGATCAGCGGCAACGCGCATCTGATCACGTCGTACCACACGACGATGGACAAGGTGACGGAACGGTTCCTCGGCTCCCGGAAGATCGGCACGACGGGCCGCGGCATCGGCCCGACGTACGCCGACAAGATCAACCGGGTCGGTATCCGTGTCCAGGACCTGTACGACGAGTCGATCCTGACCCAGAAGGTCGACGCGGCGCTGGACTTCAAGAACCAGCTCCTCGCCAAGCTCTACAACCGGCGCGCCATAGAGGCCGGGAAGATCGTCGAGGAGCTGCTGGAGTACGCGGAGAAGCTGCGCCCGTACGTCAGCGACACCACGCTCGTCCTCAACGACGCCATCGACGCCGGAAAGGTCGTCCTCTTCGAGGGCGGTCAGGGCACGCTCCTGGACGTCGACCACGGCACGTACCCCTTCGTCACGTCGTCCAACCCGACGGCGGGCGGCGCCTGTACGGGCTCCGGCGTCGGCCCCACGAAGATCAGCCGGGTCATCGGCATCCTCAAGGCGTACACGACACGCGTCGGCGCGGGCCCGTTCCCGACCGAACTGCTGGACGCGGACGGCGAGGCGCTGCGCCGTATCGGCGGCGAGCGGGGCGTGACGACGGGCCGCGACCGCCGCTGCGGCTGGTTCGACGCGGTGATCTCGCGTTACGCGACGCGGGTCAACGGTCTGACGGACTTCTTCCTCACCAAGCTGGACGTGCTGACCGGCTGGGAGCGCATCCCGGTCTGTGTGGCGTACGAGATCGACGGCCGGCGCGTCGAGGAACTCCCTTACAGCCAGAGCGACTTCCACCACGCCAAGCCGATCTACGAGTACCTGCCGGGCTGGTCGGAGGACATCAGCGAGGCGAAGACCTTCGACGAACTGCCGAAGAACGCGCAGGCGTACGTGAAGGCGCTGGAGGAGATGTCGGGCGCCCCGATCTCGGCGATCGGCGTGGGACCGGGCCGTACGGAGACCATCCAGATCAACTCCTTCCTGTAACAAGTAGCGGGTGACGAGCAACGCGTACGCGTAACGCGCAGCGGGTGACGAGCAACGCGTAACGCGTGACGCGCAGCGGGAAACGGGGAGGAACGGCGGGCGAGTTCGCCGGTTGCTCCGCCCCGGTGGCCAGGACGGCCGCCGGGGCGGAGCCACCCTTCACCGGCGCCCCTGCACGAGCGCCCCGTCACCAGCGCTGCGAACCGCCGCGCCCCGCCTGCCTATCCTGAGATCATGTACGTCTACGCCTTCGCCTACGCGGCTGCCGCCGTGCTCTTCCTGGTCTTCCTCGTCGGCGTGGTACGTGACCGACGGCGGTTCAGCCACGCCGTCATTCTCGGACTCGCCCTGTCCGCCCTGTCCTTCGGCCTGATGAGCCAGCTCGCCGTGATGACCACGGGGCCGTGGTTCGACGCCGTGCTGCTGGCGGTGGTGCTGATCCCGGCGCTGGGCGTCGTCCTGCTCGCCTGCTTCCTGGTCTCCAACGGCGTGCAGATGGTGCGGAAGGAGGGCCGCCGCCCGGCCAATCTGCTGTCGCTCCTCGCCGGGTTGGGCATCTTCGGCGTCATGGGCCTGGCGGTCGCGGCGGCGTTCGAGCGGACGGGTCCGCTCACCTGGATCGCCGCGAGCACCCTGCTCGTGACCGGCTATGTGTCGTTCCTCTTCCTCTGCTTCGTCGGATACGCCTTTCTCTACGGGCGGTTGCGCATCAACCGGCACGTCGACTTCGTCGTCGTCCTCGGCTCCGGCCTGCGCTCCGGTGCCAAGGTGCCGCCCCTGCTGGCGAGCCGGCTGCACCGCGCGCGTTCGGTGTACGAGAAGCAGGCCGCGCGCGGGAAGCCGCCGGTGGTCGTCACCTCCGGCGGGCAGGGCCCCGACGAACTCCTCCCCGAATCACACGCGATGGCGAATTTCCTGATCGGCCGGGGACTTCCCGAGGAGCACATCCGGCGCGAGGACCGCTCCCGCACCACGGACGAGAACCTCCGGCTGAGCATGGAGATCATGGCGGCGGAGAAGCCGGACTACCGCTGTGTGATCGTGACCAACAACTTCCATGTCCTGCGGGCCGCGCTCGTCGCCCGGGAGACCGGCGTCCGGGGCCAGGTCATCGGCTCGCCCACGGCGGCGTACTTCTGGCCGAGCGCCACCATCCGGGAGTTCGCGGCGGTCTTCCTGGCCCACCGGCCGGTCAACTTCGGGATCTGTCTGGTGCTGGCGGTGGCGGGGGCGTTCGTCTGACCCCGTTCGCGGCCCCGGCCCCGTTCGCGCCATTCGTTCTCGCCGTCCGGCGTCGTCCCACCGGCCACCGGCCACCGGTCATTGGCCACCCGCTGTCGGCCACCGGCTGTCGGCCACCGGCCACCGGCCACCGGCTACCGGTCCGTGTCCGCGCAGATTTCCAGCCCCTCCGACGTCCCGCACGGCAGGTGCCCCTGCGCGCGGACGAGGTCCACACCGCCGCCCCTGATCATGTAGGAGAGGAAGTGCGACGCGAGGGAGTCGGGGGAGGGGCGGCCGTAGGTGTACGCGTACTCGATCTCGCGGTACGGGTAGGCGCTCTCCGCGACGGTGTCGATCGAGGGCGGGTGGCCGTCCAGCTTCAGCCGGTGGAGTCCGTCCACACCGCTGCTTGAGCGCAGTTCGCTGTAGCCGATGGCGCCCGGCACATCGCTGACGGTGTTCAACACCTGTTGTGTGGTGTCGAGTTCGCACCGGAAGACGGGCCCCGCCGGATCGGCGGGCCGGCGGCAGTCGCCGACCGTGTCCACCTTCTGGGCCTCCTCGTCGCCCCCGAGCACCTTGCTCTCGAAGACGGAGCGGGTGCCCGATCCCTTGTCGCGGCTGATGAGTTTGACCGGCAGGCCCCGGGGTCCGCCGACCTCGCCCCAGTCGCGTACGGCGCCGCTGTAGATCCTCCGTACGTCGGCGGTGCTGAGCCCGTCGAGCGTCACGTCGTCGTTGACGACGAGCGTGAACACGGACATCGCGACCTGGTGTTCGACCAGTTCGCGGAAGCCTGAGGTCTTCGGCCCGTCGGAGAGGGTGACCACGGTCCGGGAGGCGTTGGTCGCCAGTTCCAGCACCCCGGCCGCGCTGCCGTCGGCGTCCACCTCGATGTCCGAACCGGGGCAGTCCTTCTCGTACTTCTTCGCCAGCTCCTCCACCACCGGCTCGAACGCCGTCGATCCCGTCAGGGTCAACTCGCCCTTCGCGCAGCCCATCGGCGGCCGGTGGTCGTCGCGTACGAGGATGAGCGAGGCGAGCGTGACGACACAGACCGTGAACAGGACGGTGATGATCCGGGCCGGGCGGCTGAAGACCGGCGGCTTGACGTCGGGCGTCACGGAACGGTTCGGCACGACCACGCCGTCCCGGAGCCCGCCGCTGACGGTGACCGGGCTGTCCACGCTGCCGCCCGTGAGCAGCACGAGCAGTTTGTAGTGCTGGCCCGGATTGAGCGGGACGCGCGGGACTTGGAGGGTGCCGCCGCTGTGTTCGAGCCCGGCGGTCGGCTCGAAGTGCTCCATGAGGTGTTCGGCGTCCGGCGGTTGCGTGACGGCGACACCCCGGATGACCCGGCCGGTGAACTCGGCGGTCAGGCCGTGGATTCCGTGCGCGGTGTAGTCGTTGTCGGCGATGGACTGCGAGCCGTCGTTCTCGATGCGCAGGAGCACGAGGGTGGCGTCGGACATGTCGGGGGTCTCGTTGAACAGCCCGAGCCGTACGTTCGCCCGGCCGGGCCGTACGTCGCTGCCGATGGCCGTGTCCATCTGCACGCGGTACCCGATCCGCTTCCGGCGCGGCACCCGGCGCTCGTACCAGAGCACCCCCACGGAGGCGAACACGCCCAGTACGGCGGTGAGTACGGCCACGACGTTCTCGGCGCTGAACCACTCCACGACCTGTCGCCCCCCAGCACACTCCGACCTCGTGAGGTGACGGTAAGTGGCCCCGGAAGGGACGTCAGTACGGGCGAGGATTTCGATGACGGATGTTCACGCGCCGTTTCCCGGGGCGGACCGGCCCGCGCAGGTCACGGCGTCTGTGGCGGTGGATGCGGGGGTGGATGCGGCGGTGGATGCGGCGTGGTGGGTGGGGTGGCCGGCGGGTTCACCCCCTCGGGTGAATTCCCCATCGATCCGACGGACCCTCATATGAACCCTTATAAGGGACATTTGATCGATCGAGGCAGGTCGCGCCCGGCCTGATTTACGGGCTCCGGTTGCCGAACCGCCCTGCGGGGGCGGTCTGTCGGCATTTGCCTTCGTCACGGTGTGTGGCGCTACGGTCACGGAGTCGCCGCCAATCCGGTCCGGCGGCGGACACGTTGAAGCCCCCGCAGTGCAACAACACCCGGGGGCGTGACATTCAGGAGCCATGCACTCCCATGCGTATTTACCGTACAACGCAGACGCGGTCCTTCTCCACGTTCGGCAACGCGCTGCTGCGCGACCGGAACATCTCGTGGTGCGCGGCGGGCGTACTGATGTACCTCCTGAGCCTCCCTTCCGGGAGCCGCGCCTCGATCCGGTCGCTGGCCGAACAGCGCAAGGAGGGCCGCGCACGGATCGCCGACGCCCTTCATGACCTGGAGCGTTCCGGCTATCTGCGCCGGGTGCTGGTGAAGGATCCCGATTCCGGCCTGGTCTCCACGGTGTACGAGGTATTCGACCGCCCGTCCACGGATCGGGTGACGGACGACGCGCCGGCCAACCACCTTGAAGATGGCCGAAACCTGGCCTCCGGTGAACGGGCAGGCGGGACGGCGGGCTTCCTCCCTTCGGGAGAAAAGACTGGGTTACAAGAACCTCCCTCCCTGAGCCGCGCCCCGAAACCGACGCGACGCCGGGGGCGTGAGCCGGGCCCTGGCCGGGCCCCGGGGGCGGAGCCCGGCCCCGCGCCGGGCCTGGCGGCGGGCCCGGGTCCTGCGTCGGACCCGGACCCTGGCCCGGGTGCGGACTCGCGTCCTGCGCCCGGCCCGGCCCCGGGGGCGGAGCCCGGCTTTGCGCCTGGCCCCGCGCCAGACCTGGGCCTGGCGGCGGAGCCTGGCCTCGCGTCGGGCCCGCTCCCGGGCCCGGGAGCGGACTTGGGCCAGGGGGCGAACCCCGGGCTTGATCCAGGCCTGGGCTTGGCGGCGAAGCCCGGCCCCGCGCCGGGCCTGGCGGCGCACTCGCTTCCTGCGCCCGGCTTGAACGCCGCTCCCGGCCCGAACCCGGGCCGAGAGGCGGACCTTGGCCAGGCGGCGAACCCTGTGCCGGACGCGAACCCGGACCCTGGCCCGGGTGCGGACTCGCGTCCTGCGCCCGGCTTGAACGCCGCTCCCGGCCCGAACCCGGGCCGAGAGGCGGACCTTGGCCAGGCGGCGAACCCTGTGCCGGACGCGAACCCGGACCCTGGCCCGGGTGCGCACTCGCGTCCTGCGCCCGGCTTGAACGCCGCTCCCGGCCCGAACCCGGGCCGAGAGGCGGACCTTGGCCAGGCGGCGAACCCTGTGCCGGACGCGAACCCGGACCCGGACCCTGGTCCCGCGTCGCGGCCTGCCGAGGTGCCCGTTCCCACGAAGGCGCGGCCTGTGGCCCGGCGGAGGCGGCTGCCCAGGGTGAGCGTTCCCGAACAGCTGCGCTCGGCAACGGAGTTGCTGCTCTCGCTCGGCACCCGTGAGCCCCGGCTCACGCTCGGCACGGCCGAGGCGATGCGCCTGGCGCCGCTGGTCGGCCAGTGGCGGGAGGCGGGCGCGAGCGACGCGCAGTTGCGGGAGGCGCTGACCGGCGGCCTGCCCGCCCACATCCTCTCGCAGCCGGGCCTCCTCGCGGACCGCCTGCGCCGCAAGCTGCCGGTACGCGCGCCCAGTCCCGAACCCCGGCCCCCACGCCCCGAATGCGCCGACTGTGGCGCCCCGTTGGCGCCGGGGTCCCGGTGCCGCGTCTGCGTCCCTCCGCCCCCGACGCCCGAGGCCCGCGGCTTCCGGGCGGCGGCCCGCAGGGGCCGCGCCCTGGCCCGCGAGGCGCTGGCGGCCGGGGCGGTGCCGGGCGACGCCTGCCCGGCGATCTGAGACTCCCGGCCCCGAGAGAGGGCCGGGTCACTCAAGAGAATGAATCCCATGACCATCCAGTCGGAACGGCCGCCCGAGACGGTATACCGCCCGTATACTGCCTTCATGGCCGACACCACCGTCAAGGTTGACCCCGCAGTCCGTGACCGCCTCATGGTTCTCGCGCGCGAGCGCGGGCTGACGATGCGCGACCTGGTCGCCGAACTGGCGGGGGCGACGCCCACGAAGGAAGAGCTGCGAGTGCGGTACGAGGCGACGAAGGCGTACTGCGAGACGCACTTCGGCGTGACGCTGACCGACGAGGACCACGACAGGGCCGAAAAGGTCTGGCAGGACTTGGAGGCCGGTCGGCCCGTGGACAGCCTGTGAACGGGTCCACCGGAGTCGTCTACGACGAGACCGCGCTCATCGCGCTCGGCGCGGGCAACTGGCTCGCCTCGCAGTTCATCTCCAACACCGAACACGGCCCCACGCGGCACGTGTACGTGCCGGCCCTCTGCCTTGCCGCCGCCGACGGCCGACGCAGGGGACTGGCCGACCATGTCGGCGCGCTCCCGGCCGCCGAGATCGTGGAGCTGGACTTCGCGGGTGCCTCGGCGGTGGGCGCGTTGCTCCGCGACGGTGTCGAATGGCGTCTGGGCCAGGCGATCCATCTGTCCCGCCCGACGGTGGACTGGCCTGACGGCCGTCCGGTTGTCACGGCGGATCCGGAGCTCTACGCGGACATGCCGCTCGTCCGCACGATCCGGCTGCCCGAGCAGCGATAGACGGGGCACGGGTGCGGGGTCGTACTACAGGCCCCGCACTTCGGACGCCCGTCCACGATCGCCACGGGGCCGCCCCGTCCTGACGGGCTACCCGTCCCGTTACAAGGGCACCGGCGTGCGCGCCATCCAGTTGGAGAAGTAGCCGCGAGAAGGTAGCGGGACGGGTGCGGGGCCGGGTGCACACGGTCCCGCACCCACGCCCGGCCACGCCGACCACTCAAGCCGCGCAGACCACAACATCTCCGGCCCGCGTCGGGCAACCGCCGTCGTTCAGTTCTTCCCGTCGAGGTCCACGCACAGAACCAGCACGCACAACCCCGGGTCCTGCGTGGAGGGTTCCGCCGTGGGGGGCGCCGTCGGGGTCGGCTGGGCCGGCTCGCTCGGTGGCGGGGTGGTGGGCTGGAGCGCGGTGGGAGGCGTCTCCGGCGTCGCGGACGCGGGAGGCGTCGTCGGCGTCGTAGGTGACGCGGGGGACGCGGGGGACGACGACCCGGCCTCCGAGGGCGCGCCGGCCTGCGCGGCGCCCCGCTTCGCGGGGGCGTCCACCGGGGCGATCGACGTGGCACTGCCCGGCGAGTTGGCCGTGCCCCTGGCCGCCTTCGACGGGCCGGAGCCGGTCCTGGCGTCCTCGGGTACGCGGACGCGGGGCCGCTCGGTCTGCGCGCCGGTGGTGGTGTCGGTGCCGTCCACCGACGAGGTGGGCGGCGCGACCGTCGGGTCCGGCGTCGAGGACGCCTGCGCCTGTCCGGCGGACGGCCGAGACGACGGCATGAACGCGAGTGTCAGTCCGCCGCCGACGAGCGCGACGGTCGACGCGACGACCGCCCGACGCCGCTGCTTCTTCCAGTCCGCCAGCCGCCGGCGGCGCGCGGCGCGCCCCGTCGCGGAGGGGGTGGCCGGTCCCGCGGGCGTCTCGACGTCGGGCTCCGGCTGGAAACCCGGGAACGCGTCGAACTCCCGCGTGTGCGTGATCTCCGACATGACCGCGACGGTCGACGGCGTGTGGTGGACGTGGGGGTCCGTGGGGTCGATGTCGGGCGCGTAAGCACCACAACCGGGGCACACGAAAACCCCGTTGAGCGTCCGGCGGCACGTCGAGCAGTAGTCCATCCGCGATCTTTCTGTGCTGACTGCGCGCCGCCGGAAAACCGGCGACCGGTGGGGTTTAGCACTCAGGATCGAGCGCGCAACAACCTAACGGGCTCTCCCGGAGGCGTTGCGGACCCTGTGTGTGGCTCCTGCGAAGATCACGAAACGGTGTACACGCCGGGCGACTTGACGTGTTTCCCCGTTCACGGGCCGTGCCGGTCCGCCCGAGGGACGATCGGGCGCGAACCGTCCGGATTTGCCATCCTGTTCCGGCATGCCCGTTCCCGGTGGGCAACGCCGCCGGCCCCTGGTGGTACCAACGGTGGGGCTCTGACGACGCGGTATTGACGCTTCGTACCCGTTCGGCGACTCTAGGTGAGGAATGCTGTGTCGGCAGTTGGAGGTGCTTGTGGACGTCGTCGTAGTGGCCAAACATCGCTCACCCATCGGGGACGACGGGGCCCAGCCCAATCGGCCCATTCCCCCACCACCGCCTCCGACGCCGCCCGCGCCTGCTCCGGGCAAGAAGTAGCCGGGCGGTGAGCGGTGCCCCGGAGAAAGCTGGGCAGGTGGAGGGGCTGATCGGCGAAGTCGATCAGCTGCTGGGGATGCCGATGCCGGTGCCGCTTCGGCAGGCGCTGGAGGCCGTGCCCCGGCATCTGTTCCTGCCCGATCGGTTCTGGTTGAGGGACGGGGAAGGCGGCTACCGGGTCTGTGAGCGGGCATCGGACCCCGAGGGGTGGCTGGAGGCCGCGTACTCCGACGCGCCTCTCGTCACGCGGTTCACCGACGGGCTGCCGACCTCCTCGGCGTCGATGCCGTCGATGGTGGTCCGTACGCTGCATCTCGCCGGTTTGGGCGATCTTGACGGAACATCAGGTCGGGTTCTTGAGCTGGGGACGGGGACCGGGTTCAACGCCGCGCTGCTCTGCGCTCTCGTCGGAGAACGTCGGGTGAGCAGTGTGGAACTCGACCCCGAGCTGTCCGAGTTGGCCGGGCGGAATCTGCGAGACGCCGGTTGCGCACCCGAGTTGGTTGTCGGGGACGCCGCCCAGGGGTGGCCGGCCGGGGGGCCGTACGCGCGGGTCGTCGCCACCTTCTCCGTCGACCGCGTGCCGCGCGCCTGGCTGGAGCAGACCGAGCCCGACGGGCTCGTCGTCACGCCCTGGGCCTCCGCCTGGTGCCGGTACGGGACGCTGGAGCTGGCCGTCGGTGGGCACGGGCGGGACGCGCGAGGACGGTTTCACGCCTTCGCGTCGTACATGCCCATGCGGCGGGCCAATGCGGCCGGGACCGGGACCGGGGCCGAGAGCCCCGGGGGTCCGGCGGCGGAGTCCGTCAGCGGGCTGTCCCCGTGGACCGTCGCCGGTGGGGATCTGGACGCCGAGTTCCACATCGGGCTCAGCGTGCCCGGTGCCGCCTTCGCGTGGGACAGCGGTGGGGAGCACGCGCCCGTACGGCTTGAACTGACCGACGAGGCAGGGGAGTCACGCGCCACCGTCGACTACGACGGTCACCGGGCCGACCGGTTCGCCGTCGCGCAGGCGGGGCCCCGGCGGTTGTGGGACGAGGTCTCCGACGCGTACGAGCGGTGGGAGAGCCTGGGGCGCCCGGGAGTTGGGCAGTACGGCGTCACCGTTGACCGCAGCGGAGAGCACGCGACCTGGGTGACGGCGACCGGCGGCCGGGAGCGGCCGGTCGTACCGTAGCGACTTACTCGGCCCAGCCGAGGAACGTCGTCCAGGCGGGAGCGGCGACCGAGAAGGTGGGACCGTCCAGGGACTTGGAGTCGCGGACGTGGACCGCGTGGGAGCAGGCGGCGACCTCGACGCAGTCGCCACCGCTGGAACTGCTGTAGCTGGACTTGTGCCAGTCGAAGGCGACTTCGACGCAGTTGCCGCCACTGGCATTGCTGTAGCTCGACTTGAACCACCGCAAGGTGCTGGTCATTCCCGATCTCCTGCCAACCGTTCGATGAGGCCCAGCGATTCACGAGGATCAAGGGCCTGTGATCGGATCTTCGCATAGCGCTGGGCGTAGGTGCTCACCTTTGCCGGGTCGGAGATCAGCAGGCTCTCCTCCTGCGGTTCCAGGTAGACCAGGTGGTCGTGTTCCGGGGTTTCGATCAGATCCAGCTCGCCGTGACCACCCGCGTACTCGCCCAGCAGTCCGCAGCCCAACGGGAGTACCTGAAGTGTCACGTTACGGCGCTTCGCGCACTCCGCCAAGTGCAGAAGCTGGTCACGCATGACCTCCTCGCTGCCGATCTTGCGGCGCAGCACCGACTCCTCCAGGATCACCTCGATCAGCGCCACCGGCTCGCGGTCCAGCAGCGAGTTCCGCGTCATCCGAGCCTCGACCAACTCGTCCACCCGTTCGTCGGCCAGCGGTGGAAAGCCTCCGCCGATCAGCGCCCGCGCGTACGCCTTCGTCTGGAACAAGCCGTGCACCACTAGCGCTGCGTAGAGCCGCAGGCCCACCGCCTCCTGCTCCAGCAGCGCATAGCTCTTGAACTGCTCCGGGTACTTGTCCAGCCGTACGAAGTCCCGCGCCGCCAGGAAGATGCCGATCTCGTCGCCGATCGCGTGCTCCATCGCCACCAGCATCTCGTCGCTGGCCGGTTGCGCACACGTCTCCATCGCACTCACCGCCGCCGCCGAGAAGCCCATCCGGACGCCCACTTCCGTCTGCGTCAGCCCTTTCCTCAGCCGCATGAGGCGGGCGATCTGAGCCACCAGTCGCGTCGCCGGGCCCGCCGTTGCCTTGTTCTCCGCTCGCGCCATTGCGATCTCCGTTTCGACTCAACCGGACTCAACCGGTCACAACTGATCTGCCGTGAATTCCACTGCGCAGTAAGGAAGTTCACGCAGGTCAACCACTGCGCGACGACTCTCCGCACGTCATGGAAAACGTTAGCGGTGACTACGCAGAATGTCCGCGTGAATACAGAGAATGAGCGTTCATCGCAGCTGAGGCTTCGCAAGGACGAGGATGAAGTCGACATCGACTGGGTCCCGGACCGAGGATTCAAGCTCCGAAAGGCCGGGGTGTGTTTCGACGCCGTACGTGTGGACGGCCAGGAGGGCCGCCGGCTCGCCGACATGATGGACTCGCTCACGAACGGGGACCCCGGCCCGATCGTCACCGAGTCCAACGGGCGCCGGGCGGTGTACTTCTACCTCCCCCCGGGCAGCACCGCGAACCGGGTCTGGGCACCGGGAGTGACACGATTCAACTCGTGCAGCGGGACCGTGAGTTACGTTCCGGTGCCCGCGTTCAGCGGGGACACCTGGCCGCTGTTCTGGTACTGCCCGCCGTCGGGCCCGGACCGCTTCGTCCACCCGGCGATCCTGCGCAACGCGGCTGCCGCGCTGTTCGGGCGTCCCATGTCGTTCGGCGAAGAGGAGGGCCCCTGAAGGCGGCACGGCGGGGAGATCCGGTCTGGGCCCTGCGATAGGTCCGTGGGCCCTTCGGTCCCGATGGCGCGCATACGTACGGTGTGGCATGCGCGCCATGGCTGAACGCCTCGGCCCGGAATCTGAGCAGTTGGTGGAGGAATACTCCCTTGTCGAACACACAGGCCCTGGCTTTCCAGGTCGGCGTACCCGCCCAACGCCGGGAGCTGCCACGATCGCTGGCGGTGACCCGCGTTCTGCTGTATCTGATGTTCGCCCTCACGCTGCTGGGCGGCGTCGGCGTGGTGGACTCGCTGCTCGACCTGGGCCGCCACATCACGCCGACGCTCAGCCTGCTGGCGGTGTACGCGGTGACGCCGGGCATCGCGGCGGTGATTCTGGCGCGGCGGCTGTGGACCGGCGGGAAGCTCGTCTGGTTCGGGCTGATCGGTCTCCAGGTATGGCTGGTGGTCGGCAGCGTCGTCAACCTGTACGCGGGTTCGGAGCGCGGGCTCAGCCAACTGCTGCTGCCGCTGATCCTGTTGGCGCTGATCGGCGCGGGTGCGAGCCGGGCGTGGTTCGAACTGCCCTCGGACCGGCGGGCCTTGAGGCCGCGTATGACGCGGGAACGGCTCCGGCGGGAGGCGGTCCCGTCCCTCCAGCACATGATCAAGTGGCGCCGGAACCGTGGTCAGTCGACGGTCGAGTACGTCGGCATGATCGGTCTGGTCTCCCTGATCATCGGCACGCTTCTCTTCAGCGGCGTCGGAACCCAGGTCGCAACCGGCCTCCAGAACGAGGTCTGCAAGATCCTCGGCGGCGACTCCTGCCCCAGCGACACGCTCGCGGGGGGCGGCGGCGAGACGGGCGGTGGTGACGCGGGCGGGAACGACTCCGGTGGGGGGAACAACGGGGGCGGTGACAACGGTGGCGGGAACAACGGTGGCGGGAACAACGGTGGTGGGAGCAACGGTGGCGGTGACAACGGCGGTGGTTCCGATGGTGGGAACGACTCCGGTGGTGGGAGCAACGGCGGTGGTGACAACGGTGGCGGGAATGACGGCGGTGGTGACAACGGCGGTGGTGACAACGGTGGCGGGAATGACGGCGGTGGGAGCAACGGTGGCGGTGACAACGGTGGTGGTTCCGATGGTGGGAACGACTCCGGTGGTGGGAGCAACGGTGGCGGTGACAACGGCGGTGGTTCCGATGGTGGGAACGACTCCGGCGGTGGGAACAGCGGCGGTGGTGACAACGGCGGCGGGAATGACGGCGGTGGCGACAACGGCGGCGGGAACAACGGCGGCGGATCCAGCGGTGGCGGGTCCAACGGCGGTGGCAACTCTGGCGGCGGAAGCAACGGCGGAGGGTCCAGCGGTGGCGGGTCGAACGGTGGTGGCTCCAGCGGCGGTGGTTCGAACGGTGGTGGCTCCAGCGATGGTGGTTCGAACGGCGGTGGCAACTCCGGCGGAGGGTCCAACGGTGGTGGCTCCAACGGTGGTGGTTCGAACGGCGGTGGCAACTCCGGCGGAGGGTCGAACGGTGGTGGCTCCAACGGTGGTGGTTCGAACGGCGGTGGCAACTCCGGCGGAGGGTCCAACGGTGGCGGGTCGAACGGTGGTGGCTCCAGCGGCGGTGGTTCGAACGGCGGCGGCAACTCCGGCGGTGGCTCCAGCGGCGGAGGTTCGAACGGCGGTGGCTCCAGCAGTGGTGGATCCGACGGCGGTGGCTCCAGCGGCGGCTACGACTGCAATCCGGTCATGGCCCCTTGGGGCATCACGCAGCACTGCACCACCTCGGGCGGGAGCGGCTCCAACGGCGGAGGTAGCTCAAGCGGTGGCAAGGACAACAAGGACGAGGACGACGACAAGAGGGACGACGACGACAAGGACAAGGACAAGGACAAAGAAGACGACAAGGACGACGACAAGATCCAGTGCAACCCCACCGGCGCGGGGTCGCAGTGGGGCCTGACCGGCTGCAAGACCGGCGGGAGCGACGGCGGTAAGGACGACAAGGACAAGGAGAAGGACAAGGACGAGAAGGACAAGGACGAGAAGGACGACGAGGAGAACGACGAGGACAAGGACGACGAGGACGACAAGGACGACTGCCCCGACGCCACCAACGCCTCGTACTACGGCCCTCTGACCACGGGCGTCTCCGGTTCCGGCCGTTACACGCTCGCCTCGGCCGGTGTTCGTACGGGCGGCCCCGGAAGCCTCTACGCCGGCGGTGTCGCGCTCGCGGCCCCCGTCCCCATGTCCCCGGCGGATCTGATGCTCACGACGGCCGGAGTCTCCCTCCCGGGTGTCGACACCTACCAGGACATCGAGAACCAGATCTCCAACGCTCTCGGTCTCACCGACGAGCCCGACAACCCGCCGGATCCGGCGCCGGAGACCGGGCCCGAGGAGGACGACGGCAACGGTGAGCCGGGGGGCAGTTGCTCGACGCCCACCGACCCGATGACCGTGCTGGACGGCATCCCGGACTTCCGCCCCGCCGACAAGAAGCAGTGGGCGCAGGAAGTCGAGGACATCGCCCGGCAGAACCCGCTGACCAAGGACTTCACGGCGGAGGACGCGCTGATCGTCGCCGACTACACCGGTTCCTGGGCGCTGGACGCCAACAAGTACCTGCGCGGCGACCCGATTCCCGGTCGCCGTGGGGAAAGGGTCCCGGAGTTCATCGAGCGTATGGACCAGGCGCTGGAGCATCTCCCGCCGGTCCAGGGCACGTTCCACCGCGGCACCTTCATGCCGGAGGACCTGCTGGAGAGGTTCGCCAACGGCGACGAGGTCGAGTTGCCCGAGTACCTGAGCACGTCCAGCGATCCGGCGAAGGCCGACCGCGCCGCCAAGAACGCGAAGAGCAACGGCCGTAAGGGCGAGAACGTCGTCATGGAGATCACCACGGACGACGGCCGCAACATCGACCCGCTGTCCCGCTACCGGGGCAAGGAGTCCGAGGTCCTCATCCCGCGCGGTGGCAAGTTCGTGAAGACGGGCGAGACGACGAAGATCATCGACGGCAAGGAGTACAAGGTCATCCAGGTGAAGCAGGTGCCCTGAGCCGTAGGCACGGCGTTCGGCCCATGCGTACGGCCCTGTGCGGAGACCATCCGGTCCCCCGCACAGGGCCGTACGCGTGCCCGGACCCTTTCGGGTCCCGAAGGGCGAGGGCTCAGTAGGCGTAGCTCGTGTTGCCGCCCAGGGAGGCCGCGACGTGTTCGGCCGCCGGGTCGACGTGCAGGGTGTGGACCGACGAGGTGGCGGGCGCGGCGCCGTTGTCGCCGACCTGGCCCTCGGTGTTGTGGCCCCAGGCGAAGATGTCCTCGCCGAAGACGGCGATGCCGTGGTGGGCGCCGGCCGCGATCTGCTGGGCGTCCTGGAGGCGGGGGATGTCGATCGGAGCCGTACGGTTGGTGTAGGTCTTCGTGCCCTTGGCGGCGGCCGGGTCGGCTTCCAGAAGCTGGTTGTTCTGGTTGTCGCCCCAGCCCCAGACCCGGCCGTCCGCGGCCCGGACGTAGTTGTGGTGGGCGCCGGCCTCGATGTCGCTGATGTCTTCGAGCCAGTCGACGTCGACGGGCACGGTGCTGTTCGTGGTGGAGGAGTTGCCGAGCTGGCCGGAGGCGTTCTTGCCCCACGACTTGACGGTCTTGTCGCCGGTCAGCGCGAGTGCGTGGTGGCAGCCGGCGTCGATCTCGGTGATGTCCTCCAGGCCCTCGATCTGCCGGGGCATGGAGCTGGTGGCGCGGGTGCCGCTGCCGAGCTGGCCGAAGACGCCCCGGCCCCACGCGTACACCCTGCCGGTCTCCGCGAGCGCGAGGCTGAAGTCGCAGCCGGCCGAGACCTGCATGATCTTCGGCATGCCCATGACCCGGTTGGGGGCGGTGCTGTTGTCGCCGGTGCGGTTGTTGCCGAGCTGGCCGTAGTTGTTGTCGCCCCAGGAGTAGACCTGGCCGGCCTCGTCCAGCGCGAGCCCGTGCTCGCCGCCCGCGGCGATGTCCTTGATCTCGGTCAGGCGCGCGACGGCGGTGGGGACGGTGCGGGTGGTGCGGTCGCCGTTGCCGAGCTGGCCGGACGCGTTGTGGCCCCAGGACGTCACGTGCTCGTCGGCGAGGGCGAGGGCGAAGGAGTCTTCCGAGGACGTACCGCCCGCGGCGATCTTGTCGACGTCGCCGCGCACGAGGGACTTCACGGGTACGGGGGTGGCGCTGTCCTTGGTCGTGCCGTTGCCGAGCTGACCGGTACGGCCGGCGCCCCAGCTCAGCACGGACGGGTCCTTGGCCGGGGCGGCGGCGGTGACCGTGGCCAGCGGGGTGATGACGAGACCGGCGGTGAGGGTGGCGGTCAGGAGTGCGCGGCTACGGCGCATGGCGAGTCCTCTCGTGATGGTGCGGTTCCGTCTTCGCGGAACCGCACCCGATCATCGATTCGCCCGTTGGGCACTTGCCGAGGCGCGACGGATCTCCCACCCGGATGGTCCCGCACGGCGACCCGAACGGCGTGCGCGTGTGCCGCCGGGCGGCTGTGTACGGGTGTCGTCGGCGCTGTTGGGAGGGGCCTGAGGTTCCGTGATCTCGGGCGCGCCGAAACCGGTGGCGGGGAGCGGCCGGTGTGGGGTCCGGCACGGGTCGCGAGGGTCAGGGGCGGGGGTCGGCCGGCGGTCGGCGGTGCGGGTCGAGCGGGCCGGACGGGGTGAACGCCAGGGCGGCGAAGCGTTCGCCGATACGGCGGTGGGCGGCGGCGTCCGGGTGGAGCTCGTCGGGGAGCGGGAGTTCGGCGTAGTCCCGCTCGCCGTACAGCTCGCGGCCGTCCAGGTAACGGAGATACGGGTCGTCGGGCGCCCGCCCCGTCACGATCCGGGCCAGCTCGTCCCGTACGACGCTCAACGTCAGCTTCCCGCTTGCCACTTCGGCCGGATCGCCCGCCGCCCGGAAGCACAGCCGTCCCTCGCTCATGCCGGAGAAGTCCGGGAGGCTGGGGCCGGGGGCGGTCTCGTGGATACGGCACCAGGTCGGTGAGACGACCAGCAGCGGGGTCGTGGGGTGGCCGTCGCGGAGGGTGTCGAGGAAGCCGTGGACGGCGGCGGTGAAGGCACGCAGCCGCATCAGGTCGGTGTTGACGAGGTTGATGCCGATCTTGACGCTGATCAGGTCGGCCGGGGTGTCGCGCATCGCCCGCGCGGTGAACGGGTCCAGCAGGGCGCTGCCGGACAGGCCGAGGTTCATCAGGTCCACGCCGCCGAGGGAGGCGGCGAGGGCGGGCCAGGTCGTGGTGGGGCTCGCGGCGTCGGAGCCCTGGCTGATGGAGCTGCCGTGATGCAGCCACACCGGACGGCCCCGGTCGGGTACGGGTCCCACGGGGGCGTCGGTGCGCAGGGCGACGAGCTCGGTGGTCTCGTTGTGCGGCAGCCAGCTCTCGACGTCCTTCTCGCGGGCGGGCAGGCCGTCGAAGCGGAGGGTGCCGGTGGGGCCGGGGCGCATGTCGGCGGTTCCGGCGGTCATGTCGAGGGTCAGGACGTTGCCGCCCGCGACGGTGCCCCGGCCGGCCGGGAGACCGTCGACCAGCAGGTCGTACAGGCCGTCGGGGCGGGGCGGGGCGCCCGCGTAGACGCGCTTGGTGGGGAGGGTCTCCAGCTCGACGGCGGTGGCGCGGGTACGGAAGACGAGCCGTACGCCGGAGGGCTGGGCCTCGGCCATGGCGAGCCCGGGGTCGGTGTTGCGCGCGCGGGCGGCGGCGGGCAGCCGGTGCGGGAGGACACCGCGCGCGGTCCGCTCCAGATCGAGGGCGCCGCGCAGGAGGGCGGGGGTGAGGGGAGTGGTGGTCCAGGGGCGGGGCGCGTGCCCGTCCTGGTTCTGGTGGGGGTCGGGGTCGGGGTCCTGGTGCGGGTCGGTGCTCATGGGTGTCTTCCGATGGTGGTCAGGGAGTGGGGGCGGGCCAGGTGCGCAGCAGGGCGTCGAGGCGGTCGACGATCCACACCCAGGTCTCCTCGGAGCCGGGTGTGCTGTGGCTGAAGCCGCCGGACGACTCCAGGCTGATGTAGCCGTGGAAGACGCTGCCCAGCAGCCGTACGGCATGGGTCTGGTCCGGTTCCGGCAGGTCGTACCCGCGCAGGATCGCCCGCGTCATCCGGGAGTGCCGGGGCCCGGCGCTCGCCGCCGCGGTCTCCGGGTCGAGAGGCGTGCGGGCGGCGGCGTAGCGGCCGGGGTGCTCGCGGGCGTAGTCGCGGTAGACGTCGGCGAAGGCGGCGAGGGCGTCCTTGCCCGCACGCCCGGCGAGGGCGGTGGAGACGCGGTCGGCCATCTCCTCCAGGGCGAGGAGGGCGATGCGGGTCTTGAGGTCCTTGGAGCTTTTCAGGTGCGAGTACAGACTCGCGACCTTGACATCGAACTGCCGGGCGAGCGCGGAGACGGTCACCTGCTCGAAGCCGACCTCGTCGGCGAGCACGGCGCCCGCCCGTACGAGCCGGTCGGTGGTGAGGCCTGCGCGGGGGGACATGGGGGTGACCGCTCCTTGATCGCTGCGTGGTGCGTGGTGCGTAATTCGTGGTGCCTGGTGCCTGGTGCCTGGTGTCGGCATGCTTGCCTGAAGGGATTATGCAGTTACCTAATAGGTGTAGGCAAGTGGCGGTGTCGAGTGCGGGGCGCGAGGCGCGAGGTGCGGGGCGCGGTTTGCGGGGTGCGGGCGAGTGAGGGCCGGGCCGTTGTCAGACCCGTCTGAGACGGTGGGCCCATGGACGAAACGACAGGGTCACCAGGGGGCGGGCAGCCGTTGGCGCCGGTCGGGGCTTCGGCGGTCACGTTGCAGATCACGATCGACTGCGCGGACCCGGCGCGGCTCGTGGACTTCTGGGCCGAGGCGCTCGGCTATGTGCCGGAGCCGCCGCCGGGCGGGTACGCGACATGGCGGGAGTACTGGAAGGCGGGGGGAGTTCCGGAGGAGGAGCTGCCGGAGGGGGCGGGCGAGACCCCGGAGTCGATCGTTTCTCCGACGGGGGCCGGGCCGCGGGTGTGGTTCCAGCCCGTGCCCGAGGGCAAGACCGTGAAGAACCGGCTGCATCTGGATCTGAAACTGGGCGGCGGTGACCGGGAAGCGCCGCTGGCGGTCCGGAAGGAGCGGATCACGGCCAAGAAGGACCAGTTGACGGCGGCGGGCGCGACGCTGCTGCGGGTGACGGACGACCCGTCCGCCGGCTACTTCTCGGCTCTGCTCGCGGATCCGGAGGGAAACGAGTTCTGCGTGGCCTGGTGACCCGCCCACCCGGAGAAGGGGGCGTCCACGAACGGGTAATGCATGGGACGGGTGTGGCGGCGGGGACAGAATTGCCTGAACTAAGGATTCCGGTAGGGGTGACAGCTTCGCAACGGTAAGTAGGTGATGGTGTCGTCCTGACGGAGCCACGGGTATGTTCCGATCTCTGGCATGGGGCGGGATCTTTGCTTTGGGGGATCGGTGGACAGGCGTGTCAAGGGTGTTTTGGTGGCACTGTGTTTTCCGCTTTTCGCACTGGCCAGCGATGTGGTCGCGGGGCAGGTGAACCCCTCTCCCATTTTGTGGTACGTCCTCCTGGGGATTTGCGTCGTCGCCGCACTGCCGCTGGCAATTCAGGCGTACCGGGACGCTGCGGGCCCGCCTCCGCCGCCGGTTCCCGCCCCGGGCGGGCCCGGGGCGGGAACCCCGCCTTCGTTGCGCCCCGGAGACTTCGTCATCTTCGATGGTGGGCGCACGGGTTCGGTCGGCTCGGCGATGTCATGGCTGGTAACGGGCGTCATTCTCGGCGCGATGCCGGGTGCCCTTCTCTATGCCAAGCGGGCGGACGGGTTTCTCGGCCCGTATACACGCCCCAGCGCCTTCCATGACGATCCCGTCCCTGTTCTTATCGCGTCGTTCCTGTACGTCCTGGTGATCATGGTGGGCGCTTTTCTTGCCTGGCGGGGAAAATGGCGGGGTTCTCTTTCCATATCCCCGGACCAGATCGTTGTCAGGCGAACGCGCAGCCAGATCGTCCTGAACCGATCCGAACTGATGTCCGTGGAAGTTCGCAAGATTTTCTGGAACGGCACCTGGCTGCTCGCGAAAGTACCGCCCAATTCGGTGATGCTCACCGCCGCGCCGACCATGTCCATGTACGACGCCAAGCTTCAGGCGCTGAAGATATGCCAGCTGGACGCCCTTCAAGCGCAGCCGTACGCCGTACGCGCCGCCCTTGCGAGATGACCCGCCGGGGACCATCGGTCCCCCAGACGGTCAGTCCGACTTCGAGTACGTCACCGATTCGCCGTCCGCCGTGGTCACACGGCGCAGGCGGCCGTCGTCGAGGATCGTCAGTTCCGTCGCCGCGCCCGGGGTGCAGGAGGACTTGGGCTCGCCCTTCGTGACCGTGGAGGGGCCGATCTTCAGGGGGCCGGAGTCCGCCGGGTCGTCCAGGGGTGCCTCGAAGACGCAGCGGTACCTGCCGCCCGTGTCGGTCGGGCCCTCCGCCGTCAGTACGAGGACGGTGTCGCCCACCTCGCCCTGGCGGACGGTGAGTTCACGGGTGCTGAGGCCGGCGGGGCCGCTGATCGTGCCGGACCAGGTGCCGAGGTACTCCTTCGGTACGGAGCCCGCCGCGTCGGGCGTCTTCGAGGGGGTGGGTGACGGGGAAGGGGACTCCGTGGCCGGTGGGGTGTCGTCGGGAGTGGCGGGCGAGGAACGGGTCTTCTCGCTGCCGCTGTCCATGAACGCGTACACCGAGCCGCCCGCGCCCAGTGCCACGAGCAGCGCGACGGCGACCAGCGCGACCGTGCCGCGTGTGGTGCGGCGCGGTGGCTCGGGCGGGGCGCCCTGGGCCGGGCCGTACGCGGGGGTGGGGCCGTACGGCGAGGGCGGCGGGCTGAACGGCGGTGCCGAGCCCCATGGGGGGAGCGGTCGCTGGCCCGGCTGGGGGTAGCCGTACTGGTGGGGTGGGAGCGGTTGTTGGGGCTGCGGGTGGGGCTGCTGCGGCTGTTGTGGGGGGCCGTACGGGTGCTGGGGTTGGGGCTGGGGCGGCTGCTGGTGCGTGGGCGGGGCTCCGAGCGTCGTCGTCATGCCGTGGACGCCGGGCGGGGGAGCCGGGGCCGGGGTCGCTGTCGGCACCTGGGCCGGGATCGGAGCCGGAGTCGGCACCGGGGTCGGGGCCGGGGCCGGCTTCGCGAACGACAGCTCCGTACGCGACCCCGGCTCCTCGTGCTCCAGCAACTGCACCGCGTCCGAACCCAGTTGGGCCAGCAGCGCGCCCGGGAGCCAGGGCTCGCCGTCCGGCCGGCCCAGCCCGGACACGAGCTGCGCCGGGGTGGGGCGGTCCTTCGGGTCCTTCTTCAGGCAGTGGCCCACCAACTCCCGCAACTCCGGCGGCAGTTGGCTCAGGTTCGGTTCCTCCTGCGCGACCCGGTACATCAGTACGGGCGCCGCCGTGCCGGCCGTCCCGAACGGCAGTTGACCCGTCGCCGCGAACGCCAGCACCGAGCCCAGGCAGAACACGTCGCACGCGGGCGTGATCTGCTCGCCGCGCATCTGCTCCGGTGCCATGAAGCCGGGCGACCCGACCAGCCCGGTCCGGGTCGGCTCCCCGTCGGTGACCGTCTCCAGCGCGCGGGCGATCCCGAAGTCGATGACCCTCGGGCCCTCGATGGTGACCAGCACGTTGGACGGCTTGAGATCGCGGTGGATCAAGCCGGCGGCGTGGATGTCCTGGAGGGCGTGCGCGAGGCCCGAGGCGAGTATTCGTACGGAGCGCGCGGGCAGGGGTCCGTGCGGGCCGGAGACGATGTCCTGGAGCGAGGGCCCGGCCACGTAACCCGTGGCGACCCATGGGACGGGCGCCTCGGTGTTCGCGTCGAGGACCGGTGCCGTCCACGCGCCGCCGACCCGCCGGGCCGCCGCGACCTCCAGCCGGAACCGGCTCCGGAATTCGTCCTGTTCGGCGAGTTCCTTGCGTACGAGCTTCACCGCGACCGTACGGCCCCGGTCCGAGCGCGCCAGGTAGACCTGTCCCATGCCGCCCGCGCCGAGGCGCGCCAGCAACCGGTACGCGCCGATGCGCTGCGGATCTCCCGCGACCAGTTTCTCCATGGCCGTACGGCCCTCCCCCAGATGCCAAGCCCGACGGGGCCGAGGATAGTGCGGAGATCGTCGCGCGGCGCGGTCACGGAGAAAACGGTGGCCCACCGGTGTGCTGTTGAGTTGTGGGGCCTGTGGGGCTGTTGGGTTGTTGAGGATCGGCGGACGCCGCAGGCCGGGTTGTTGAGGATCGGCGGACGCCGCAGGCCGGGTTGTCGAGGGTCGGCGGACGCCGCAGGCCGGTGGCTGTCGGCCGAACGTACGGGCCCGCTCCGACCTGCCCGTCAGTCCCGCCGGGCGTCCAGCGCGTCCATCACCCGCGACAGCCGTTCCAGCACCCGTACGGTCTCCGTGAACCCGTCGTCGCCCAACTCCCCCGCCAGACGCGCCGCGAGAGCCGCGTGGTCCGGGGTTATCGCCTGGACCGCCGCGACGCCCGCCTCGGTCGGAGCCAGCAGTTTCGCCCGGCGGTGGGCCGGGTTCGGCTCGTACACCGCGAGTCCGCGCCCGACCAGCAGGTCCGCGATCCGCTGCACGCTCTGCCGGGTGATGCCCATCTCGCGGGCGACCCCGGAGACGGTGAGCGGTCCCCCCAGTACGGCTCCGAGGACCTGCCACCAGGCTGCCGTCAGGCCCACGGGCGTGGCCAACTCCTCCGCCGTGGAGAGGAATTGGCCGTTCAGCCGGAAGACGCCGAGCGCGGTCCTGCTGAGCAGCTCCGGGTAACCGGGCTCCTCGGCGCGCTCCCGCCCGCTCGCCCATTCCTGACCGCTCGCCCACTCCTGACCGGCGGCTCCTTCCCGCCCGTGCCGGTTGCCGCCTCCCTGTTCGGTCATGAGGTGAGGGTTTCGTACGCGCTCGCGTCCGAGTGCTTGAACAGCCGGTACCAGGCGTCCAGCTTCTCGCCCTCGTACACGCCGAGCAGCGCGAAGACCTCCCGCGCGAAGGCGACCGGCTCGGTCGGACCCGCCGTGATCAGGTTGCCGTCCGTCACGGCGTCGGTGTCGCGGTAGTGCCCGCCGCCCCCGTAGCCGGTGGCGTCCAGATACGCGCGGGCCGCGCTCGTGTGCGCCACGCCGTCCAGCACTCCCTCCCGGGCCAGCCCCGCCGTCGCGCCGCAGATCGCCGCGACGGGGTAGCCGAGACCGATGAACCGCCGGGCGGCGCGGGCGAACGGCGCCAGGTCGTCGCCGCTGTCCCAGAGCCCGGCGCCCGGCAGCATGAACACCGCCGTGTCGCCGGGTTCGCCCAGCTGGTCGAGGGCGAGATCGGGCTCGATCCGCAGTCCGCCCATGGTGGTGACGGGCCCGGTGGACGGGCCGACGGTCCGCACGTTGAAGCCGTTCTGGGTGAGGTGCGCGGTGGCGTACCCGGTCTCCCAGTCGGCGAGGGTGTCGTACACGGCGAGGTACACGGTCTTGCCGGACATGGTGGCCTCCTTCATCGCGATCGCTTCGACATCTGTATGACAATAGGCTGTCATATCGACAGAGTGCTGTCAAAGAAGGAGGCGGGCTCGTACACAAGGGCGACACCTTGCCGAGTCCCACCGGCCACACCGGACAGGGTGGTCATATCGGCGCCCACCCGCCCCTCTCTACGCTGACGCCATGACCCCTCCTCTACGCCCCGCCGCCGCCCCGGCGGACCGACCCGCCGACGCCGCGGACCTCCCCGCCGGCCTCGCCGTCCCGGCCGCCGACCCGGCAGCAGGCGCGGCCGTCAAGGCCGCCGACCGCGCGCACGTGTTCCACTCCTGGTCCGCGCAGGAACTGATCGACCCGCTCGCCGTCGCAGGCGCCGAGGGCTCGTACTTCTGGGACTACGACGGCCACCGCTACCTCGACTTCACCAGCGGCCTCGTCTTCGCCAACATCGGCTATCAGCACCCGGCCGTCGTCGCCGCCATCCAGGAACAGGCGGCCCGGCTCACCACCTTCGCGCCCGCCTTCGCCATCGACGTACGCTCCGAGGCCGCCCGCCTCATCGCCGAGCGCACCCCCGGCGACCTCGACAAGATCTTCTTCACCAACGGGGGCGCGGAGGCCAACGAGAACGCCGTACGGATGGCCCGTCTGCACACCGGCCGCCCCAAGGTCCTCTCCGCCTACCGCTCGTACCACGGCTCCACCTCCACCGCGATCAACCTGACCGGCGACCCGCGCCGCTGGGCGTCCGACACCGGCAGCGCGGGCGTGGTGCGCTTCTGGGCGCCGTTCCTCTACCGCTCGCCCTTCTACGCCACGACGGAGGCCGAGGAGTGCGCCCGCGCGCTGGAGCACCTGGAGGCGACGATCGCCTTCGAGGGGCCCGGCACCGTCGCCGCGATCGTCCTGGAGGCGATCCCCGGCACGGCGGGCATCATGACCCCGCCGCCCGGATACCTGGCGGGCGTACGGGAGTTGTGCGACCGGCACGGGATCGTCCTCGTCCTGGACGAGGTGATGACGGGCTTCGGCCGCACCGGCGAGTGGTTCGCCGCCGACCACTCCGGCGTCGTGCCCGACCTGCTGACCTTCGCCAAGGGGGTCAACTCCGGTTACGTACCGCTCGGCGGCGTCGCGATCTCCGGCGCGATCGCGGACACCTTCGCGACCCGCCCGTACCCCGGCGGGCTCACCTACTCCGGCCACCCGCTCGCCTGCGCGGCGGCCGTCGCGACCCTGCGCGTGATGGCCGACGAGAAGATCGTCGAGCACGCCGCGCACCTCGGCGCGACGGTACTCGGCCCCGGCCTGCGCGAACTGGCCGAACGGCACCCGTCGGTGGGCGAGGTGCGCGGGCTCGGCGCGTTCTGGGCGCTCGACCTCGTACGGAACCGCGAGACACGCGAGCCGCTGGTGCCGTACAACGCGACGGGCGAGGCCAACGCGCCGATGGCCGCCTTCGCCGCCGCGTGCAAGAAGAGCGGGCTCTGGCCCTTCGTGAACATGAACCGTACGCACGCCGTCCCGCCCTGCACGATCACGGAGGCGGAGGCGAAGGAAGGGCTCGCGATCCTGGACGCGGCGCTGGCGGTGGCCGACGAGCACACGGTCTGAGCGGGTATTCGGGTCCGAGCGGCTGCCCGGGTCCGAGTGGGAACCGGAGTCCGGCTGAGCACCTGTGGGGAGGCCCCGCCGCTGGTCGGGGGGCCTCCCGGAGTCCCTGGCTTAAGGTGTGCGAAGCCGGACGAGGGGACGACCACCAATGCCCGCCAGCGGAGCCGTGACCCGCCACACCCTGCGGCAGCAGATCGCGGAAGCGCTGCGTGACGAGGTGCTGGCGGGGCGTTTGCTGCCGGGCGAGGAATTCACCGTCAAGCACATCGCCGAGCAGTACGGGGTGTCCGCGACCCCCGTCCGGGAGGCGCTGGTCGACCTGGCCGCCCAGGGGCTCCTCGACTCCGACCAGCACCGGGGTTTCCACGTCCACCGGTTCACCGCCGGCGACTTCCGCGCCATGGTCGAGGCCCGCGCGCTGGTCGCGGACGGGATCTTCCGGCGGGTCGTGGCGAGCGGCCTCGGGCGGGTGGACTCCGAGGCGCTGGTGTCCGTACGGCGCCGGGCGGAGGAGGCCGGGCGGGCGGCCAAGGGCGGGGACCTGGACATCCTCATCGGATACGACCTGCGGTTCTGGCGGGAGCTGACCGCCCTCTTCGCGAATCAGTACATCTGCGACTTCCTGCACCGGCTGCGGGTCCAGGCGTGGGTCTTCTCCGTGCCGTTCCTGCGCGGGGAGGGCGCGTGCCGCGAGTGGCTGTGGAACGGGCACGAGCAACTGGTCGACGCGATCACACTCGGCGACGCGGTCGCGGCGCGGGCCGTCGTGGACGACTGCCACGCGCACGCGCTGGCGTGGGCGGACCGGGTCGGCCCGGAACCGGAGACGGGGCGGGGGCCGTCGGCGGGCGGGGGGCCGGGCACGGGCTCGGGAGCGGCGACAGGGGCGGAGCCGGAGCTGGGGCCGGGGCCGGGGAGTCCACGGCGATGAGCGGGTACGTGATGCGCGGGCACGTGATGCGCGGAGGCGCGAGGCCGGACGCGGTGTCCGGCACGGAGGGCACGACCGGTACGGCATCGGGGCCGAGCGGCCCGGACGGTCCGAACGGCCCGGACGGTTCGAACGGCCCGAGCGGCCCGGACGGTTCGAACGGCCCGGACGGTTCGAACGGCCCGGACGGTTCGAATGGTTCGAGCGGTCCGGACGAGCCGAATGGTTCGAGCGGTCCGAACAGTCCGAACAGTCCGGACGGTTCGAGCGATCCGGACGAGCCGAATGGTTCGAGCGGTTCGAGCGGTTCGAGCGGTTCGAGCGGTTCGAGCGGTCCGAACAGTCCGGACGGTTCGAGCGGTCCGGCGTCGGGGGCGGACGGTCCGAACCGTACGGCCTCCGGCACGTCCCGGGCGGCGGCCGACCTGACCGTCGTCGTCCCCGCGTACAACGAGGAACACCGGCTGCGCCCCACCCTGCGCGCGATCTGCGCCCATCTGCACGCGGACCCGGAGCGCTGGGGCGACTGGGAGCTGATCGTCGTGGACGACGGCTCGACGGACGGCACGGGCGCGGTCGCGGCGGAGACGGCGGCGGCGGAGCCCCGCGTCCAGGTGCTGACCTGCGCGGAGAACCGGGGCAAGGGGAACGCCCTGCGGCTCGGCGTCCTGGCGTCGTCGGGCAGGCGGGTGCTGGTCACGGACGCGGACCTGGCGACGCCGATAGAGGAACTGGACGCGCTGGACGCGCTGCTGTCGGACACCGGGACGGGGAACGGGGCGGGGGTGGGGGCGAAGACCGGGGACGGGGCGAAGACCGGGGACGGGGACGGGGACACGTACGCGTACGAGGAGCCGGGCGGCACGTACGCCCCCGGCCACCCACACCAGAACCCCGACCCCGCCCCGTACGAGCCGGGCCGCCCGCACCACCACGGCGACCCCGACCCCACCCCCCGGCCCCACACGACCGACCCCGCCCCCACCCACGCCGCCGCCATAGGCTCCCGCGCCCTCCCCGGCTCCCGCGTCGAGGTCCATCAGCGCCCCGCGCGCGAACGGCTCGGCCGGCTCGGCAACCGCCTCATACGCCTCGTCGCCGTACGCGGCATCCGCGACACCCAGTGCGGCTTCAAGCTCTACGACGGCGACAAGGCCCGTACCGCCTTCGCCGCCTCCCGTCTCGACGGCTGGGGCATCGACGTCGAGATCCTGCGTCACTTCCGCCGCGCGGGCTGGCCCGTCGCCGAAGTGGCGGTGCGCTGGGCGCACCAGACGGGGTCCAAGGTCCGCCCGGCGGACTACGGCCGCGTCCTGCTGGAACTCCTGCGGCTGCGCACCCGTACCCGCCCCGTCGACCTCGCCGTCGCGGGTCTCTTCCTCCTCGCCGCCGTCCTCCTCTACCAGGGCCTGTGGGCGGATCTGGACCGCGCGTACCTCGCCGACTCGATGCAGGACCAGAACCAGTGGGAGTGGTTCTTCGCGGTCACCGCCGACAACGTCGTCCATCTGCGAAATCCGCTCTTCACGACCTTCCAGGGCCATCCCGAGGGCGTGAACCTGATGGCCAACACGGTGATGCTCGGGCTGTCGGTCCCGCTGACGCCCGTCACGCTCCTCTTCGGCCCCACGGTGACCTGGGCGCTGGTCCTCACGCTCGGTCTGGCGGCGACGGCGGTGGCCTGGTACTGGCTGTTCGTCCGCCGGGTCACCCGTGTCCGCCCGGCGGCGGCGCTCGGCGCGGCGCTCGCGGCGTTCGCGCCGCCGATGATGTCGCACGGCACCGCGCACCCCAACTTCCTTGTCCTCTTCATGATCCCGGTGATCATCGACCGGGCGCTGCGGCTGTGCGCGCCCCGGCCCGAGGACCGGCGGGTCGTCCGGGACGGGGTGCTGCTCGGGCTGTTCGCGGCGTACCAGGTCTTCCTCGGTGAAGAACCGCTGCTGCTGGCCGCGATGGGGATGCTGATCTTCGCGCTGGCGTACGCGCTGGCGCGCCCCGACCTCGCGCGCGCCGTCCGGCGGCCCCTGCTGCGCGGGCTCGGCGTCGCCCTGGCGGTGTGTCTGCCGCTGGTGGCGTTCCCGCTGTACTGGCAGTTCTTCGGTCCGGGCAGCTACCACAGCGTCCTGCACGGCGACAACGCGGGCAACAGCCCGCTCGCCTTCCTGGAGTTCTCGGGGCGTGCGCTGCTCGGCGACGAGACGCGCGCGGACCTGCTCGCGATGAACCGGACCGAGCAGAACGCCTTCTACGGCTGGCCGTTGACCGCGCTGACCTTCGGTCTCGTGATCTGGCTGGGCCGTTCCCCGCTGGTGAAGGCGGTGACGGGGACGGCGCTGGTGGCCGCGCTGCTGTCGCTGGGCCAGAAGATCCGTATCCCGTTCACGGACGTCGTACTGCCGGGGCCGTGGCGCGCGCTGGCGCACCAGCCGCTCTTCGAGTCGGTGATCGAGTCCCGGGTCGCGATGATCTGCGCCCCGGCGCTCGGCGTGCTGATCGCCTTCGCGGCGGAGCGGATCGGGGCTCTCGAACCGCGTACGCACCGCGTGGTGGGGGTGGCCGCGCTGGCCGCCGCGCTGCTGCCGATCGTGCCGACGCCGCAGCCGGTACGGGAGCGGGCGGAGGTGCCCCGGTTCATCACGGCCGGCATGTACCGGGACTACGTCGCCGAGGGCGAGAGCGTCGTCCCCGTACCGCTGCCGAGCCCGGCCGACGCGGACGCGCTGCACTGGCAGTCGGCGACGGGCTTCGGCTTCTCCGTACCCGGGGGCTACTTCAACGGGCCCTGGGGCCCGGAGCGGATGGGCATCTACGGCGCGCCGCCCCGCTACACGTCGAATCTGCTGCGGGACATCCGTTACGGCGCCCGGATCCCGGAGATCGGCCCGAACTGGCGCGCGCAGGCCAGGCTCGACCTGGAGTTCTGGAAGGCGGGCGTGCTGGTGCTGGCTCCGCAGGACAACGAAGAGGCGCTGAAACAGGTCGTGACCGAACTGCTGGGTCAGCGGGGGGAGCGTTTGGGGGGCGCGTGGGTATGGGACATCCCGAGGGCGCGCTGACGGCGCGTCGGGGACGGCCGACGCCGGTTCTGTCGCCGCCGGTGGTGTGCACGCCGGTGGTGTCGTGGCCGGTGACGCGCGTGCCGGTGGGGTCGGTGCCGGTGGTGTCGTTGCCGGTGGTGCCGGTCGTCTTCGCTGATCGGGTCCGCCGCATTACGCTGACCCGACGGTCGGGTTCGTACGTACCTGTACGAACTTGACGGAAGTAGTTGGAAACAGATTTAAACCGATCGAAGTCGATCGAAACAGACGGAATCCGGTGTCCGTTCGAACTCGTTGGAGAGCGAGCCTCCCTTGGCCTGTGACCTGTGGTTGGTCCCCCTCGTCGACGTGCTGTGCCACAGCCCCGACAATCCCTTCGCCGAAGAGATCGCCGTCTACGACAAGGCACTCGGCGAGGCCGGACTGCCGTCCGTCCCCGTCTTCGCCTACATGCCCGGTCTCTCCGGTGACGTCGCTCCCGTCGCCGGCTTCGACTACGACGCGCTGCATTTCCTGCGCCGGGCGTATCTGCTCCAGATCTGCGGTCTCGCGGTGACGCCGGTGGGCGAACTGGGCGGCGACTACGAGCAGTTGCTGGAGATGTTCGAGGCGACGGCCCAGCAGTCGCACCTGGTCTGGCACTACGACCACGCGGGCGCGTACGTCCCCGTGGACTACGCGTCCCCGCTCTCCAACGAGGAACTCCTCGCGGGCGGCGGCCCGCTGGGCTCGACGCAGGGCCTGCTGCGCGAACTGGAACTGGTGGCCCCCTCCATCGGCATCGACCCGGCCAACCCGCCGGCCGCCCCCACCCCGCCCCAGGGCCCGACGTCCCTGGAGGAACCGGCGGGGCCGATCCCCTACGACGACAGTCCGTTCGCCCGCGAACGCCATGTGTGGCTGGGCCTGCACGCGGCGGCGACCCGGAGCCTGGGCCAGGGCTCCATGATCGTCTTCAGCTGACGCGGGTGCGGGCGCTGGTGCCGGTGCCGGTACGGATGCGCGGACAGGCGGGTACGGGTACGCGGGTACGGGCTCCGAGCCCCGTACCCGGCCGCGCCGAGCGGCTTCGCCGCCCGTACCGCACCCGGCCGCGCCGCCCTTACACGCCCGCACCTCCGCCCGGCCCCCGCCGGTTCTCCCGCCCGGCCGCTGCTACCGCACGTCCGGCGGGCGCTGGCGCGGCATGTTCGGGCGGGTGCCCGGGGGGAGCGGGAAACGGCCCGGCGGGTGGCCGCCGTCCGGTCGTGCCGGGCCGCCGCACCCGGTCGACGGCTGCGCCGGCGGCGGCACCGACCCGCCCCGGAACTCCGCCATCCAGTCCGCCGTCTCCGCCCGCACCAGGTCCGAGACGTCCTCCGAGAACCGCCGCAGCACCCCCAGGCACCGCTCCGCCGCCTCGCTCGCCGTACCCTCCGCCGGGCCGAGCACCTCCCGTACGCACTCCGACGCCCAGTCGTAGTGGAGCGCCTGCAACCGCCGTTCCACCGCCTGCGCCGTGGCCACGTTCCGCAGCCAGCCGGACGTCAGCCCGAAGTACCGGTCGCAGCCCAGACAGGCCACCGCCAGCAGCAGGGACAGATACCCCCACCCCGTGGCCCTCTCGTCCAGCACGTCCGTCAGATCCAGCAGCGGCAGAACGGCGCCCGTGATCACGCCGAGCGCCGTCGCGGACCGCAGGGCGCGGGCCCGGCGGCGCTTGCGCACGCGCTCCGCCCGACAGCGGGCGACCGCACGCAGCGCGCCCGCCTCCGCCCACCGGTACAGCTCGTCCAGCCGCTGCGCGGGCTCGCTCCAGTCCCCGCCGGGGAAGACCCCGCCCGGAGCCCCGGCGAGCGGCTCCCCGGAAGTGCCGCCGGGGCCCCACCGCAGAGCCCCCGGCACGGCCCGGTACACGCCCCCTCCGCTCCCGTTCACACTCTCCGGCGCACCGCGCGCGCCCTCGTCCCGGGCAGGCCCCCCGGGCGGCATGTCCGGCTGACTCACCGGGCTACTCCTCTGCGTGACGGCGTGGCTGAGCGGAAGATGGAAGCAACAGGACGCCGTTCCCGGACGTCGTACGAGCACGACGTCCGGCAACGGCCTACAAAAGAAGGACAGGAGAAGGACGGTGTGGGGAGGTGGACACGCGGACACATGAACGCGCGGAAAGGTGGAGACGACCGCGTACGCAATTCCTACCGCCGAATGGTGGGCGCCGCGTCCGAAAACCGGGCGCTTCCACCCGTAGGGCCCCGTGATCAGGTAGAGGAGGCGGGCACTCTCACCCGAAAGAGTTCGTTCCTGTGGGGTGGGACGGCCTGCTGGGTGACCACGTAGGCTCGACCTGCCGAACAACCGACGTCTATGTGCCAGGAGTGACCGTGATTCCCGGTGGTGGCCAGCCCAACATGCAGGAGATCCTCCAGCAGGCCCAGAAGATGCAGCAGGACTTCGCGGCGGCCCAGGAAGAACTGGCCGCGACCGAGGTCGAGGGCCAGTCGGGCGGCGGTCTGGTGAGAGCCACCGTCAACGGCTCCGGAGAGCTGCGCGGCCTGGTCATCGACCCCAAGGCGGTCGACCCGGAGGACACCGAGACGCTCGCCGATCTCGTCCTCGCCGCCGTGCACGCGGCGAACGAGAACGCGCGGCGGTTGCAGCAGGAGAAGCTCGGCCCGCTGGCCGAAGGGCTCGGCGGGATGCCGGGGTTGCCGTTCTGATGCCGGGCCCGCCCTTCTGGGGAGGCGCCGCAGCAACTACGGTACGAGCGGAAACCGACAAGCATTCCGCGGCGGCGTCCGGAGAGTCCGCGGCGCACCTCGCGGCCCCCCGCCGCACCTGAACACCTCGCAGCACCAGGAAAGGCAGTCCGTTGTACGAAGGCGTGGTCCAGGACCTCATCGACGAACTGGGCAGGCTGCCCGGCGTCGGTCCCAAGAGCGCGCAGCGGATCGCCTTCCACATCCTCCAGTCCGAACCGACCGATGTCCGCCGCCTCGCGCACGCCCTGCTCGAAGTGAAGGACAAGGTCCGCTTCTGCGCGGTCTGCGGCAACGTGGCGCAGGAGGAGCGGTGCGGCATCTGCCGTGACGCGCGCCGCGATCCGACGGTCATCTGTGTCGTCGAGGAGCCCAAGGACGTCGTCGCGATCGAGCGCACCCGCGAGTTCCGGGGGACGTACCACGTGCTCGGCGGCGCGATCAGCCCCATCGAGGGCATGGGCCCCGACGACCTGCGGATCCGTGAGCTGCTGGCCCGTCTCGCCGACGGGAGCGTCACCGAACTGATCCTCGCGACCGATCCCAACCTGGAGGGTGAGGCCACGGCCACGTATCTCGCCCGCATGATCAAACCGATGGGCCTGAAAGTCACGCGCCTTGCCAGCGGTCTCCCCGTGGGGGGCGACCTGGAATACGCCGACGAGGTCACGCTGGGGCGTGCCTTCGAGGGGAGACGACTTCTCGATGTCTGACGCAACGCTGCACTCCGCCGCACAGGACCCCAACGACTTCGCCGTCCAGATCGCCGACCAGGTCGAGAGTTTCATCGTCGCGGTCACGGAGGTCTCGAAGGGCGCCGAGCCCGACAGCGCCGTGCCCTTCCTGCTCCTTGAGGTCTCCCAACTGCTCCTCGCCGGGGGCCGGTTGGGGGCGCACGAGGACATCCTCCCGGACGAGCGGTACGAGCCGGACCTGGGCCCGGAGCCCGATGTGGACGATCTGCGCGAGCGGTTCGCGGCGATCCTGGAGCCGATCGACGTCTACTCGGAGGTCTTCGACCCGTACGAGCCCCGCAAGGCGCCCGTCCCGTGCCGGGTCTCCGACGACCTGGCGGACATCATGGCCGACCTGCGGCACGGCATGGCGCACTACCGGGCGGGCCGGACGACCGAGGCGCTGTGGTGGTGGCAGTTCTCGTACTTCTCCAACTGGGGCTCCACGGCCTCGGCGGCCCTGCGCGCCCTCCAGTCCCTGGTGGCCCACGTCCGCCTCGCCCAGCCCCTCCCGGAACTCGACGGCCTCGACACCGACCAGGACCTCGGCGAGGACGCACTGGCGGAGGAGGCGGGCCGCGTCATGGCGGAGGAACTGGGCACCCTGGGCATGCCGAGGGTGGCGGACCCGGCGTAGGGGCTGCGGCCTGTCGTCGGCGCGATTCGGCGTCCGATCTTCTCGGCCCCTCTCGGTTCCGCTGGGCGAGCTACAGCTCCGCGAACGTTCGAACAGGTGGTGCTCCGTCCGGTTTCTCGCGGCGGGCCTCCAGCCAGCCTCGGAGCGCGTCCTTGTCCGCGGGATCGGGAAATCGGCCGGACCGTTCCGGAAGAACCGATCGCGGAGGTCCGCCGAACGTCTGTCGTCAGGAAGGTCTGACCGTCTGCCGGCCTGTCTGCCTGCCGGACGGGTGGGCGGGCGGGCACGCTACCTCCGGTCCTGACCGGTCGCATCCTGAGCGCGGCCGGTCGGCGAGGTTTCACCCGCGTTCAGGAACCCGAGTGGCGAGCGACCCGTTCCGGGGGCAGGGTGAACTGGCACCTCTCTCCGCTCTGCCCGTCCTGATCGCCGAGTGACGAATCAAGGAGTGAACCGTCGTGAGTGGACAGTTCGAAGCCGTGACCGAGATCGACCGGCCGATCGCGGAGGTCTTCGCGTATCTGGCGGAGGGCACGCACGATCCGGAGTTCAGCCCCCGGGTGCAGGAGATCACCAAGCAGCCGGCGGGGCCCACGGCGGTCGGCACGGTGTTCCGCAGCACGGTGAAGGACGCCGGGATGAAGACCCGACGCGAGCTGCGGATCGCCGAGTTGGACTCGCCGACCAGAATCCGCTGGACGGAGACGTCGAAGAACGTCGTGACGTCCCGCGAGGGCGGTTACGACCTGGAGGCGGTCGGGGACGGGCGGACGCGGGTGCGGCTGTTCAACGTCCTTGAAGGGCACGGCGTCGGCAAACTGCTGGTGGGATTCGCGCTCGGCGCGGCCCGCAAGGACGCGCCCGCGTTCGGCGAGCGCATCAAGAAGGCCATCGAGGCGTCCTGACCGCGACCCGGACTCGGCTGAGGACATTCGTTCGAGCTGCGCGCCCGGCCGCCGCCGCCCGCCGCGCGACGAGACCTTCGGCGGTATCGGCGGTATCGGGGGTCTCGGAGGCCGAGGGGGGACGGCTGACCGCCGATGCGTGACGTTGCCGCAGGTGGTCCCGGAGCTTGAGCCTCGGGCTTCGAGCTCCTTTTTCAGTGAGGGTTGGGTCCCGGGAGGGAACCAACCCTCCTCCCGGGACCCCCACTGACGAGCTGATATTACTTTCCGTGGTCAACTTGCTTCGCCGCGTATTGGCGGTTTAGCGTTCATGGCATTAAGCGGCCCCGGCGGTGCACCAACACCGGACCCGGGGCCTACCAACGCATCGAATCGAGCTTCGACCGTGGATTCCCCAGAGTTTAGTGCTGCCCTGCGCGAGCCCGCCCATCCCTCGGCCAAGTCCGGCTACGGCAAGCGCTCCGCGCCCGGCCAATTCCCGCGCGGGAAAGCGGACTTCGCACATCTGCGCCCCAGGGAAGCGGCGATCGCCGCGTACATCGACCGCCTGCCCGAGGGCGCCGCGATCGGCTACAAGCCCCTCGCGGCGAACATCGCCGACTACGGGCAGCAGGCGTGCGCCAAGGTGCTCAAGTTCCTTTCGTACGAGGGCCATCTGCGGCTGGTGAAGGAACACCTGTGCGTGGCGGACGACAGCTTCCGTTGGGTGACGCGGACCTACTTCTCCCGGACGTCGAGGGACGACGACTGGTGGCGGGCGTACGTGGACGGCCTTGCCGGGATCGACCTCACCGAGCTTGAGCGAGGTCGGCGCGGCGGCGCGACCCCGGTCGAGGACGCGGGGGAGGACGCCGCCGTGGCCCTGGCGGCGCCTGATCCGGAGGCGGCCGGTGCGCCGGAGGAGCCCGTACGGGCGCCCGCCCCGGCCCCGTGGAGTCCGCCCCGGCCCCTGCGCTGCCTGCTCCGGCCTTCGTGGTGCCCGCGTCGGCGTCCCCTCCCGCCGCGTTCCAGGCACCCTCCGCCGCCTACCGCGCCTTGGCCCGGCTCGGGCGCACCGACCCCCGTATGACCCCTGTCCGCCGCCGAGTGCGCCGCACTCGAACCACTCGCCGCCCGCTGGCCGGCACGCGGCGCGACGGCGGACCACCTCACCCGTGCGCTGACCGGCGGCCTGCCGCATCCCCTGCACAGCCCCGGCGCGCTCGCCCGCACCCAACCGGAGAGCAAAGTGCCTCCCGAGCCGTACGAGGCCCCCGTCCACACCACCCGGGCCATGATGATCTGCATGGGCTGCGAGGAGCCCGACAACGTCGTGACGCTGATCAAGGGAATGTGCCTCCACTGCAACGAGGAGATGGAGGCGTACGACGCGGCCGAAAAGGCCGGCCTGATCATCGAAGCGATCCCGGACACCTTCCGCGCGGTCCCCGCCAAGCAGGAGGTGGCCCGCCGCGCCGATGCCCTGCGAGCGGCGGCGGGCCTGAAGCCCCGCCCGATTCCGCGCCCGGCCCACGGCGAACTCGTCCAGTCCTGCTCACCCGACGGGGCCGACCTGCTGCGGGCGGCGGAATGAGCCACGCGGCCCGCCCCCGGGACGGCGGACACCGGGCCGTGCCCGTCGCGGAGCCCCCTTTTCCGCTGGAAACCAGAAAACAACGACCTATCGTGGAGGTGGCCCGGTGATTCCCTGCTTGGAGAGGCGGCCCGACATGGCCCGCATCAGCGTTGACATCGACGAAGAGTTCCTCGCGGACGTCCGCGCCGTATTCGGCGCGGAAACGGACGAGGAGGCCGTCAAGGCTGCTGTGGAGGACGTGGCGAAGCGGTTGCGGCGTCAGGAGTTCAGCGACGCGATCAAGTCCGGAGAGATCGACCTCATGTACGACGCGCGCGACGACACCGGGCAGGAGCCGTCCGCAGCATGAGTGAGCGATACCTGATCGACAAATCGGCATTCGCCCGATGGCATCACCCATCCGTCGCGGAGGTTCTGGACCCGCTTCGCGAACGCGGGCTGCTCTGCATTTCCGGGGCTGTACGTATCGAGGCCATGTATTCGGCACGCGGCGCGTCCGACGCGAAGAGGCTGGACAGATGGCTGTCGGCCTTCGACTACCTGTCGTGCCCGGACGAAGTCTGGGACATGGCGCTGGAGACTCAGCGCGAGGCCACGCAGCGCGGCAAACACCGCGCGCTGTCCTTGGCGGACCTGCTCATCGCCGCGACGGCCCAGCGGCACAAGGCCACCGTCCTGCATTACGGGGACTTCGATCCCGCATGACGACGGGGACTTCGATCAGTTCGCCGAGATCACCGGTCACCCCAGTCGCTGGGTGACAGAACCCGGGACCGCAGACACGAAACAATGACGGAGTAGTTCCTCGCCTCGATTGCACCCCCTTGATTCGAATGGGGTGCAATCGAATGCAATCGAACCGTTCCTGGCCGGCGGCGGAACTACGCTGACAGCATGTCGTCGCGCCCCGTCGTGCAGGTCTGTCCGAACGGTGCCCGGTCCCGTGCGGAGCATCCGCGACTGCCCGTCTCGCCGGCCGAACTGGCCGTCGCCGCAAGGGAGTCCGTCGCCGCCGGGGCCGAGGACGTGCATCTGCATCCGAAGGACCGGGACGGCGCGGACGCCCTGGTGGCCCCGTATGTCGCCGCCGTGCTCTCGGCCGTGCGTGCCGCCGTCCCCGGTATCCCGGTCGGCGTCACGACCGGTGCGTGGACGGAGCCGGACCCCGAGCGGCGGGCCGCGACCGTCCGTGGCTGGACGGTCCTGCCCGACCACGCCTCCGTCAACTGGCACGAGGACGGCGCCGACCTCGTCGCGGACGCACTGCTCGAACGCGGCGTCGGCGTCGAGGCGGGTCTTTTCTCCGGTACGGACGCGGTCCGCCGCTTCCTGGCCTGGCCCTCGGCCCACCGCGTACTGCGCGTGCTGGCCGAGGTCACGGACACCGACCCGGACACCGCTCCGGCGGCAGCCGCGGCGCTTCTCGCCGGGTTGCGGGGCATGGACAGGTCCGTGCCTATCCTGCTGCACGGGGAGGACGGTTCCGCCTGGCCGGTGCTGCGGCTGGCCGTGGCCGAGGGGCTGTCGGTGCGTGTCGGACTGGAGGACGTACTCCACCTTCCGGACGGCACCCGGGCCCCCGGCAACGCCGAACTGGTCCGCGAAGCAAGGGACTTCGTTGCGCGGTCGGGCTGAGCCGGCTCCACGTACGGCTCCACCCACAGGACCCGCGCTCACCCACACCGTCCCGCGTCGCCGACCTCGCCGCACTCAACGCCGGAGCGTGACCGTCATCTCCACCGTCACCTCGTCACCCGCCGAGAGCGCGGCCGGCTCGCGTACGGCGTTCTTGAGCGGCAGCAGGTAGCCCCCGTCCTTCGGGAAGAGCGACGTTCCGAAGGTGATCCCGCCGATCCGGGCCCGGACCGGGATCACGCCCCAGCCGTACGTGGCCACGCTCGCCACCTCGCGGATGTCGGCGGACTCCTCGTCCGGCACGGGGACGAAGTAGTAGGGCGCCGGGCCGCGCCACTCGATCACCGGGGCGGTGAAGCGGAACTCCATGAGCACCAGTCTCGCCCACCCCGCCCGTCACCCGGCCGGGCGGCCGAACGGGCGGGATCGGTGGGGTGCGCGTGTGACCCGGCGCACGTTTCGCGTGGGCCGCGTGTGACCGGGCATGCATGTCCACCGACAGCCGCACCGCTCGCCGGTGGTCGAGGCGTGAGCGGGACATCTCACGATGCGATATATCCCAAGCGGAATGCGGCTGCTCGTTAGACTGAGCCGACCGCAGTGATGAACGACTGCGGCATAACTGATCGAGGAGCGCACGTGGGCCTTGTCGTGCAGAAGTACGGAGGCTCCTCCGTCGCCGATGCCGAAGGCATCAAGCGCGTTGCCAAGCGGATCGTCGATGCCAAGAAGAACGGCCACCAGGTGGTCGTCGTGGTATCCGCGATGGGCGACACGACGGACGAGCTGACCGACCTCGCCGAGCAGGTGTCCCCGATCCCCGCGGGTCGGGAACTGGACATGCTGCTGACCTCCGGAGAGCGCATCTCCATGGCGCTGCTGGCCATGGCGATCAAAAGCCTGGGCCACGAGGCCCAGTCGTTCACCGGCAGCCAGGCCGGCGTCATCACCGACTCGGTGCACAACAAGGCGCGCATCATCGATGTCACGCCCGGCCGTATCCGTACGGCGCTGGACGAGGGCAACATCGCCATCGTCGCCGGATTCCAGGGTGTGTCGCAGGACAAGAAGGACATCACCACCCTCGGCCGGGGCGGCTCGGACACCACCGCCGTCGCCCTCGCCGCCGCCCTGGACGCCGAGGTCTGTGAGATCTACACGGACGTGGACGGGGTCTTCACCGCCGACCCCCGTGTCGTCCCGAAGGCCCGGAAGATCGACTGGATCTCCATCGAGGACATGCTGGAGCTGGCGTCGTCCGGTTCCAAGGTGCTGCTGCACCGCTGCGTCGAGTACGCACGCCGATACAACATCCCGATCCACGTCCGCTCGTCCTTCTCCGGACTGCGCGGCACCTGGGTCAGCAATCAGCCACAAGGGGACCAGCAGGTGGAGCACGCCATCATCTCCGGAGTCGCCCACGACGTCTCCGAGGCCAAGATCACGGTCGTCGGCGTCCCCGACAAGCCGGGGGAGGCCGCCGCGATCTTCCGTTCCATCGCGAACGCCGAGATCAACATCGACATGGTGGTGCAGAACGTCTCCGCCGCGTCCACCGGCCTCACCGACATCTCCTTCACCCTCCCCAAGACCGAGGGCCGCAAGGCCATCGACGCACTGGAGAAGGCGAGGGGCGTGATCGGCTTCGACTCGCTGCGCTACGACGACCAGATCGGCAAGATCTCGCTCGTCGGCGCCGGTATGAAGACGAACCCGGGCGTCACGGCCGCCTTCTTCGAGGCGCTGTCCGAGGCGAACGTGAACATTGAACTGATCTCGACATCCGAGATCCGTATCTCGGTCGTCACCCGTGCGGACGATGTGAACGAGGCCGTCCGCGCCGTGCACACCGCCTTCGGGCTCGACACCGAGTCCGACGAGGCCGTGGTCTACGGAGGCACCGGCCGATGACGGACTCCGCTGAAGGATCCCGATGAAGGGCTCCGGTGAAGGACTCCGGACGATGAACGGACGTCGCGGAGAACTCCGCGGAGGCGCGGTCCGATGAACGGCCGGCCGACGCTCGCGGTCGTGGGCGCGACCGGGGGCGTCGGCGCCGTCATGCTCCAGATCCTGTCGCAGCACGCCGACGTCTGGGGTGAGATCCGCCTGCTCGCCTCACCCCGAGCCGCCGGTCGCAAACTGACCGTACGGGGCGAGGAGACCGAGGTCGTCGCGCTGAGCGAGGACGCGCTCGCCGGGGTGGACGTCGCGCTGTTCCTCGTACCGGACGCCGTGTCCGCCCAGTGGGCGCCCGTCGCTGCGGCGCGCGGCGCCGTCGTGGTGGACGCGTCCGGGGCGTTCCGGATGGACCCCGAGGTGCCGCTGGTGGTGCCCGAACTGAACCGGCACGCCGTACGGCTGCGCCCGCGCGGCATCGTCGCAGGTCCCAGCTGCGCCACGCTCGCGATGATCGTCGCGGTGGGTTCGCTGCACGCCGAGTTCGGGGTGCGCGAACTGGTCGTCTCCTCGTACCAGGCGGTCAGCGCGGTGGGGCGGGACGGTGTCACGGCGCTGCGCCGGCAGCTGTCGGTGGTGGCCGGTACGGAACTGGGGACCGGCCCCGGCGACGTACGGCGCGCGGTGGGCGATCTCACCGGGCCGTTCGGCGGGCCGCTCGCGCTCAACGTCGTGCCGTGGGCCGGGTCGCTCATGGCGGACGGCTGGTCGTCGGAGGAGATGGCGATCCGTGAGGAGACCCGGAAGGTCCTGGACCTGCCCGATCTGAAGGTCGCGGTGACCTGTGTGCACGTACCCGTGATCACCGCGCACTCGCTGGCCGTGCACGCGCGCTTCGAGAGCGCGGTCACGGTCGACCGGGCGCACGAGATCCTGGCGACCGCGCCGGGTGTGGTGCTGTTCGACAACCCGGCGGCGGGGGACTTCCCGACACCCGCCGACGTGGTGGGCACCGACCCGACGTGGGTGGGGCGGGTACGGCGGGCGCTGGACGACGAGCGGGCGCTGGAGCTTTTCGTGTGCGGGGACAACCTCCGCAAGGGCGCGGCGCTCAACACCGCGCAGATCGCGGAGGCGGTGGCCGGGGAGCTCGCCCGCTCGTAGATCGCCGGTCGCGTGGATCGCCGGTTCGTGGCGCGGCGGCTCGGCGGCGCGTCGGTTCGTGGCGCGGCGGCGCGTCGGTTCGTGGCGCGTGCGTCGCGGTTCGTGCTCGTGGTTCGTGCTCGTGCTTGTGGCAGGGGCTTGAAGCGCGTTCCGTACGTGACGAGTTGGGGCCCGGGAGCCGAAGCGGGACCGGTCCGGACCCGGCCTGGGAGCGGCTGTGCGGGGGCCCGTAGGATTTGTGAGCGTTCTGTGAGGAAATCGCCGCCCTGGGCCACTTGAACTGCGGTGTTCCCGTGGCGGACGATGCTCGTTCGGGCTTTCTGCAACTGCTGGTTGGCCGGAAGCGTCTCAGCGGTCGCCCCTCCGTGGTGCCGTGGGCAAATGGGGTATGTCGGGGAGATCGGTTACGCATGAGGGCAATTGGTGCATCGTCAAATGTGGTGGCGAACGCGTACAACCCTGCGCGGGGGAAGTGTGTCCAACAGGCGTGGCAGAGGTTCTCGATTTCACAGCGGTCGTCCCGGTTCGCGGCACTTCGGTGCGGCCGGCCCGGCGGCCCCGCATGCCCGGTGGTATGCCCGTGATCGCTCCCATGCCCGCCGCACGCCAGGCCGGTGCCTCGGACCGGCGCGAGGGTGCTGACGAAGCGATGGCAGCCGGTACCACCGTCGACCACCTGACCGAGACCTACCGACAGCACTACCGCTCACTGCTCGGCCTCGCGGCACTGCTCCTGGACGACACGGCCTCCTGTGAGGACGTCGTCCAGGAAGCCTTCATCCGGGTGCACTCGGCGCGCAACCGGGTGCGCGAACCGGAGAAGACGCTGGCGTATCTGCGCCAAACAGTCGTGAACCTCTCGCGTTCCGCCCTGCGCCGCCGCATCCTGGGTCTCAAGCTGCTGTCGAAGCCGATGCCCGACATGGCGAGCGCCGAGGAGGGCGCGTACGACCTGCTGGAGCGGGACGCGCTCATCAAGGCGATGCGGGGCCTTCAGCGCCGCCAGCGCGAGGTGCTGGTGCTGCGCTACTTCGCCGACATGACGGAGTCGCAGGTCTCCGAGACGCTCGGCATATCCCTGGGCTCGGTGAAGGCGTACGGCTCACGGGGCATCGCGGCGCTGCGTATCGCCATGGAGAGCACGGCATGAGCGGCCACGAGCATGATCAGGACCACGAAAGGCCGGAGGGGCCGGACGGTCCGTCGAGCGAGTCGACTGGAAATGGAACAGTGAACAACGGGCCGGAAGAAGAACCGGGCGGAGACCGCGGAGACCTCCACAGCGCGGCCGACGGCACCCGGGGCACGGACACCTCCGCCGACAGCGCGCCCCGGACGGGTGCGACGGACGAGAGGGACGCGACTGACTCGCCGGGTGTTCCTGGTGTGACGGACGCGTTGGATGCAGCGGACGCGCCGAGCGCTACGGACACGACCGACTCGCCGGACTCGCCGGACTCGCCTGGTGCGACGGACGAGGCGCGTGGGTCGCACAAGGCACCTGGGTCGCACAAGGCACCTGGGTCGGACAAGGCACCTGGGTCGCACAAGGCACCTGGGTCGGACGAGGTGCGCGGGCCGGGTGAGCCCCGTGGTTCCGATGCGACGAGCGCCTTGGATGCGACGGGCGTGGCCGCCGCGGCGGCTGCCGCCGACTCGCCACGTACGACGGCACCGTCGGACGACCACATGACCCGGTCCCGGCGACAGCCGCGGCCCGAACCCGAGCCTCTCGCCGTGCTCCTCGGCCTCGGAGGACCCGGCGGTGGCGGCGGTGGCGGGGACGGTCTCGCCGACGAACAGGCCCTGCGGCTGCTCCTGCACGGCGCCGTCCAGGAGATCAAGCCCTCCACCGGAGCCCTCGACCATCTGCGTCGGGCGGTTCCCGCGCGGCGTGCCCGCAAGCGCCAGGCCCTCGTCGGCGTCGCGGCGGCGGCGCTGCTGATGGGGACGGCCGTGCCCGCCTTCGTGCACGTGGCCAGTACGGGCGGCACCTCGGACGACACGTCTTTCAACGTGGGCCACGGCGAGCAGGTCCAGGGCGGCACCGGCTCGGACAGTGGCCCAACCGGCGATGACGGGGGCGGAGCCTCCCCCTCGGACACGACGGACAACGGACAGGGCGGCGTGGCCGACGAGAACACGCCCGAGGCGGGCGTCGGCAAGGGCACGGGCGGTACGTCGGGCGGCCTCGGCGGCGACCCGCAGAGCAGCTCCACCCAGGCCGCCGCGGTGTGCCAGGCGGCCCAACTGGTCGTCAGCTCGGCCGAGTCGGGCGAACCGCAGGCGAACGGGACGGTGTACGGCAGGTTCCGTATCTCCAACAACTCCGGCAGCGACTGCGCGGTCAGCGGCCACGGATCGGTCGACTTCCTGGCCGTCGGAGCCGCCGACCCCACCAAGATCGAAGTGCTGAACCACACTTCGGGCGACCCCGCGACGGGTCTGCCCGACCCCTCGCTGGAGACGGAGAGCCTGGTCCTGCCGCCCTCCGGGTCGTACGAGGTGATGTTCGCCTGGGTGCCGACCGACACCTGCCCGACCGACGAGCCGTCGCCGAACCCCACACCCACCGAGGGTGAGCCGGGCGGGGTGACGAAGGGCCCCGAGTCCTCTCCGGAGGAGACGGCGCCGCAGCTCGGCAGGGACGACGGGCCCGAGGACGGCAGCATCGAGGTCGTGCACGTCCCGGAGTCCGGCTCGACGGAGTCGGCGACGACGACGATCGACGACGCGTGCGCGGGGACGATCTACCGGACGGGCGTGCTGGAAGCGACGTAGCCCCCACCGGCCGGGCGAGCGTCGTGATCCCGGCCGAGGCGACGCCGGGAACTCGGACGGGGACCGGGACCGGGGCGTTCGGGTTCGCACCCTCGTCCACGGGATCGGGCCGTCGGCTACGGGATCACGCCGCCGTCTCCAGGCCCAGCGCACGGTCCCGTACCGCCTCGGTCTCGCGCCGGAACAGCCGATACCACATGAAGAGCACGAAGGCGACGAAGACGAACCACTCGCCCGTGTAGCCGAGGTTCTGGAACGCCTTCAGGTCCAGTCCGCTGCCCTGCGGCGCCCGCGCCGGTACGGGTGTCAGCCCGGGGGTGTCCGGCTCGATGACCGTGATCCACGCGTCGTACACGTCGTACGGCACGAGGTTGACCAGCGACGCCCCGCTGATGATGCCGACCTGGCCGCCGGGCAGCCCGCCACGGGTGTCCGCGCCGTCGGTGCCCGCGTTCTCCGGCGCCTGGAGCGCGCCGGTGACGGTGACCTCGCCCGTCGGAGCGGGAGGCACTGCCGCGCCGGCCGGCAGCCAGCCGCGTACGACGGGCAGCGCGCGGCCGTCGGCGGTACGCAGCAGGGCCAGCACGTACGAGCCGCGCTTCTTGTCCAACTCCCGGTTCGGGACGATGAGTTGATCGGCGTACGTACCGCTCGCCGTCGCGGGCCGGCCCGAGGTCTCCTGATCGACCGGCAGCAGCCCCGCGATCGGCCGCGCGGCCCGCTCACCCGGATCGGGCGCGTCCTGCGCGCTGCGGTGCGACTCGACGCGGTCCTCGAAACGGCCGAGCTGCCAGGTCCCCATGAACACGCAGAAGGGGATGGCGAGCAGGACGAAGGCATTGATGCCCCACCATCGGGGCGTCAGCAGGAACCGGTACACCCCTCTACGGTAAGCGCCGCCCACCCGGGGCCGGGGAGCGGGTTGGTCCCCGGCCCGGCCTCGGCCCGGACCTTGGCGCCCCGCCCGGCGTCCCACTCCCGCACGCGCCGAAGATCGATTGCGTCGCCGACGCACGGAGGGGGATACTCCCCTTACCCCCCACCGTCAGCTTCCCCTCACACCGTCCTGTTCTTCGCCGTGCCCTCCCTCGTCGGGGGCGTGGCCAGCTGTCGGGGGAGGAAGTCGTCCGGTGGACGCGCGTCCCCTCGTATCGACGCCGAGAGGTCCCCATGCTTCGGTATCTCCCCTTGATCGTGGGCGCGGTCTGCCTCTTCCTCTTCCTCTTCCTCTGCCTCTTCGTCTTCCTCCGGTTCAGGGCGCGCCGTCACGGCTCGGTGATCGCCGCCGACGATCCCGGACAGTCCCCGCTGCGTTCCTCCGGACTCGATTTAGTGCCGGCCGCCCGGCTCAACGACGAGTTCGCCGCGCCCCCGCCGCCCGAACTGTCGGCCGCGCTCACGGCGGCCCGCTCCGGTGACTGGCGACCGGCCGCCGAACTCCTCGCGGAGACGGGCGCCGACTGGGAACGCCGCTCGCTGTACGCGAAGATCCTCGGCGGTGCCGCGGCCACGGACGACGGCTGGCTCGCCGCGTGGGAGAGGACACGTCACGACGACCCCGACGCGGCGGTCGTCCGGGCGCGCGCCACGGTGGGACTGGCGTGGCACCTGCGCGGTGACCCCGCCGCGTCACGCAGCGATCTGAACCCCAGCGCGCCGCGCACCAGCAGGCAGCAGGTCGACGGCTTCCACCGGACGCTGGTCCGCTCACGCCAGGACATCGCGCGGGCCGCCGCCCTGAACCCGAGCGATCCGACGCCGTACATCACCGAGATATGGACGGCGCTCGGCCTCGGCTACCCGCACGCGGAGATGGACCGGCTGTGGGCGGAACTGACGGCCCGCGCCCCGCGCCACTACGAGGCGCACTTCAGCGCCCTTCAGTACTGGTGCGCGAAATGGCGGGGGTCCGACGAGCTGGCCCGGGTGTTCGCGGCTCGCGCGGCGGCGGACGCGCCGCCGGGAAGCCTCATGTCGGCGTTCCCGCTCATCGCGTGGTTCGAGGCCCGCCTCGGTGACGACGTGAAGGCGTCGGTGTACCGGAGCCCCGAGCTGACGGCGCTCGTCGACACCGCCCTCGCCGACGCGGCGGCTGCCCCGCCCGACCACCCGCGACTGGCCGAACTGCGCCATCTGCTCGCGTACTTCCTGTTCCGGCAGGGCCGGTACGACGCGGCACTGGAGCAGTTCCAGCTGGTGGACGGCTACCGGAACGCGCTGCCCTGGAACTACTACGGCGAGCGCTTCTACGGCTCCATCCGCGAGGCCACGGTCCGGAGGGCCCGCCCGGTACGGGCCCCGGGACCCGGCGGCCGGGCCGCTCCCGCCCCGGCCCCGGACCAGGAGAAACCTGCCTGACCGGGTGAGCCCGATGGACCGGGGCGGCCGAAGGGCCCGACGGGACCGGGGTGGCCGAGGGACCCGACGGACCGGGGCGGACTTGGCGGACCTCACGGACCGGGGCGGAGCGGGTGGCCGGGGCCCGGCGGACCGGGTGGACCGGGTGGGCCCGATGGACCGGGCGGCCGAGGAGCCCGACGGACCGGGGCGGCCGAGGGGCCCTGCGTACGCGAACCCGCCCCCGGCCCCCTGGCGAACCCGCCTCCGCTCCCCGCGAGCCACTACGCCAGATGCCGCCGCGCGAAGTCCAGTTCCAGGCGGACCTGCTTGATGCGCTCCTCGACCACCAGGGACCCGTGGCCCGCGTCGTAGCGGTAGACCTCGTGGGGCGCGCCGCGTGCGGCCAGGCGGTCGACGTAGTTCTCCACCTGCTGGATCGGGCAGCGCGGGTCGTTCACCCCGGCCGAGAGGTAGACCGGGGCGCGTACGGCGTCCACGTACGTCAGCGGGGAGGACGCCTCGTACCGCTCCGGCACCTCCTCCGGCGTCCCGCCGAGCAGGGTGCGGTCCATGGACTTCAGGGCCTCCATCTCGTCGTGGTACGCGGTGACGTAGTCGGCGACCGGTACGGCCGCCAGCCCCACCGCCCACGCGTCCGGCCGGGTGCCGAGGCCGAGCAGGGTCAGATACCCGCCCCACGAGCCGCCGGAGAGCACGAGCTTCGCCGGGTCGGCGAGGCCCGAGGTGACGGCCCAGTCGCGTACGGCGTCGATGTCCTCCAGTTCGATCAGGCCGACGCGGTGCTTCAGGGCGTCGGTCCAGGCGCGGCCGTAGCCGGTGGAGCCGCGGTAGTTGACCCGTACGACGGCGTAACCGTGGTCCACCCAGGCCGCCGGCCCCGCCGCGAAGGAGTCCCGGTCGTGGGCGGTCGGGCCGCCGTGGATCTCGAACACCGTCGGGAACGGGCCCTCGCCCGCCGGCCGCTGGACCAGTGCGTGGATCCGGCCGCCGGGGCCCTCCACCCACACGTCGGCCACCGGCACGGAGGCGGGCGCGGTCGCGCCGGGCGGGTCGAGGACCACCCGGCCCGAGGTGGAGCGCACCACGGGCGGGCGGGCCGCCGACGACCACAGGTACTCCACCGAGCCGTCGGGCCTGGCCGTCGCGTCCGACACCGTTCCGGCGGGCGTCTCGACGGCGGTCAGCGCGTGCGTGGCGAGGTCGTAGCGCCACAGCTCGCTGCGCGCCTCGAAGCCGTGCACGATCAGCAGCGCGGACCCGTCCGGATACCACTCGGCGGACACGTCGCCGGGCAGGTCGATCGCCAGCTCGGTCTCCTCGCCGGAGACCACGTCCCAGACGATCGGCTCCCAGCGACCGCTCCGCTGGTGGCCGACGAGGAGGCGGGTGTCGCCGTCGACGGGCGCGAACCCGAGGACGGACAGGCCGAGTTCGACCTCGCCGCCCTTCGTGTCGTCCAGGTCGGCGACCGGGGTGCCGTCGAGGCGGACCACGCGCAGCGCGGAGTGCATCGCGTCGCCGTGCTCGGTGTGCTCGACGGCGATGAGCGTGCCGTCGTGCGACAGGTCACCGACCCCGGCTGACTCGCGGTGCCGGTAGATCTCGACGGGGGCGCCGCCGGGCGGCAGGACATGGATCGTGGAGCCGTCCTCGTCGGTGGAGCAGCCGACGACGGCCGTCCCGTCGCGGCCGAGTGCGAGTCCGCCGGGGTACGCGGGGTCGATCCCGGGCGCGGCGGGCTCGTCCGGGCCGCCCTCGAAGGGCTGCCGCTGCCAGACGCCGAACTCGTCGCCGTCGGTGTCGCTGAACCACCAGATCCACCGGCCGTCGGGGGTCAGCGCGCCGTCCATGGTGCCGTTCGGGCGGTCGGTGACCTGCCGTGTGGTGCCGGTGGCACGGTCCCAGGCGTACAGCTCGTACGTGCCCGTCGCGTTGGACACGAACAGCGAGCGGTCGGGCGCGTCCTCGGCCCAGTCGGGGAGCGAGACGCGGGGAGCGCGGAAGCGCTTCTCCCAGTCGGGGGCCGCGTCGAAGGCCGCGTCGGGGGCCGGTGTCCGGCTGTCGTTGTTCTCAGTCATGGCCCCCATTCTGCTGCTTCGGCGCGTGCCGTCAGGGGGGTGCGGGCGGCAGCAGTGCCGGATCGGTCGCGACGGCCCGCAGCCGGTCGAGGACGGCCCGCGCGGCCCTGGCGTAACAGCTGAAGTCGTCGTGCAGGACGGACTCGGCGTCGGCGCCTTCGAGGAGCGAGATGAGTTCGAAGGTGAGCTGCGCGACGTCGGTGTCCGGCGCGATCTCACCCGCTCCCCGGGCGTCCTCGACGGTCCCCCGGACGAACGCGACCCAGTCACGGCGCTCCCGCGCGACCGCGTCGTGGACCCTGCCCCGGCGGGCGTCGTACTCGGCGGCGACCGAGTGGAAGAAGCAGCCGCCGGGGAAGACCCGGCTCCGGGAGTAGTCGAGCCATCCGTCGCACAGCCGCCGGACGCGGGCGAGCCCGGGGGGCATGTCCCGGACGGGCCGTACGACGTGGTCGGCGTACACCTCGGCGGCGGCACGCACGGTGGCCAGCTGAAGCTCCTCCTTCGAGCCGAACAGCGCGAACACCCCGCTCTTGCTCAGCTCCAGCTCAGCGGCCAGCCGGCCGAGCGACAGGCCCCCGAGCCCCTCGACCGAGGCGATACGGACGGTGTGCTTCAGGATCAGTTGGCGCGTCTGGTTCCCGCGCGCGATGCGTCCGTCGGTGCTCGAAGCTGTCACACGCCGAGTGTACTAACCGAACGACCGTGCGGTCATTGCTCGCGTCGGGGGACACCGGCGGTGGTCGGCGGTCGGCGGCGGTCGGACATCGCCGGTGGTCGGAGGTTGGCGGCGGTCGGACATCGCCGGTGGTCGGAGGTTGGCGGCGGTCGGACGTCCGCGGTCGCGGACGTGCGACCGTACCGATGAGTCCGGCCTTCTTAAGAGGTCTCCCCTTCAGTAACGAGGACCGAGTACCGAAAACCTCGGTACCGAGGGCCGGGCAACGGCTTCGAACTGGAAGGTGGTCCGCATGGGAGCGACCGACGCGCCGAATCCGCTGAATCGGCCGAACGAGCCCGGTCCGTCGAGTCCGTCGAGTCCGTCGGGTCGGTCGGGTTCACGGAGTTCACCGAGTCCGTCGAGCTCGTCGAGTTCAGCAGATCCGTCGGGTTCATCGGGTTCGTCGGGTTCGTCGGGTCTGCGTGATCTGCTCGCCGGGCATGTCCGGCAGGGTCCCCTGCCCGGCGCCGTGGCCATGGTCGCGCGGGGCGACCGGATCGAGGTCGCGGAGGTCGGCTCGGCCGACGCCGCCGGGGTCACGCCGCTGACCAGGGACTCGATCTTCCGGCTCGCCTCGATCAGCAAGCCGGTCGTCGCCGCGGCGGTCATGATGCTGGTCGACGACGGCCGTATCCGGCTCGACGACCCCGTCGGCGCGTGGCTGCCCGAACTGGCCTCCCCGATGGTCGTACGGACCCCGGCCGGTCCGCTGGACGACGTCGTCCCGGCCGTCCGGCCGATCACGGTCCTCGACCTGCTCACCTTCCGCTCCGGGCACGGCTTCCCGTCCGACTTCTCGCTGCCCGCCGTGGCGCCGCTGTTCGGTGACCTGAAGCAGGGGCCGCCGCAGCCGCAGCACGTCCCGGAGCCGGACGCGTGGATGGCAGCCCTGTCCCGTATCCCGATGCTGCACCAGCCGGGCGAGGCATGGCTGTACAACATCGGGTCGGACATCCTGGGGGTGCTGATCGCGCGGGTCGCGGGCCAGGGGCTGCCGGAGTTCCTGGCGGAGCGGCTGTTCACGCCGCTCGGCATGGTGGACACCGGGTTCGCGGTGCCGGACGGCAAACGCGACCGGGTGCCGTACTACTACCGTACGGACCCGTCGGGCGGCCTCGAAGAGGTCGACGCGCCCGACGGGCAGTGGAGCACGGTGCCCCCGTTCCCGTCCGGCGCGGGCGGTCTGGTGTCGACCGTGGACGACTGGTACGCCTTCGCCCGGATGCTGCTCGCGGACGGCCGGGCCGGCGACCGGGCGCTGCTGACGCCCGCCTCCGTAAGGAGGATGACCACGGATCACCTCACCCGGCCGCAGCGCGAGGCGAGCACGCTGTTCCTGGAGGGGCAGGGCTGGGGCTTCGGCGGATCGGTGGATGTGCGTGCGGTCGACCCGTGGAACGTGCCCGGCCGCTACGGGTGGGTCGGCGGCACCGGTACGGCCGCCCACCTGACCCCGTCCACGGGTCAGGTGACCATCCTGCTCACGCAGGTGGAGGCGGCGGGCCCGGTGCCGTCGACGCTGCTGCGCGACTTCTGGCGGTACGCGGCGTAGGACGGCTCACGGCGCGGGACGGTACGCGCGCGCGGAGCGGTACGCGGCGCGGCCATGACGCGGCGCGGGGACCGACGCGCGCGTGGGGTGAGCGGGGTAATAAGCCGTGACGGCCGGTCGGCGCCTGGGCGCGGGTACGGGTCAGCGCCGCCGCCCGCGTGTCTGCCAGCCGGACCCGACACCGCCGAGGTGCAGGGCGACCAGGATGAAACCGACCAGGGTGAGACTGGTCGTACCGAAGATCAGCTCGGTGGACGTTTCGGTCGCGTGAAGGATGAACGCGATGAAAAAGACCACTGCCGCCGCTATTGCCAGCATTTGCTATCTCCTGCCATGGGACGGCCAACCCCGCCCGGAATGGCGGTGGTTGTGACGTTGCCGACCGTGTGCCCCGGAACTGCCCCGTCATCCCTGCCAGACTGTGCGGATGAGCGAAGCGCGTACGCCCCGGGGCGTGCTGGGAGTCGTGGCCTCGGCGGCCGGCGGGGCGGCGGACCTCCGCACCGGCCTGGTCGAACCGGCCCTCGCCCGTGGCTGGCAGGTGGCGGTGACCCTCACCCCGACCGCCGGACAGTGGTTCCGGGCGAGCGGCGAGTGGGACCGACTGGAGACCCTGACCGGTCTTCCGGTACGCGACCGGCCGCGCCTGCCCTCCGAGCCCCGCCCGCACCCGCCGGTGACCTGTTACGTCGCGGCCCCCGCCACCGCCAACACGGTGGCCAAACTCGCCCTGGGCATCGCCGACAACCAGGCCCTCACCCACCTCGTGGAAGCCCTCGGTACCCCCGGCCTCCCGGTGATCGTCTTCCCGCACGTCAACGCCGCCCACGCCCGCCACCCGGCCTGGCCGGCCCACCTCGCCCAGCTCCGCCTGGCCGGGGTCCGGCTGATCGAGGGTCCCGAACTCTGGCCCCTCCAGGAGCCGGACGCGAACCCGCCGCCCCGTGAACTCCCGTGGCGGGCGATCCTGGACGCGGCGGAGGCCGGCATCGCGGACTGACGCGACCGACGCGACCGACGCGGCCGACACGACCGACGCGGCCGACGCGGCCGACACGACTGACGCGGCCGACTCGGCGACCACCGGGTGAAGGGCCCGGACCAGGGGGTTCTTGGTGCTCTGTCAGTGCCACGTGATACTTACTTCACAGAATGATCACTTCACGGTGAAGTGGATCTGCGTCCGTTGCCCTGGGGGGGCCGGTACGTGTCACGTATGAGGGGGCCGTCATGAGCTTGTTCCGGCGTTTCACCAGACCCGCGCCGCGGGTGGACGCGGACGGTTGGAATCCGGAGGCCGCGCGGATGCGCGCCGCCGCCGAGCGGCGGGACTGGCCCGCGATGCGGGAGCTGTTGACCGGCGTACCGGACGGGCTGGAGCGTACGGCGCTGCTCCAGGGCGTGACCGACGTGGCCGGGACCGAGGAGTGGCTCCCGGAGGTGATCGAGGCGGAACGCGACCCGGCGCTCGCGCTGCTCGTCTCGGGCACGCGCGGGGTCAGTTGGGCGTGGGAGGCACGAACCGCCGCGCGGGCGAAGCACGTGTCGAAGGAGCAGTTCGCGACCTTCCACGAGCGACTGCGGCTCGCCGAGGAGCAGTTGTACGAGGCGGCGGAGCGCGAACCGGACTGGGCCACGCCCTGGTTCCAGTTGCAGATCTGCGGGCGCGGCCTGGAGGTCGGCCACGAGGCCGCCCGGCACCGTTTCGAGGCGGCGGTCCACCGGTGTCCCGGGCATGTGTGGGCGTACGAGCAGCAGTTGCAGCAGGTGTGCGCCAAGTGGGGCGGCTCGCACGAGGAGATGCACGAGTTCGCCCGTACCTCGATGCTGAAGGACTCCGAGGGCGGGGCGCTCGGCGTGCTCGTCGCCCTCGCGCATCTGGAGCACTGGCTGGACCTCGACAGCGGACCGGACGCGGAGTACATCCGCGACCCCGATGTGGCCGCGCAACTGCACGAGGCCGCGCGTCGATCCGTGTTCCACGCCGCGTACGAGCGCGGGCCGGGCTGGATCCAGCAGCACAACGTCTTCGCCATGGCGTTCTCGCTGGCCGGTCAGGAGAAGGCGGCCGCGGACGTCTTCAAGGTCCTCGAAGGACGGGTGACCGAGTTCCCCTGGCAGTACGTCAACAGCGAACCGGTGAAGGCGTTCCGCACGTGGCGCGACAGGGCCGGCGGCTGAGCCGTCCCGTTCGGCCGACGCCACGCGCCGGAGCTTGAGCCGGCAAGGCTCCCCGGCCCCGGACCCCCGCGCCGACCCGCCGCCGAGCCCGACCCCGCTCCCCGCCCCGCCCCCGCCCCCGAGCCCGCAAGGCTCCCCACCCACTTCCCGCCTTCCCGTCGTACGCCCTCGCCCGCGCACTCGCCCGCCAAGGAAGCCCTTCAGGTGCCCAACTCCCGCCCCAGCCCCGACTCCGACCCCGACTCCCCGACATCCGGGATCTCCCCCGCCTCGTCCCACACCTTCCAGGTCGACCTGCGCGGCCTCGTGGACCTGCTCTCCCACCACCTCTACTCCAGCCCGCGCGTCTACCTCCGCGAGCTGCTCCAGAACGCCACCGACGCGATCACCGCCCGCCAGGCCCGGTTCCCCGGCGCCCCGGCCTCCATCACCGTCCGGACCGGTGACACGCTCACCGTGACCGACACCGGCATCGGCCTGTCCGAGGCCGACGTGCACACCTTCCTCGCCACCATCGGCCGCAGCTCCAAGCGCGCCGCCGAAGGCGAACTCGAAGCGGCGCGCGGCGACTTCATCGGCCAGTTCGGCATCGGCCTGCTGGCCTGCTTCGTCGTCGCCGACGAGATCACCGTCGTCAGCCGGTCCGCCGCCGCCCCCGACGCGGCCGTGGTCGAATGGCGCGGCCACTCGGACGGCCGCTACACCATCCGTACGCTGCCCTCCCACGAACACCCCGAGCCCGGCACCACCGTCCGGCTCACCCCCCGCGCCGACGGCACCGAGTGGACCCGCCCCGACCGGGTCACCGCCCTGGCACGGCACTACGGCGGCCTGCTGCCGTACGAGGTCGCCGTCGTCGGCCCCCGGGGCGACAGCGACCGCGTCAACGACGCCCCGCCCTGGGAGCGCCGCCACGGCTCCCCGCTCGCCCGCCGCGACGCGCTGGCCGAACACTGCCGTACGACCTTCGGGTTCACCCCGCTCGACACCATCGACCTGGACCTGCCGGTGGCGGGTCTGCGCGGGGTGGCGTACGTCCTGCCCACGGCCGTCAGCCCCTCCGAGCGCGCGGGCCACCGCGTCCACCTCAAGGGCATGCTGCTCTCCGACCGCGCCGCCGAACTGCTCCCGGAATGGGCGTTCTTCGTCCGCTGCGTCGTGGACACCACCAGCCTGCGGCCGACCGCCTCCCGCGAGGCGCTGTACGAGGACGAGACGCTGGCCGCCGTCCGGGACGCGCTCGGCGCCCGTATCCGCGACTGGCTCACCGGGCTCGCCGCCAGCGACCCCACGCTGCTGCACCGGTTCATCGACACCCACCACCTCGCCGTCAAGGCGCTGGCCCGCTACGACGACGCGCTGCTGCGGATGCTGCTGCCCTGGCTGCCGTTCGAGACCACCGACGGCAACGTCACGCTGGAGGAGTTCGCCCGCGCCCACCCCACGATCCTGGTCGCCCGCAGTGTCGAGGAGTTCCGGCAGGTCGCGCCGATCGCCGCGGCGGCGGGCCTCGGTGTCGTCAACGGCGGCTACACCTACGACCGGGACCTGGTCCACCGGCTCCCCGAGATCCGGCCCGGCACCACCGTCACCGACCTGGACCCGGCGACCGTCACCGCGCACCTGGACTCGGTCGACCCGTCCGCCGAACTGGCCGCCTCGTCGTTCCTCACCGTCGCGCGCGAGGTGATCGGCGCGTACGACTGCGACGTCGTCCTGCGCAGCTTCCACCCGGTCACCGCGCCCGCGCTGCTCCTGGACAACCGCGAGGCCCGCCACGAGCGCACCCGCGCCGACCTGGCCCAGGAGAGCGACGGGCTGTGGGCCGAGATCCTCGGCTCGCTGCGGACCGAGACCCCGCGCGCCCAGTTGGTCCTCAACCACCTCAACCCGCTGGTGCGCCGGGCCGCGACGATCACCGAACGCGGACTGGCCGTCACCACCGCAGAGGCGCTCTACGGGCAGGCCCTGCTGATGACCCGCCGCCCGCTGCGCGCCGCCGAGAGCGCCCTGCTCAACCGGGCCTTCATGGGCCTGCTCACCCACGCCATGCACGACGAGGGCACCACGTCCGAGCCCCGGAAGGAGCGGTAAATGCTGGAGACCCCGGAGGCCGTCCTCGACGCGCTGCGCGAGAACAACGACCGCCCGTACGGACCGCACCGCAACGTCACGGCCGAGGAACTGGTCGACGCCGCCGCGCAGTTCGAGAAGCCCGACCTTCTCGTGACGGCCCTGCTGGAGCTGATGTCGGCGTACGAGTACTCCGGCGAGCACCGCAAGGCGCCGGTCGTCTTCGCCCGTCTGCTGAAGCTGCGGGACACGGCGCCCGACGCGTTCAACGAGTGGGAGGCGCGGCAGGTCCTGTGGCAGTTCAAGTGGGTCACGACGTCACTGCTCCAGGTGCCGGACGTCCCGCTGTCCGCGATCCGGGGCTGGACGGACCAGATGCGCGAGCGCTACCGGGAGGCCGGGCACGGGATGCAGCCGGTGGCCGCCATGCGCCACCGGATCGCCGCGCACACCGGGACGGACGAGCGGTCCGCGTACGACCTGTGGGTGACCCGGCCGCGCGAACGGCTCAGCGACTGCGAGGCGTGCGAGACCCGGTACCGGGCGCTGCACCACGTACGGACGGGTGACGAGCGGCGGGCGCTGGACACCTGGCAGCCGGTCCTGGACGGCGGGCAGAGCTGCGCGGAGGAGCCGTACCTCAGCCAGGCGTACGCGCTGCTGCCGCTGCTGGGCCTCGGCCGCGCCGACGAGGCCCGTTCGTACCACCTGACGGGCTACCGCTTCGCCCGGGGCAAGAACGGCATGGCCGAAGAGGTCGGCCTGCACGTCGAGTTCGCCGCGCTGTCCCGCAACGAGGGCCGGGGTCTGGAGATCCTCGCCGAGAACCGCGCGCTGTTCGGGACGACCGGGGCGCCGCTCGCGCTGCTCGGTTTCCTCGTCGGCGTCGAGGTGCTGCTGACCCGGCTGGTCGCGGACGGGCACCCGGACACGGTCGTCGCGGGGCCGCTCGGACGCGGCTGGACGGCGGAGAGCCTGCTGGCGCACGTCGGCGCCGAGGCGGACACCCTGGTGGCGGCCTTCGACGCGCGCAACGGCACCACGGCCGTGGGCGACCGGCGGCGCGAACGGGTCGGCCGGGCCCCGCTGGTGGCGGAGCCGCTGCCGCTGGGACTGCGTACGCCGACGGCCTCCGCGCCGGCTCCCGCCCCCGTCACCTCCCGTTCGCTGCCGGACGACTTCGCCGAACTCGTCACCGAGGCACGGCGGATGGCGGCCGAGGGCCACCCCGGCGACACCGCCCTGTGGGAGCGGATCGCGGAACGCGCCGCCGCCGAGGGCCATGTCCACGACCCGGCGCTGGGCGACGAGGCACGGCTGCGGGCCGAACTCGCCGAGCAGCGGGGCTTCGCCGCGTACGAGGAGGAACGGTGGGACGAGGGCGACGCCGCCCTCACCGAGGCCGCCGACCTCTTCGAGAACGAGGCCGGCCTGCCGTGGCACGCCCTGGCGGCGCGGTCCCGGGTCGGCGCGAACGCCTGGCGCCCGGCGGACAAGGGCGGCGACCCCCCGTCCTGGTCGGCACTGGACGCCATGCTGGGCGACGCGGAGAGACTGCTGGCGGGCGGGATTCCGCTCGTGACGGAGAAGTACTTCACGGTTCTCCAGAGCCGGGCCTACGCCGCCCACGCGGAGGCCGAGGCCCAACTGCCCGACATATCCCCGGAGACGCGGGCGAGGTTCCGGGCGGCGACGGAGGCCGCGCTGTCGGAGAGCGTCCGGCTGGAAGCCCCGTACCTGACGGTCAGCGTCCGTATGTACATCGCCGACCTCACGGCCCGCACCGGTGACCCGGACGAGGCGGTCGCCGGGCTGCGCGCCGCGCTGGACGTCCTCGACGCGAGCGGCCGGCCGTGGCGGAAGCCGCGGCTGGAGGCCCAGTTGGGGCAGCTCCTGCTTCAACTGGACAAGCCCGAGGAGGCGGTGGACTCGCTGCGGGGGGCTCTCGCGGGGGCCGCGCGGTACGACGACGGGTCGTTCCCGGTGGGCTTCAGCCACATGCTGCTGGGGCACGCCCTGTCGCACGCCGGGGACCGGGCCGGTGCCGTACGGCATCTGTCGGAGGCGGCGGCGCGGTTCGACCGGGACGGCGACGACGGCGGGGCGGCCGAGGTACGGCTCCAACTCGCCGACGTCCTGGGGAAGTCGGGACAGCCGGCGGACGCCGTGGCGATCCTGGAGTCCCTGGTCCTGGACGACGCCTCGGCCGGCCTCGACGAACGGCTCCTCGCGCAGATACGGCTCAACCTGGCGCGGGGCCTGCGGGAACTGGAGGAACACCAGGCGTCGGCCGACCAGTTCGTCCGGCTGGCCGAGACGGTCGCGTCCTGGGACGACGACACGTCCACGTACACCCTGGTCACCGCCGAGTCGGCCGTCGCGCTGGCCCGCGCCGACCGCTGGGACGCGGCCCGCACCGCGTACGACGACGCGCTGACCGCCCACCGCGCGTCCGGCGACCCGGCCCAGGCGTGTCTGATCACCGAAACGGCCCGCGAACTCGCCTCCCTGACCGTCGCGTCCGAAGGCGCCGACGGCATCGACCGGGCACTGGCCCATCTCGCGGACGCCGACGAGATCCGCACCGGGGTCGCCGAGGACACGGAGGGCTTCGTCCACTGGTACGAGTCGGGCTCCACCTCCTACCAGCGCGCCCGCGCCCTGGCGGCGGCGACGCGCTTCGCCGAGGCGCTGACCGAGATGGAACGGGCGATCACCGCGTACGACGCGGGCGGCGAGCAGGCCGAGACACCGCGCGCGGAGGCGACCCGGGTGGCGGCCCTGATCGAGGCGAACGGTCTCGACGCCCGCGAGGCGGCGGTGAAGAGGCTGAACACGGCCATCACCCGCTGCGAGAAGGCGGACCTCCCGCACGCGGCCCACGTCCTCACCAACCTCCGCGACGAGCTGAGCACGCCCGCCGCGGCGAACTGACACCCACCGGCCGCCGGGGGAAACCCCCGGCGGCCCGGAAGCCCTTCATCCCGAGCCCGGCGGCCCAGAACCCAACGACCCCGAAGAGGAGTGTGGCACTGACTTTATACACAGGGTGACAGGAGATGACCTTTTCGTCATATCCTTGCGCCCCGGGCGGCGGACGGTGCCGCGAGTCACCACATCGGAGAACAGATGGAACCCGGTGTCATCGGGGCGCGCCTCGCGTCCAGCGTCGTGGGCCCGTTGATCAGGAAGCTCTTTCTGAACGGGGGACCGGGGGCGGGACTCGTGGACGAGCCCGTCCGCGTGTCCCGGCTGGTCTCCTTCCGGGGCGAGCAGCGGACGCTGTCCGACAACGCCCTGCACCGGATAGCCGAGGAACTCGTCCAGCGGGCCCTCCAGGCGACGGGCACGGAAGAACGGCTGTCCGCCTTCGAGGTGTGCGCCGTCACCAACGCCGTCACCTCCTCGCTGCGGGTCATGGGCACGCTCGACATGGACGACGTCCAAGCGGTGAACCTCGGGCACATGGAACTGGCCCGGCATCTGCGATCGATGAGCAGCACGGCCGTGATGGGCCTGTCGGCCGACGCCGTCGACCTCCACGCGAGCGTGCTGGACACCGCCTGCCTGCACATCCTGAACTTCTTCACCCAGAGGTCGACCTTCGTCCCTCGCACCCTTCTCGAACAGAGCCGCGGCATCGAGGAGTTGACGCGCAAGATCGACCGGCTCATCACCCGCCACCCGTCTCCGGCCGACGGTCCCTTCGAGGAGCGGTACGCCCGCTACATCACCGACAAGCACGGCAAGCTGAGCATCTTCGGCCTCGAACTCTCCCACGGCCTCCAGAACTGGCGTCTCGACGTCGCCTATCTCAGCCTCGACGTGGTCGGCGACGCGACCGGGACCATTCCGACCCGCCTGTCGGCCGACCAGGTGCTGGCCGGGCACAACCGCGTACTGCTGCGCGGCGTGGCCGGCTCCGGCAAGACCACCCTCGTCCAGTGGCTGGCCGTCTCCACCACCCAGAAGGATCAGCTGGACCTCTACGGCCTGGTGCCCTTCGTGCTGCCCCTGCGCACGCTCACGAGGGGCGGCGCGGCCCTCCCGGCCCCCGACGAGTTCCTGTCCGCGGTGGACTGCCCGATCGCCGCGCTCCAGCCCGCGGGCTGGTTCGACCGCGTACTGAGGGCCGGCCGGGGGCTGATCCTCATCGACGGGATCGACGAGATCCCGGAGGACGACCGCAACGACGCCCGCCGCTGGCTCCAGGAGCTGATCAGCGCCTACCCGAGGAACCGGTGGCTGGTCACCTCCCGCCCGTCGGCCGTACGGGAACACTGGCTGAGCGGCGACGACTTCGCCGAGGCGGACCTCGCGCCCATGAGCCGGGACAACATCGCCGACTTCGTGAACCGCTGGCACAAGGCGGCCGGTATCAGCGACCAGTACGCGCGCGAGCTGTTACGTGCCGTGCGCGCCAAACAGGATCTCGGCAGGCTCGCCACCAACCCGCTGATGTGCGGTCTGATCTGCGCGCTCCATCAGGACCGCCGGGGCTATCTGCCGGAGGGCCGCAAGGAGATCTACGACGCGGCGCTCTCCATGCTCCTCTTCCGGCGCGACCGTGAACGCGGCGTCTACAAACCCGGATCGATCCGCATCGGCGAGGCCCACCACATTCAGCTCATCCAGAAACTGGCCTACTGGATGATCCGCAACGGCCGTTCCGAGATGGACCGCGCCGACGCCGTCGACCTGCTCGCCCAGACCCTGCCCACCATGCCGAAAGTGGCCGAACAGGGCACGGCGGAGGAGATCTACCGGCACCTCCTCATCCGCAGCGGACTGCTGCGCGAACCGAGCGTGCACTCCATGGACTTCATCCACCGGACCTTCCAGGACTACCTCGGTGCCAAGGCGGCCGTGGAGGGCCTCGACTTCGACTTCCTCATCGCCAACGCGCACCTGGACCAGTGGGAGGACGTCATCAGAATGGCGGTCGCCCACTCCCGGCCGACCGAACGCACCCGTCTGCTGACCGGCCTCATCCGGCGGGACAACGTGTCGGCCCACGGCATGAACCGTCTGCATCTCCTGGCGGCGGCCTGCCTGGAACACGCCACGGAACTGGACCCCGAGGTCCGCGCCGAGGTCCAGCAGCGCGCCGGCGCCCTGATCCCGCCCCGCTCGGCGGACCAGGCCCGCGCACTGATCGAGGTCGGCCCGGTGGTGCTGGACCTGCTGCCGGGCCCGTCGGAGAGGGCGGCCGAGGAGGAACACCCCGAAGAGGAACAGGCCGAGGAGCCCGAGGGCCTGCCCGGGGGTTTGTCCGATGGATCGTCCGAAGATTCGTCCGAAGATTCGTCCGAGGGATCTTCCGGGGGATCCCCCGGGGGGAAGGCGCCCGAAGCGGCGTTCGAGGCGGCGTTCGACGCAGCGTTTGAGGCGGCCTTCGAGGAGATGCCTGAGGCGGTGTCGGAGGAGGAGCGGCGGCCGGCCGACCAACAGGCGGACGACGAGGCGTACTTCACGGTCCTCGTCGCCACCCGCATCGCCACCGACGCGGCGATCGACGTCCTCGCCCGCTACCGCGACCACCACGATCTGCGGGTCCGAGAAGAACTGGTGCGCGCCTGGAGCCAGTTCGACACCGACACGTTCGGCCAGGACGTCATCGCCCATCTCCGCGAGGACAACCTCTACTTCCCGGTGTCCAACCTGCCCGAACTGCACGCGCTCAGCAGCTACGGCGGACGCGCCCGCCTCAAGATCGCCGGCGAGTTCACCGTCCCCGACCTCCTCAACGGGTGCCGGAAAGGACGGGTCACCCACCTCTGGCTGACCACCCCCATCGGCGAGTCGCTGACCTGGGTCGACGAGTTCTCACAACTGCACTCCCTCACCATCGAGGCCCCGCTGTCCCAACTCGACGTGACCCCGCTGGCGAAGATCCCGACGCTGCGTCAGATCCACCTCCCCCAGGACGCGGTCGTCTCCGGCACCGCCGCCCTCCCCTCGTCCATGGAGGTGGTACGCCTCTAGACCCCTGCCCAACACCCCTGTCAGAGCACGGCGCTGTGGCGTGGCGACCCTCTGAACACCTGTGTGGTGTGCCAGGTACGGTGCGCCGCCGCGACGGGCGCGACGCCCGGCTGGGGCCCGATGAGCCGACGCCCGGCGAGCGCCGTGACATGGTCACGGGCGGCGGGGCTGCGGCCGACGAAGCGCTGGGAGACCAGGATGCGGTGACCGTCACCTATGCCGAGGACACCCCTGTCGAACAGCTTGTGATGCAGGGAGCACAGACACAGCCCGTTGTCGACGTCGTCGGGCCCGTCGTACGCCCACCACCGTACGTGCGCGGCCTCCAGCCCCACCGACACGGTATCGATCATGCCGTCGTAGCCACAGAAGGTGCACTGGTACTCGTAGGCGGTCAGCACCAACTCCCGCATCCGCCGATCGCGTTGACGCCGCCCGGGCGCGGCGGGGGAGCCCGTCTCCGCCAACTCCAGCTCCAGGCCTACCGCTTCGCACAGGTCCTGGTGGAGCGAGGGCGGAAAGTGCAGATCCAGCAGCACCCGCGCCATGCGCCCCAGCAGCGAGGGCTCACGCCGCAACGCCGCCCGCAACCCGGGCGCCAGCCGCCCGACGGCCCCACCGGCCCGCAACTCCCCGACCCCACTCCCGGGACTCCCGGGCCCCCGGTCGGTACGCACCTCCCACACCTCGTCGTTGACCAGATGATGAAACGGATACGCGGGCGTGGTCGGCCGCGTAGGACCGTACTCCGCCAGCAACCGCTTCAAGTCCCCTTCCACGGCGGTGTACCGCAACTCCCCTTCGGCGTCCCCCTGAAACCGCCCCAGCGCGTACAACAGCAACAACGGCTTGTGCGGCGCCCGCACCCCACCCCGACTCCACTGCCTCAACCCGGCGACCCGCCCCAGCCAATCCATGGGGGGATGGTACGGACAGGGGGTGGGGCGAGGGGCTCCTTCCCCCACTGGACACCGTCCCCCCGATCCGAGGACTTCGAGGACATCCCCTTCGCAAGCCCCTTCGCAAGCCCCTTCGCAAGCCCCGACGTTGGCACGCCGACCGGGGCTAGGGCGTGTCCGCAAAGTGTGTTGGTCGTTGGTAAGTCGTGGTCAGACGTCATGAGTTGACTGATGAGGCGTGGGTTGTGGTGGAGCCGTTGTTGCCGAGGTCGCGGATGGGGCGTCCTGTCCGTGACCGTCGTCAGGTGGTGAACGGCATTCTGTGGAAGCTGTCGACCGGGGCGGCCTGGCGGGATCTTCCGGAGCGCTACGGTCCGTGGAAGACGGTGTACGAACGGTTCCGCCGCTGGTCGGCCGACGGCACGTGGAACCGGCTTCTGGCGCACGTCCAGCAGCACTCGGACGCTGTCGGGGAGGTGGACTGGAGCCTTGTCTGTGTCGACTCCACGACGGTGCGGGCTCATCAGCACGCGGCCGGGGCCCGAAAAGGGGGCTCTGGGAGGGTGAGGCGCTCGGCCGGTCACGGGGCGGGCTGACCGCCAAGATCCACCTTGCCCGCGACGGCCGGGGCTAGCCCCTCGCCTTCACCCTGACCGGCGGCAACACCAACGACCGCACCCAGTTCGAGCCGGTCATGAACCGCATCCGGGTGGCCCGGCCGGGCCCGGGCAGACCCCGGACCCGGCCACGGCGGGTGACGGCAGACAAGGAGTACTCATCCCGGAAGATCCGCGCCTACCTGCGCAGACGTGGCATCGCCTGCACGATCCCGGAACGCATCGACCAGATCAACGGCCGACGCCGGCGCGGTGAAAGCCTCTGCCGCCTCGACCGCACCGCCTATCAGCGCCGCAGCGTCATCGAACGATGCCTCGGCCGCCTCAAACAGAACAGAGCCCTCGCCACCATCTGGGCGAACTCGTCGGCGCCCTGGTCGGCGAGGTCGAGGAACGAACGGTCCAGGAATACCGGAGTCTCCTGCGAGACCGTTCACACGATCAGCCGGTCTGAAGCTCCGTGATGATCTGTTCGGCCATGCGCCGGGCGGGTTCCAGCCGAGGGTCTTCCGGGTGTGCCTACGGCCCGAGGATCTTCGAGCAGGCGAACATCGTCATCAACTTGCCGTCCCGGCTCTCGAAGTCGGACCGGCGCTCGTGCCATACGCGATCGGCCAGAACCGGGACAGCGAGGGAACTCGCCCACAGCGAGGCCGAGTCCAGCCCCAGCGGCGCGTTACCCCAGTCCTCCTAGTCGAAGAGACTGAACGCCGGAGCGGTCATGTTGGCCCAGTTCAGGTCCGCGTGAGCCGGCACCCACTGTTCAATGGTCGTATCGAGATCGCCGGAGAAAAACACCTCGGACGGACTCGGCGACGAGGGCCTGGGTGATGGTGCCGGTGTCCGGTGTGGCAACCCGGCTCGTGCTCTGGGCCGCCAGCGCGTCCAACGACGCGTTCAACGCCTCCCACCAGTCATCTGACAGCTCCGGGGCTTCACTCAGGATGGCGTTTCCGACAGGAGCCCCTGGCAGGAGCTCCGTTTCGTCGGCTCGCCACGTCACCGGCGCGTCCGTGGCCCGCCAGACCACACATCCGTGCCATTCGGGCTGGGCAATGCCCTTCAGACGGGCGGCACTTTCCGTCCCGTTCCACCCCTGCTCGGAGATCTTGTCGAGCAGGCGCCGCTCGATCCGCACCCACGTGCCGCGGTCTGTCCTGGCCCCCACGGATCGGCGCTTGCGCACCATCGTGTCCGGAAGCAGCCCCACTTGGAGAGACCGCTCGACGCGATCAAGAACCTCGTCAACCGGCTGTACGCGTAGGTCGACAGCCCCCCCGCGGAGACCGAGACCGCCATGGACGCGACCGCAGCAGTGGTGCGGTGAGAGGTACCCGTTGCCGAGGTATGGGCGGTACAGCCAGCCACCCCAGATCCTGACTGTATGGTCCCCACCGTCGTCCTGCCGCATCAGAGCTCCGCCCGGGCCGCGGACCGTTTCGCTCTCCGCGAGAGCTGACCGCCGCGCATTAGGCTGCGAGATGTGCAGCGCCTCTTCGTTCTCTTCGACCTCGACAACACCCTCGTGGACCGAAGGGGAGCGCTTGCTGACTGGGTTGCCAAGTTCGCCACCCGGCACGGTCTGGAAGACGAGGAGCAGTCGCACGTCCTGGACATGGTGGCCGACCGGGCCTATCCGTCCACCTTCGACATGATCCGCACCCGCTATCGGCTGCCTATCTCGACCACGGAATTGTGGCGCGCGTACTACACCGATATCGCGGCCTTGGTGTCGTGCCAGGCCGAGGTCCTCGACGGCTTGGACGAGCTGCGTGCGGCTGGCTGGCGGGTGGGAGTGGCGACCAACGGTGCAGTGGAAATCCAGCGCACCAAGCTGCAGGCCACCGGGATCGCCGAGCGCGTGCATGGCGTCTTCGTCTCCGATGAGGCCCACGCGCGCAAACCGCAGATCCGCCACTTCGCCCTGGCGGCGGCCCGCTGTGGCGCCGTGCTGGGCGACGGCGGCTGGATGGTCGGTGACAACCCCGTGAACGACATCGGCGGCGGACGCTCCGCGGGGCTGAGCACCATCTGGATCGGCAACGACCGTTCCTGGCCGCTGGACGATTCCGGGGCGGACCACACGGTGCCGCATGCACGTGCTGCCATCGACCTGCTGCTTCAGCATTCCGCCGGCAACACGAGGACCACGACATGACGCACACCATCGGGCTGTTTCACCCCGGCAGCATGGGATCAGCCTTCGGCGCCCAGCTGCGCTCCCGCGGCCACATCGTCCTGTGGTGTCCTGACGGACGCAGCGACACAACCCGCCGCCGGGCCGGGCACGCGGGTCTCGAAGCCGAGGCGCTGGCCGAGCTCGTCTCCCGCTCCGACGTGCTGCTCTCTCTATGCCCTCCCGCCGCAGCGGAGGAGACTGCCGCGCAGGTGGCCGAGCTCGGTATGGCCAGCGCGGGCGTGATCTATGTTGAAGCGAACGCCGTCTCGCCGACGCGCGTGCAGCGCATCGCCGACCGCTTGGCCCCGATGCTGGTCGTCGACGCCGCCGTGGTCGGATCGCCTCCGGTAGGCGGCAAGTACCCGACGCTCTATCTGTCCGGCCCCGGCAAACAGGCAGACCGGATCGCCGAACTCTTCGCCGGCACCGACGTGCGACCCCACGTCCTGGGCGACAGCATCGGCAAAGCCTCCGCACTCAAGCTCGCATACTCCAGCTACCAGAAGGTCTCCCGCGTGCTGGCCGCCGTCGCGTACGGGGCCGCGGACTCGTACGGTGTCGCGGACGAGCTACTGGAGATCGCGGCCAAGCGCACCCGCAGCTACCTCGTGGAGACCGACTACATCCCCAAGACCGTTGCCCGCGCCTGGCGTTGGGGCCCGGAGCTTGAGGACGCGGCGGCTCTGCTCAGCGATGTCGGGTTGACCGACGAACTCATGCGCGCCGCTGCCGCCACACTCGCCCGATGGGACGGCAGCAGAGACGCGCGCCTGGGCATCGCCGAGGCGCTGGAAGCCTTGCGCGTCGAAGGTGACCTGAACAGCTCGAGTTGAGCGGCGAGCGTGCGTCAGTTCGCTACTCTCCTGGCCGTCAGGAACGAGGTGACGTGGCGCAGACGATGTCGTCGATTTTGTGTGCGGCCTCACGAGGCGCCGTCACATTCGTGTCCACGCGCAACTCCCAGTGAGCCTGTGGATGATTCACGAGGTCGGCCCGAGTGGCGTCCCACGCCGCCAGCCGAGCCGCCGTGTCCGTGTCCCCCCGCTGCGGTGAGCGCCGGGCGGTGGTCTCCTCGGAGCACCACAGCAGGACGCGCACCCAGTGCGCCGGGAAGAGGGCTGTCACCTGGTCCATCCCCGCCATCTGGCCGAGGTGGACGACAGGAGTCTTGCCGCCCTCCATGGCCTCGTCGAGGCCGGGGCGGTCGACGACGTAGACGTTGCCGTACCGGTCGTTGCGGTAGATGACCTCGCCGCGTGCTTCCAAGGCGGCCAGCTGCTCCGGTGTACCCATTCGGTAGCCCCGAGTCTTCCCGGTCCCGATCTTCAGTCGGGTGAACGGCACGTACCGCTCGTCCAGTTCGGACAGTGCTGCCGTGATCGTGTCCTTGCCTGCCGCTGGCGGCCCGTACAGCAGGATGCCTCGTCTCACTGGAACACCGTGCCGAAGACCTGGCGCACCTGGTCCGTGAGGGATATAGCAGAGCCGAGCCGGTTGTCGACGACCAAGTGCGGTACGACGGGCTGTAGTTCGAGGTCGATGCCGGCGGCGTACGTGTCCCAGTTCTGGAGCTTCCAGCTGTCCCGGGCGGCGGACCGGAAGGTGATGTACTCGTGCATCGTGTCGAGGTCGCACTGGATCCAGACGACGGCCACGGTGACGCCGCGCGCTTCGCAGCGATTGATCAGGCGGCCCATCCACCGAGGGTCGGTGGACTCGGAGATGAACGGTGCGCTCAGGACCGTGCTGATCGAGCAGTCGATATTCGCGTACGCGGTCTCCAGCAGGCACTGGTATTCCAGCGGGCGAACCTTCTCCCGGTAGAGGTCGGTGTGCCGGTCGTTGGGGTCACTGCCCATCTCTATGAGAAGGCGCTCGACGAGGGGACGCGTGATCGGATCCTTGTCGAGAACCGGCCAACCAGTGAGCTGGGATATGAAGCGGGCGAACTCCGATTTCCCGCTGCCGGCGTAGCCGCCGACCATCAGCAGTGTCGGCTTGTTCGGGTCGCCGCCGGTGTGACGGCGCTTCCAGGCGTCAAGGATTCGCTGCTGTACCCCTTGCCCGTCGGTTTCCTCCGTACCCGGCGAGAGCTGGAGCAACGCGCGCTCCACCGCCAGCACGTGGGCCCCGTTGTGCGGTTCGCTCGACGCAGTGAACTTGAGCTTCCTGGCCTCGTCGGGCAGGGCATTACGGAAGCCGAGTTCGGGCTCGGTCGCGCGATACAACAGGCAGTACGCGCGGCGGTAGTGCGGTCCGGGATAGGTCTCGCCCTGCTCGTGCTGCCACAGAGTCTGGAAGTTGGCGGCCGGCACCGCGAGTCCGGCGGCCCGTGCCACCTCACGCAGTTGCTCGCCCGCGCCCTCCAGCGTCAGGCCGTGGGCTTCGCGTTGCTGCCTCAACCTGTCCGGGCGCCAGCCCGGCCGACTCTTCCCCACCGCGCCTACCGCCTGCCCATCTCTGGTCATGATCCGGAGCCTAGGACAGCCTCTCATGAGCGTGTGTGCAAGCGGATGTTGAAAAGTCAGACCAACCAACCATGAGCCGATGATGAACAGCTCCGGCAACGGCTCGTGATACTCCGGGCGCGTCCGGACCGCTGTCATGGTCACACCGACGCGGCCGTCGTCTACCCGCCTCGGTCTCCAGTATCCGTACGAGATCGAAGGGGGCTCCGCGGTGGCTGTCGAAGTCGCTGCCCTGCTGATCCTCGGCATCGTGATCGTCTTCTCATGCCGTGGTGGTGGGCTCAAAGCGGGCCACACCGTGGTGTGTACGGTTTTCGGCCTCCACCTCGCCGGAACCCACAGCGTCGGGGCCGCTCGTGCCGGACGTCACGGTGTCCCTCGCGAACTTTCTGTCGGGGCTGAGGCTGTGAACACGCCGACTGTGCCACTGGCGGTAAGAGCGAGCTGGGGACTGTCCGACGTGACGGGGTCGCTTCCACCCTCGATGCGGGTGAGGAGCGCGAGCTGCCGGTCGTTTAACGGAGACCAAGGGTGCATGGCGATCGTCGTACCGCCTGCGGGCTCCTCGGCACAAGCCGTGGGGATGACTCTCCCGGGGCACATGCGGCGCCCGGCACGCTCGAAGGCGGAACGCCACTCGCTGGGAGCCACCGGGGAGCCCCTCCCCGAAGTCGGCTCCCAAATGGCTCCCAAAATGAGCCCGCAACACAAATCAGGCCCGGTACTGATTTCTCAGCACCGGGCCTGAGCTGGCGTTTTACTGTCGGGGTGGCGGGATTTGAACCCACGACCTCTTCGTCCCGAACGAAGCGCGCTGCCAAGCTGCGCTACACCCCGATGTCGCCCGTGTCGCGGCGACATCGATTACTTTAGCCCACCGGCCGCCGCAGGCGAAATCCGGTTTCGGGTGGGGTGTGGAGGGGACGCGGGGGTCAGCGGCGGGGGACCAGGGTGAGGAGTGTCGCCTCCGGGGGGCAGGCGAAGCGGACCGGCGTGTAGCGGTTCGTGCCGCAGCCCGCCGAGACGTGGAGGTACGCGGTGTGGCCCCCCGCGTCGTACGTGGAGAGGCCCCTCGCGCGGGACGTGTCCAGGTCGCAGTTGGTGACCAGCGCGCCGTAGAGCGGGATGCGGAGCTGGCCGCCGTGGGTGTGGCCGCCCAGGATCAGGGGGTAGCCGTCCGAGGTGAACGCCTCCAGGACGCGCAGGTACGGGGCGTGGACCACGCCGATCGAGAGGTCCGCGTCCGGTTCCGGGCCGCCCGCGACCTCCGGGTAGCGGTCGCGCTTGATGTGGGGGTCGTCCACGCCTGTGAAGGCGATCTCGTGGCCGTCGATCTTGAGCCGGCCGCGCGTGTTGGTCAGACCCACCCAGCCCGCCGAGTCGAAGGCGTCGCGCATCGGCTCCCACGGGTTGTGGACGACGTTGACGGCCGGCGCGTTGCCGTTCAGGCCGTGCCGGCCCTGGGCCTTCTCGAAGATGTAGCGCGCCGGGTTGCGCAGTGCGGGGCCGTAGTAGTCGTTGGAGCCGAAGACGTAGACCCCCGGGAACTCCATCAGCGGGCCCAGCGCGTCGAGCAGTTCCGGTACGCCCTCCGGGTCGGAGAGGTTGTCGCCGGTGTTCACCACGAAGTCGGGGCGCAGCCCGGCCAGGGACCGGAGCCAGCGCTGCTTCTTGCGCTGGCCGCGGACCATGTGGACGTCCGAGACGTGCAGGACCCGCAACGGCCGCATGCCTTCCGGCAGCATGGGTACGGAGACCCGTCGCAGCCGGAACGAACGGGCTTCGAAACCGGCGGCGTAGGCGATTCCGGCCGCTCCGACGGCCGCGATTCCCGCGGTCACTTTCAGGGGGACTCCGTAGCGTGCGCGCATGGTGTCATCGTCGCAGATTCACACCAGCCGCCCGGCCACGCTCCGGGCCCAGGGGAAACTGAACGGCGTCTTCTGCCCCGTACCTGACACACTGTGCGCATGACCACGCTCAAGTCCAGGCTGCACGACGACCTCATCGTCGCGATCAAGGCGCGCGACGAGCTGCGCTCCGCCACCCTCCGGCTGACCCTCGCCGCCATCTCCAAGGAGGAGGTCTCCGGCACGTCGGCGCGCGAGCTCTCCGACGACGAGGTGCAGAAGGTGATCGCCAAGGAGGCCAAGAAGCGCCGCGAGGCGGCCGAGGCGTTCGCGCAGGGCGGGCGGACCGAGCAGGCCGAGCGGGAGAAGGCGGAGGGCGTACTGCTGGACGCGTACCTTCCGCAGCAGCTGACCGACGACGAGCTCGGCGTGATCGTCGCGGGGGCCGTGGACGAGGCGAGGGCGGCCGGTGCCGAGGGTCCCCGGGCGATGGGCGCCGTCATGAAGATCGTCGGGCCGAAGGTCGCGGGTCGGGCCGAGGGCGGGCGGGTCGCCGCCGTCGTCAAGCGGAGCCTGGCCGGGAGCTGACGACCGTACGGGCCGACACCGGCCGACACCGGTCGATACGGGTCGACGCGGGTCGATACCGGCCGAGCAGGCCGACGCGGGTCGATGCCGGCCGACGTCGGCCAGTACGTAACGGTGCAGGTCCGTACGGATGATGTGGGGCGGTGAACTCGTACGGTCCCGTGCAGAACCGCGCAGAACCGTGCGGGGCGGTGCGGAGGAGCGCGGGCCGGTGGGAGTTCGCACGGTTTGGTGCGAACTTGTACGGGACCGTACGAGACGGTGCGGGCTTGTGCGGAACGGCCCGAAGCCGCGCACACCCGCGTGGAAACCTACGAACCGGTACGCCGAAGCGGAGACGTACGGACGTACGAGAGAAGGGCTCCCGCCGATGTCCTCGGCGGGAGCCCTTCTCCTATGTGCTTGTTCTTCGGTCGTGCCTCAGGCGTCGGACCCGGTCGTCATGGCCCGCTCGGGCGCGTCCTACGGGAAGCCCGGGAACCCGCCGCCGTTGTCGCCGCCACCCGGGTCGCCCGGCTGGGGCGGGCCCTGGCCGGGGTCCTGGCCCGGGTCCGTGTCGCCGTTGCCCCCGTCGCCGGTGCCGTCGCCCTCGCCGCCGTTTCCGCCGTTCCCGCCACCGGCGTTGTCACCGCCGCCGTTGCCGTTCCCGCGGTTGTCCCCCGGCCGGTCACGGTCACCGTCCCCGTTCCCCTCGGGCTCCTCCTTCGGCGGGTCCGGGATGTCGACGGTGTTGAAGGCCGGCGCCTCCTTGCCGTCCAGCGCGCCGCTCATCGCGTCGCGCCAGATCGGGCCGGGGACGCCGCCGCCGAAGACCTTCGCGTGGTACTGGCCGCCGATGGTGATGTCCACCATCTTCTTCTTGTGCGACGGGTCACCGACCCACACCGCGCCCGCCATGTTCGGCGTGTAGCCCACGAACCAGGCGGCGAGCCGGAAGTCGGTCGTACCGGTCTTGCCCGCGCTCGGCCTGCCGCCGAGGCCCGCCTGCTGGCCCGTGCCGTCCTCGACCACGCCCGCGAGGAGGGTGTTGATCGTGTCGGCCGTCCGCTCCGACATCGCCCGCGAGCAGGACGTCTTGGGGACGTCCATCTCCTTGCCGTTCGGGCCGGTGATCGACTCGATGGCGATCGGGGTGCAGTACGTGCCCCGGTTGGCGAACGCGGCGTACCCCGACGCCATGGTCAGCGGCGACATCTCCTGCGTGCCGAGCGTGATCGACGGAAGCTGCTCTATCGGCTTGCCGTTGGCCCGCTCGATGCCCATCTTCCGGGCCAGTTCGGTCACCGGGCAGACGCCGATCTGGCTGATCAGCTGTACGTAGTAGGTGTTGACCGACTTGGCGGTCGCCTCCTTCATGCCGTACGGGCCGACCTCGGTCTCGTTCTCGTTCTCGACCGGCACGCCCTGGTCGGTCCACTGGCCCTTGCACGTCCGCACCGGGCTCGGGTAGTCCATCTGGTACGGCGAGGGGTACGTCTGGGTCGGCTGGATGCCCTGTTCCAGGGCCGCCGCCGCGACGATCGGCTTGAACGTCGAGCCGGGCTGGTAGCCGGCGCCGCCGCCCATGTCCTCGTCGACGGAGAGATTGATGTACGTCTCGCTCTTGCCGCCGCCGTACGGCCGCGACTGGCCCATCGCGAGGATCTTGCCGCTGCCCGGCTGGACGATCGACAGGGCGGTGGCGACCTCGTCCGTCTTGTAGACGTGGTCCTTGATCGACTTCTGCGCCGATTCCTGGGCCTGCGGGTCGAGGGTCGTACGGATGGTCAGACCGCCCTGGTTCCAGACCTTGGCGCGGTCCTCCTGGGTCTTGCCGAAGGAGGCGTCGGTGAGGAACACCTTGCGTACGTAGTCGCAGAAGAAGCCCGCGCCCTTGACCGCCGTGATGCAGCCGTTCTTGGGACGGCTCACCTTCAGGTTGATCTCGGTCGCCTTGGCGCGGTCGGCCTCGGCCTGCGAGATGTCCTTCACGTCGGCCATGCGCTGGATCACGGTGTTGCGGCGCTTGGTCGCCTCGTCCGGGTCGTTCACCGGGTCGTACCGGCTGGGGGACTGGACGAGGCCGGCCAGCAGCGCCGCCTCCTCCAGCTTCAGGTCCTTCGCCGACTTCGAGAAGTAGCGGTGCGCGGCGGCCTCGACGCCGTACGCCTGCTGGCCGAAGAAGGTGATGTTCAGATAGTTCTCAAGGATTTTCTTCTTGCCCAGCTCCTCCTCGACCTGGATCGCGAACTTGAGCTCGCGGATCTTGCGGCCGATGGTCTGCTGGGTGGCCTGGGCGACCTTGTCGGGGTCGTCGCCGGCCTCCTCGACGAAGACGTTCTTCACATACTGCTGGGTGAGGGTCGACGCGCCCTGGGAGACGCCGCCCGACTGCGCGTTGCGATTGGCCGCGCGCAGTACGCCCTTGAGGTCGACCGCGCCGTGCTCGTAGAAGCGCGAGTCCTCGATCGCGACGATCGCCTTCTGCATGTACGGCGACATCTCGGTGAGCGGGACGACGGTCCGGTCGCGCGAGTAGACGGTGGCGATGGCGCCGCCGTCCTTGTCCAGGATCGTGGTGCGCTGGCTGAGCGGCGGTGTCTTGAGGTTGGCCGGGATCTCGTCGAACCCCTCGACCGTCCCCTTGGCGGCCAGGCCCAGAACTCCGAAGGCGGGCAGGGCGATTCCCGCCAGCACGGCCCCCGCGAGGACACTGACACCGAGGAACTTGGCGGCCTGCTGGGTCCCGGTCAGACCACCGCCGGAGCGCAATTTTGGCATGGCAGCAGCCTACGTTCTGATTCGCCGGACAGACACAAAGGCTCTGGCCTAAGCTGCGTTCAACTGTCACAACCGTTGTTACAGGGGGCGTTGCGGCGGTCGTGACGGCAGTTGTCGCGGCAGTTGTCGCAACGCTCGTCGCTGAGGTTGTCGCGTGGTCGGCATGGCGATTGTCGTCGCGGTGCGGTTTCGTATCCGGTCCTCTCAGGTTGTTGACGTGAACATCCGGGTCATCGCTTACCGTTGAAAACCCTGACCGATTTCGCCCATCATGTCAGTTGAAGTCCGTTGTGAAACAAGGCAATCATCCAGACTTGTCTGTTTCATCACGCATGTCTTCGGGTCACTCCCCTGGGTGATCTGCCGCGCACGCATAGTCCGTTCGGGCCATTCAAGATTGGGCCCGAAGGGGGTGTTGCGCTGTGCCCACCTTCCGTAACGTCCTCAACTGGCAGCGGTGAATATGCCGCTCCGCCGTGGGGGAGCCTCGATTCGGGAGAGGACGGCGCCGGGATGGGCTGGGTAACCGACTGGAGTGCGCAGGCAGCATGCCGCACTACCGATCCGGATGAATTGTTCGTGCAGGGCGCAGCGCAGAACAGGGCCAAGGCGGTGTGCACCGGATGCCCGGTGCGGACGGAATGCCTGGCCGACGCGCTGGACAACCGCGTCGAATTCGGCGTGTGGGGCGGAATGACCGAGCGGGAGCGACGCGCCTTGCTGCGCAGGCGCCCCACCGTCACCTCGTGGCGACGGCTGCTCGAAACCGCGCGCACCGAGTACGAGCGCAGCGCGGGCATTCTGCCCGCCGGCCTGGGGGACGTCGACGACGAGACGTACGGCTCGCGCCACTACGCCGACGTCATCGACGAGACATGGGCGGCGGTGGGGTAGGCCACGTAGCTCGGACGGGCCGGCCGTCGCCGCGGTGCTGCCGCGTCCGGAGCGCTTTTCGGCGCATATACGCACGCCCCATCCGTCGGCCAGCGTGTCTTCGCCCGGTCGGGCGGGGCGGGCCTTGCCGTCCGTCGCGCCGTTACGCGGCACGGTGTTACGCGGACACGCTGTTACACGGTCCCCGTCGCCGTGCTTCCGCCCGCCGCGAGGCGGTCGCCGATGGCCCGGAGGCCGGCGAGGTCGTGCACATCACCGGGCAGCGCCGCGACCTCGGCCACCGGCACCTCGGGATGGAGCGCGGTGAAGCGGTCGCGGGTGCGCTGCTCACGCCCCAGCACCTGCATGCGCTCGGCGTGCAGCCGCAACAGTCCTGCGGTCAGCTGATTGACGGACGGCTGCCCGGGGCCAGGTGATCCGGGGCCATGTGATTCGGATGCCGGTGACGCGGATGCCTGCGATTCGGGTGCCGGGGTCTGCGTCTTGGTCCGGGTCTGTGGTGCGGTGGTCTCCGACTCCTGTGCGTGGGACGCCGCGGTCTGCGACGTGGGTGATTCCGGCCCGGACGGCGCATTGCGTCCGGACGTCCGTGATTCCGTTTCCTGGTGCGGGAGTTGCCGGGACGGCGAGGTGTGCGGGTGCGGCTCGGGCGTGTGGGGTGCCTCGGGGACGTCGGGGGGCGAGCCCGCGGGGGAAGCGGCCTCACGGACGAGATCCTTCCCGTCGCCCTGATCCACAATGCCGCTCTCTTCAAGATTTTCTGCGGCGGCCCGCGCCCGCTCCGCCGACAGCCGCGCCGCGCCGCTGCCGTGCACCCGGTTGAGGACCAGACCCGCGAGCGGCATCCCCTCGGCGGCCAGCCGTTCCACGAAGTACGCCGCCTCGCGCAGCGCGTCCCGCTCCGGCGCCGCGACCACCAGGAACGCCGTGCCCGGCGCCTGGAGCAGCCGGTACGTCGCGTCCGCCCGGGTCCGGAAACCGCCGAACATCGTGTCCATCGCGGCCACGAACGTCTGCACGTCACGCAGGAATTGGCCGCCGAGCAGCTTCCCGAGCGTGCCGGTCATCATCGACATCCCGACGTTCAGGAACTTCATCCCGGCCCGGCCGCCCATCTTCGCCGGGGCCATCAGCAGCCGGATGAACTTCCCGTCCAGGAACGAGCCCAGCCGCTTCGGCGCGTCCAGGAAGTCCAGCGCGGAGCGCGACGGCGGGGTGTCCACGACGATCAGGTCCCACTCGTCGCGCGCCCGCAGCTGCCCCAGCTTCTCCATCGCCATGTACTCCTGCGTGCCCGCGAAACCGGCCGACAGGGACTGGTAGAAGGGGTTGTCCAGGATCGCGCGGGCCCGGTCGGGGTCCGCGTGCGCCTCGACGATCTCGTCGAAGGTGCGCTTCATGTCCAGCATCATCGCGTGCAGTTCGCCGGCGCCGTCGACGCCCTTGACCTGCCGCGGAGTGTTGTCGAGCGAGTCGATGCCCATGGACTGGGCGAGCCTGCGGGCCGGGTCGATGGTCAGCACGACCACCTTGCGGCCGCGCTCCGCCGCCCGTACGCCGAGCGCCGCGGCCGTGGTCGTCTTGCCGACGCCGCCGGAACCGCAGCACACGATGATGCGGGTCTGAGGGTCGTCGAGCAGCGGGTCGATCTCGAGGGGGGCCGCCGCCGGGTCCAGAGTCATCACACCTCCCCGAGATTCCGTAGCTCCCCCGCCAGGCGGTACAGACCGGCGAGGTCCATGCCCTCGCCGATCAGGGGGAGTTCGTACGTGGGCAGCCCGAGCTTCGCCAGGACGGCCCGCTGCTCGCGCTCCAGCTCCACGCGCTGGGCGTGCTCGGCGGCCTGCTCCAGAAGAGGTCCCACGAGTTTCGTGGGCGCGCTCACCCCGGCCGCCGCCAGTGCCTTGGTGACCTCCTTACGACGGCTGCCGGCGACGCCCTTGACGGCCTCCTCGTCGAGGAGGTGCGGGCGGACCATGTTCACGATCACCTTGCCGACGGGCAGCGCGGCGGCGCGCAGGTCGCCGACGCCGTCGGCGGTCTCCTGGACGGGCATCTCCTCAAGGAGGGTGACCAGGTGCACGGCGGTGTCGGGCGACTTGAGCACCCGCATCACGGCCTGTGCCTGGTTGTGTATCGGCCCTATCTTGGCGAGACCGGCGACTTCGTCGTTCACGTTCAGGAAGCGCGTGATGCGGCCGGTGGGCGGCGCGTCCATCACCACGTGGTCGTACACGAACCGGCCCCGCTTGTCCCGGCGGCGTACGGCCTCGCACGCCTTTCCGGTCAGCAGGACGTCCCGGACGCCCGGCGCGATGGTGGTCGCGAAATCTATGGCGCCGATCTTCTTGAGCGCGCGGCCCGCGCTGCCGAGCTTGTAGAACATCTGGAGGTAGTCGAGGAGGGCGCGCTCGGCGTCGATGGCCAGGGCGTACACCTCGCCGCCGCCCGAGGCGACGGCGATCTTCCGTTCCTCATAAGGAAGCGCCTCCGTTTCGAAGAGCTGTGCGATGCCCTGTCTGCCCTCGACCTCCACCAGGAGGGTGCGCTTGCCCTCCGTCGCGAGGGCGAGCGCGAGGGCCGCGGCGACCGTGGTCTTACCGGTCCCGCCCTTGCCGCTGACGACCTGGAGCCTGCTCACACATTCGAGCCTAACCAGTCGGGCCGCGCGCTACGCACGAGGCCGTCGACCGCCTTCGTACGAGGGCGCCCACGGGGTCCGTACGAGAACACCCACCGGCCTCGCGGGAGGGCATCGGAGGGCCAGGTACGAGGGCGCATGAGCGCTCCGTACGAGATCCTTCCCGGGCTCTGGCGGAGCTCGCCACCCGGGGCGGATACAGTCGGCCCATGACGAAGTGGGAATACGCGACCGTGCCTCTCCTCGTGCACGCGACGAAGCAGATTCTGGACACCTGGGGCGAGGACGGCTGGGAGCTCGTCCAGGTCATTCCGGGGCCGAACAACCCCGAGCAGCTGGTGGCCTATCTGAAGCGAGAGAAGTCCGCGTGAGCGGCGTGGTCGAGGCGGCTCTCGCCGAACTGGGACTGACGGTTCCGCAGGTCGTACCTCCGTTGGCGGCGTACCAGCCGGCCGTGCGCACCGGCGTGTACGTCTACACGGCCGGGCAGCTGCCGATGGTGGACGGCAAGCTCCCGGTGACCGGCAAGGTCGGCGCCGAGGTGACACCGGAGGAGGCCAAGGACCTCGCCCGGGTCTGCGCGCTGAACGCGCTGGCCGCCGTGAAGTCCGTCGTCGGCGATCTGGACCGCGTCGCGCGCGTCGTTAAGGTCGTGGGCTTCGTCGCCTCCGCGCCCGACTTCACCGGCCAGCCGGCCGTCCTCAACGGGGCGAGCGAACTGTTCGGGCAGGTCTTCGGCGACAAGGGCGTGCACGCCCGCAGCGCGGTCGGTGTGGCCGTCCTGCCGCTGGACGCCCCGGTCGAGGTCGAGATCCAGGTGGAGCTGGTCGCGGACTGACCCGCGCGGGCCCTCCTCGGGGGCGTTCCGGGCCGCCGGAGCCCCGGGAAGTGGCTCTCGAACATCGCCGGGGAAGCCCGTAGCATCCCGGCATGCCCAATGGTCAGTGGTTCCCGCCCGAGTGGTCCGGCCGCATTCGCGCGTTCGCCCTGGGTGAGCTGAGCGTGGCGCCCGCGCGGCGGGCGGCGACCGTGATGCTGCTGCGCGACGACGTCGACGGGCCCTCCGTACACATGCTGCGCCGTCGCACCTCCATGGCCTTCGCCGGAGGTGCGTACGCGTATCCGGGCGGTGGTGTCGACCCGCGCGACGACGACCGTCTCGTCCGCTGGGCGGGCCCGGGACGGGACGTGTGGGCGCGGCGGCTCGGCGTCGACGCCCCGTCCGCGCAGGCGGTTGTCTGCGCGGCGGTGCGCGAGACGTACGAGGAGGCCGGGGTGCTGCTGGCGGGGGAGAGCGCCGACACCGTCGTCGGGGACACCACGGGGGACGACTGGGAGGCCGACCGGGCCGCCCTGGTCGGCCGTGAGCTGTCCTTCGCGGACTTCCTGGACCGGCGGGGGCTGACCCTGCGCAGCGACCTCCTGGCGGCCTGGACCCGGTGGATCACCCCGGAGTTCGAGCCCAGGCGGTACGACACCTGGTTCTTCGTGGCCGCGCTGCCGGCCGGGCAGCGTACGCGCAACGCCTCCACCGAGGCCGACCGTACGGTGTGGATCAGGCCCGCCGACGCGACGCTCGGATACGACAGTGGCGAGCTGCTGATGATGCCGCCCACCGTGGCGACCCTGCGCCAGCTCCAGCCGTACGGCTCCGCCGCCGGGGCGCTCGGAGCGGCTGCCGGGCGGGATCTGGCGCCCGTACTGGCGACACCCCGGGTGGAGGGCGACGAGGTGGTGTTGAGCTGGCCGGGGCAGGACGAGTTCACCAAGCGCGTGCCTCTTCGCGTGCCTCCTGAGGAGGCGCCGGAGCTGAACGAGGTGACGGGGCCGGAGGGTCCCAAGGGTCCGAGGGGCGGGGACCGATGACGGACGCGGCGGCGCTGCCGGGACAGCCGCGCGGAGGGGTCCTGTCGGGCCCCGCGACGGCCCGCGCGGTCAACGTCCTCGCGCCCAACGCGTCGGCGATGACCCTCGACGGCACCAACACCTGGATCGTCTCCGAGCCGGACTCCGGGATCGCGGTGGTGATCGACCCCGGCCCGCTGGACGAGACGCATCTGCGGGCCGTCCTCACCACCGCCGAACAGGCCGGCACCCGCGTCGCGCTCACCCTCCTCACCCACGGCCACCCGGACCACGCGGAGGGCGCGGCGCGCTTCGCCGAACTGACGCGTACGCCCGTACGGGCCCTGGACCCCGCCCTGCGGCTCGGTGACGAGGGGCTGGCCGCCGGGGACGTGGTCACCGAGGGCGGTCTCGAACTGCGCGTCGTGGCCACCCCCGGGCACACCTCCGACTCGCTCTGCTTCCATCTGCCGGCCGACCGCGCGGTGCTCACCGGGGACACGGTCCTGGGGCGCGGTACGACGATGGTGGCCCATCCGGACGGCAGGCTGGGCGACTACGTCGACTCGCTGCGGCGGCTGCGGTCGCTGACCGTGGACGACGGTGTCCACACGGTGCTGCCGGGCCACGGGCCCGTACTGGAGGACGCCCAGGGGGCCGTCGAGTACTACCTGGCGCACCGGGCGAGCCGGCTCGCGCAGGTCGAGACGGCGGTGGAGAACGGCTACCGCTCGGCGGCGGAGATCGTGGCACATGTGTACGGAGGCAGCGGCGTGGACCGGTCGCTGTGGCCGGCGGCGGAGCTGTCGGTGCGGGCGCAGCTGGAGTATCTGCGGGAGCACGGGCTGATCTCCTGGCCGTCGGGCGCGTAGTCGCCCCGCAGGCCCCGTGGCTCTCGCTGCCGGCCTGGCGCGGCCGGGGGCCGCGTACCGCTTCTCCGTGCGCCGGGGGCGCCTTCGTACGGAAGGCCACCCGGCTCGGGGAGCGGGGCGGCCTTCCGGGGTCTTACGGCGGCGACACGTGTCGTACGGCGCTTTCCGGGGCGCGTGTACCCCTCGCGCTGTGCGGGGCGCGCGACCGGGCCGGTCCGTGCCCCCGGTAACGGGCTGACGCCCGTCCGGCCGGTCAGCGGGAGCGCTTCGCGAGGCGCTCCACGTCCAGCAGGATCACCGCGCGGGCCTCCAGACGGAGCCAGCCGCGCTGGGCGAAGTCGGCGAGCGCCTTGTTGACCGTCTCGCGGGACGCGCCGACCAGCTGGGCCAGCTCCTCCTGGGTGAGGTCGTGGACCACGTGGATGCCCTCCTCCGACTGCACGCCGAACCGGCGCGACAGGTCGAGGAGCGCGCGGGCGACCCGGCCCGGCACGTCGGAGAAGACCAGGTCGGACATCTGGTCGTTCGTCTTGCGCAGCCGGCGCGCGACGGCGCGCAGCAGCGCGGTGGCCACCTCCGGGCGGGCGTTCAGCCAGGGCTGGAGGTCGCCGTGGCCCAGACCGAGGAGCTTGACCTCGGTGAGGGCGCTCGCGGTGGCGGTACGCGGGCCCGGGTCGAACAGCGACAGCTCGCCGATCAGTTCGCCGGGGCCGAGGACGGCCAGCATGTTCTCCCGGCCGTCGGGGGATGTGCGGTGCAGTTTGACCTTGCCCTCGGTGACCACGTAGAGGCGGTCGCCGGGGTCGCCTTCGTGGAACAGCGCGTCGCCACGGGCGAGCGTCGTCTCACTCATCGAAGCCCGGAGCTCCGCGGCCTGCTCGTCGTCGAGCGCCGCGAAGAGCGGGGCGCGTCGTAGAACGTCGTCCACGAAATCTCTCCTTGTCGACCTGCTCAGGGGACCGTCGGGTCCCATGATGCCGGACGCGCTGCATATGCACGGGTGTCCGTCCGGTGGCGACTCTGTCTCCGTACCGGTCACCCGTTGTCGAAAACGTGCGATCAGTCACAAGTTTGACGCACACCCGCCCCGAACCGTGCCCCGGGGCCCGATTCGGGTGGTGATCGGCCGGGGCCGGGGCGGATGTCAGTGCCGGGCTCTACGCTGGCCGGGTGTCCAACTCACCGGTGAGAGGGCAGGCCAAGGGAGCTGGAAGAGTGCCACAGAAGCGCAATTCCGCTGTGGGCGAACAGTCCTCAGCGAAGTCGAACAACGTCACCAAGAACAAAGTCACCAGTAACACCAGTAAGAAGACCGCCAAGCCGGAGTCGCGGCTGGCGATGGTCCGGCGCGCCCGCCGGATGAACCGGGAGCTGGCGGACGTCTATCCGTACGCCCACCCGGAGCTGGACTTCCGCGACCCCTTCGAGCTGCTCGTCGCCACGGTCCTGTCGGCCCAGACGACGGACCTGCGCGTCAACCAGACGACCCCCGCGCTCTTCGCGAAGTACCCGACCCCGGAGGACATGGCCGCCGCCGTGCCCGAGGAGCTGGAGGAGGTCATCCGCCCCACCGGGTTCTTCCGCGCCAAGACGAGATCGCTCATAGGGCTGTCGACGGCGCTGCGCGACCGTTACGACGGCGAGGTGCCCGGCACGCTGAAGGACCTGGTGACGCTCCCCGGTGTCGGCCGCAAGACGGCCAACGTGGTGCTCGGCAACGCCTTCGGTGTGCCGGGACTGACCGTGGACACCCACTTCGGCCGGCTCGTCCGCCGCTGGAAGTGGACCGGGCAGGAGGACCCGGAGAAGGTCGAGGCGGAGATCGCCGACATCTTCCCCAAGAGCGAGTGGACGATGCTCTCGCACCGGATCATCTTCCACGGCCGCCGGATCTGCCACTCCCGCAAGCCCGCCTGCGGCGCCTGTCCGATCGCCGACCTCTGCCCTTCGTACGGAGAGGGCGAGACCGACCCGGAGAAGGCGAAGAAGCTGTTGAAGTACGAGATGGGCGGCCATCCGGGACAGCGGCTCTCCCCGCCGCCGGACTACCCGGGCAAGCCGGCTCCGGCCCTCGGCACCCCGGCCGGGGCGGAATGAGCGCCCGCGCGGTGAGCGAACGGCGGGCCGGGGCCGTATCACCGGAGGGAACGGGGGGCCGGGCGGAACGGTCGGGCACGGGACGGGCGGACGCGGTGAACGCGCTGGAAGCGGTGAACGCGGTGAACGCGCTGGGCGTGAGAGGAAGATCCCCGGCACATGAGGGTGGAACGATCCGTGCGACAGCGGGCGTTGTACGTCGGGGGTGCCGATGACACGAACTGACACACACGCCGCGGGGACCGCACGCACCGCGCGCGCCGGACGGATCCATGACTCGACCACGAGCAACACCGCAAGCCACACCACGAGCACGAGCACGAACGCAGGTACGAGCACGAGTACGACCGGACACACGACCACGACCACGACCGCGACCGGAAACACGACGGCGGACGGCACGGACGGCTCCGCCGGCCCGGCCGTCAGGCCCACAGCGGTCGCGACCTTACGAAGCGAAGACCGGACAGTGACGCGGCACGTGTCCGTCACCACCGAGGGACTGCCCGGCTGGCTGGACCCGGTGGTCAGCGCAGCCCGCACCGTCGCGCCGGAACAACTGAGCCGCTTCCTGCCGCCCGCGAACGGCCGAGGACGCCAGTCCGCCGTCCTCGTCCTCTTCGGCGAGGGCGCGCGCGGCCCCGAACTGCTGCTGATGGAACGGGCCAGCACCCTGCGCTCGCACGCCGGACAGGCGTCCTTCCCCGGCGGCGCCCTCGATCCCGAGGACGGCGACCCGGCGACGACCGGCCCGCTGCGCGCCGCGCTCCGGGAGGCCGAGGAGGAGACCGGTCTCGACCCCACCGGGGTTCAGCTCTTCGGGGTGCTGCCCAAGCTCTACATTCCGGTGAGCGAGTTCGTGGTGACCCCCGTGCTCGGCTGGTGGCACACCCCCACCCCCGTCGGCGCCGTCGACCCCGCCGAGACGGCACGCGTGTTCGCCGTGCCCGTGGCGGACCTCACGGACCCCGCCAACCGCGTCACGGCCACGCACCCCAGTGGTGTCCACAGCCCCGCCTTCACCGTCGCCTCGGCGCTGGTCTGGGGCTTCACCGCCGGGGTGATCGACCGCATTCTGCACTTCTCGGGCTGGGAGCGTCCGTGGGACCGCACGAAGGAGGTCCCGCTCGACCGGCGCCCATGACAGGCTTGCCCCGCCGCCGTACCGACCCGGCGGTACGGCGGCGGACAGTGACTCCGCCGCAGGTCCGGACCCCCGCCCGCCGGGGCGACGGGAGACGAATCAGCGAGGCTAGCGAGGCTATTGACGGTGAACGTGCTGGACATCCTGCTGCTGCTCGCCGCCGTGTGGTTCGCCATCGTGGGCTACCGCCAGGGCTTCGTCGTCGGCATCCTGTCGGTGATCGGCTTCCTCGGCGGCGGACTGGTCGCGGTCTATCTGCTCCCGGTCATCTGGGACGAGATCACCGAGAACGCCGAGGTCACGATGACGGTCACCGTCGTCGCCGTGGTCGTCGTGATCGTCTGCGCCTCCGTGGGCCAGGCGTTCACCACCCACCTCGGGAACAGACTCCGCGGCCACATCACCTGGTCACCGGCGCGCGCCGTGGACGCCACGGGCGGCGCGCTGGTCAATGTCGTCGCCATGCTGCTGGTCGCCTGGCTGATCGGCTCCGCCCTGGCCGGGACCTCGCTGCCGACGCTCGGCAAGGAGGTCCGTAACTCGAAGGTCCTGCTCGGCGTCTCACGGGTGATGCCCGACCGGACGGCGACCTGGTTCACGGGCTTCTCCTCCGTCCTCTCGGAGAAGGGCTTCCCCCAGGTCTTCAGCCCGTTCGCCAACGAGCCGATCACCGAGGTCGACCCGCCGGACCCGGCGCTCGTCGGCAGCCCCGTCGCCGCCCGCGCGCAGCGCTCCATCGTGAAGGTGGTCGGTACGGCGCAGAGCTGCAACAAGGTCCTCGAAGGCACCGGCTTCGTCTTCGCCGACCGCCGCGTGATGACCAACGCGCACGTCGTGGGCGGCGTGGAGGAGCCCACCGTCCAGATAGGCGGCGAGGGCAGGCTGTACGACGCCACGGTCGTCCTCTACGACTGGCAGCGCGACATCGCCGTTCTGGACGTGCCGGACCTGCGGGCTCCCGTACTCCGGTTCACCGACCAGGACGCGAGGAGCGGGGACAGCGCGATCGTCGCCGGCTTCCCGGAGAACGGCGCGTACGACGTGCGCTCGGCCCGGGTCCGGGGGCGGATAGACGCCAACGGGCCGGACATCTACCGGCGCGGCGAGGTCCGGCGCGACGTCTACTCGCTCTTCGCGACGGTCCGGCAGGGCAATTCGGGCGGCCCGCTGCTCACCACCGACGGCAGGGTGTACGGGGTGATCTTCGCCCGGTCGCTCGACGACCCGGACACCGGGTACGCGCTGACGGCCGACGAGATCCGCGAGGACATCGAGCTGGGCCGTACGGCCAACCAGCAGGTCGACAGCCAGGAGTGCGCGCTGTAGGCGGCGGCCGGCCGGAGTCCGTAAGCGACGGACGACGGCCGGGCAGCCCACGGGCGGGGGTCGCACACGGACAGGTCGCCCACGGACGGGTCGATACGTGGACGGCCCCTCCGCCGACGGCGCGGCAGTTGACGGGCCGGAGCATGGACGGGCCCGAGCACGGGTGGCGCGGAGTACGGACAGGGCGCAATACGGACGGGCCGGACCAGGATTTCCTGGTCCGGCCCGGCTCTGTCCTTGTCGTCGTTAGCCGCTCCCGTGCTCCGTTACTCCTTCTCGCCTCCGCGGATCACGATCCGGACCCCGTTCCGGACCGATCCCCGATCTCCTCGTGCCCCGAGGTTCGTTCTCTGGATCAAGCCCTAGCCGCGAGGATGCCGCAGCCGTGCCGAGACCCAACGCGCCCTTCGGCGGAGAATCACTGGAATGCCGAGTCGGAGATCATGACCTTGATCGTCAGGGCCGCCCCTCTCGTGGGTGATCGGCACAGAGGCCGAGCGGCGGTTGCGTGCTGCGTCACCGTAGTCGTGCGTCCAGCCCATACACCGACGTCTGCCCGGACCCCATGGTCGGTAATCGCCCCAACGTCGGCCAATTGGCCTATGCGCCAGGCAATTGGCTGTTCGTCGTACAAGTGTTCCTGAGGGGGCACATGCGGCCGTCCGACCCGGCGCTGATCAGCGGTCGGGCTCCGGATCCTTGAGCCAGTTGATCAGTTCGGAGGAGAAGGCGACGGGGTCCTCCTCGTGCGGAAAATGGCCAAGCCCGTCGAACAGCCGCCAGCGGTACGGCGCTTCGACGTACTCGGCGGACCCCGCCGTACTGCGCGTACGCATCGCCGGATCGAGCGACCCGTGGAGCTGAAGGGTCGGCACCCGCACCGGCCGCTTCATCCGCCGGTTGAACTGGATGCCGTCCGGCCGCGCCATCGACCGCACCATCCAGCGGTACGGCTCGATCGAGCAGTGCGCCGTCGACGGGATGGTCATCGCCCGCCGGTAGACGTCCACGGTCTTGTCGTCGGGCGGCTGCGGTCCGGACCAGCCACGGATCAACTCGCCCACCAACGCCCCGTCGTCGGCGACGAGCTGACGCTCCGGCAGCCACGGCCGCTGGAAGCCCCAGATGTACGAGCCCGCCCTGCTCTGCGAGACGTCCGACAGCATCGCCGAACGCCAGCGCCGGGGGTGCGGCATCGACGACACCGCGAGCCTGCGCACGAGCTTCGGCCGCATCACCGCCGCCGTCCAGGCGAGGTAGCCGCCGAGGTCGTGCCCGACGAGCGCGGCGTCCGGCTCACCGAGCGAGCGCACCACGCCGGTGATGTCGAGCGCCAGGTTGGCGGGGTCGTAACCGCGCGGCGTACGGTCGCTGCCCCCCACGCCCCGCAGGTCCATCGCGACGGCCCGGTATCCGGCCTCGGCGAGTGCGGGCAGCTGATGGCGCCAGGTCCACCAGAACTGCGGGAAGCCGTGGAGCAGCAGCACCAGTGGACCGTCGCCCATCTCGGCGATGTGGAAACGGGCTCCGTTGGCGGCCACGTCCCGGTGCGTCCAGGGGCCGTCGAGGCGCACATCCGCGGCGACGGTGGCGACGGTCGCGCCGGCCCCGGACGTGGGCCCGCCGTTCGTGGCACCGCCTGTCGCACCCGCGCCGGTCGTGCCGGTGCTGCCCGTGTCCGTACCGGTCGCGTTCGTGCCGGTCGCGTTCGTGCCGGTCGTGTCCGTGCCGGTCGTGTCCGTGCCGTTCGTGTCCGTGCCGTTCGCGTCGGCGCCCGTCGTACCGGGAATGCTGCCGGTGGTTCTGCCGGGGCCTGCGCCGGCGCCGTTCTCGGGGGCGGTCATGCAGACGAGCGTGCCACAGTCCTGCCCGGCTCATGGACGGGGCGCGGGTGCGGCTTGACGGTCTGGAGCACGGCGGCGGACTGCTTGGCCGACGCGATGCTCTTCTCCGGCGGCTTGACCTTCTTGAATTTCCGCATGGCGAGGAGCGCCAGCAGTCCCGCGATGAGCAGGAACGCTCCGCCGACGATCAGGAACGACCAGGCCAGCCCCAGACCCCAGTTGTGGATCCCGTAGGCGGCGGCGAAGCTCAGCACGGGGAGCGCGAAGAGCGCGAACACGCCCGCGACACCGATGGCCGCGCTGCCGGTCACACCCCGCTTGACGTCCTGCCGCAGTTCCGCCTTGGCCAGCGCGATCTCGTCGTGCACCAGCGCGGACATCTCGGCGGTCGCCACGGAGACCAACTGCCCGAGGCTGCGTTCGCCGCCGACGGTCCGGACGGCTGGAACGCCGTCGACAGCGGCGGTGGTGACGGCGGCATGGCTGCCGGGGTCGCTCATCGTTGACTCCCTCGTTTCGGCTGCGCTCTCGCAGATCTGGGATTTTTCCGGCTCTGCGCCTTCAGATCATGCCGGATGTCAGATCATGCCGGACCGGCGCCGTCATCGCGCGTCGCTGCGGCGTGTTCCGCCAACCGGCGGTGCTCGGCCGCCTTCCCCTCATGGATCGCCGCCATTCTCAGGTGGTACTCGGGGTCGTCCTGCTCGTAGATGTCGGGAACGCCGTCCTGGTCCTCGTCCAGCTCCTCGGCGTCGTACAGCGCCCGGTACGTACGGACCCGCATCCGCAGCAGTACGCCGGCGAGTACGGCCGCGATCACCGAACCGGCCAGGACGGCCGCCTTCACCTCGTCCGTCAGCGTCGGCTCGCCGTTGAAGGCGAGTTCGCCGATGAGCAGCGAGACGGTGAAACCGATCCCGGCGAGCGTCGCCACGGCCAGGACATCGGGCCAGGCCAGGTCCTTGTTGAGCTCCGCCCGGGTGAAGCGCGCGGCGAGCCAGGTGCCGCCGAAGACACCGACCGTCTTGCCGACGACGAGCCCGAGGACCACTCCGAGGGTCTCCGGCCGGGTGAAGACCCCGGCCAGCGCACCGCCGCTGACCGGGACACCCGCCGAGAAGAGCGCGAACAGGGGCACGGCGAGACCGGCGGACAGGGGGCGGACCAGGTGTTCGATGTGCTCGCCCGGTGACTGCTTCTCGCCCTCGCGCCGGGAACAGCGGAGCATCAGGCCCATCGCGACTCCGGCGACGGTGGCGTGGACGCCGCTGTTGTACATGAGGCCCCACACGACGAGAGCCAGTGGCACGTACACGTACCAGCCGCGCACCTCTTTCCTCAGCAGCAGCCAGAAGACGGCGAGCCCGGCGACGGCGCCCAGCAGCGTCGGCAGATCGATGTCGCTGGTGAAGAAGACCGCGATGATCAGGATGGCGAACAGGTCGTCCACGACGGCGAGGGTGAGCAGGAAGGCGCGCAGCGCGGACGGCAGGGAGGTGCCGAGGACGGCGAGCACCGCGAGCGCGAAGGCGATGTCGGTCGCCGTGGGGACCGCCCAGCCGGTCAGGGAGCCGCCGCCCGCCACGTTGACCAGCGTGTAGACGAGCGCGGGCACGGCCATGCCGCAGAGCGCGGCGATGACCGGGAGAGCCGCGGCCTTCGGGTCGCGCAGCTCGCCGGCGACCAGTTCACGCTTCAGTTCGATTCCGGCGACGAAGAAGAAGACGGCGAGCAGTCCGTCGGCGGCCCAGTGGCGGATCGAGAGGTCCAGACCGAGCGCGGCCGGGCCGATGTGGAAGTCGCCGACGGTCGTGTAACTGGCGCTGATCGGGGTGTTGGCCCAGATCAGCGCGGCGATCGCGGCCAGGAGCAACAGCACGCCGCCGACCGTCTCGGTCCGCAGGGCGCTCGTGAGATACGTCCGCTCGGGGAGCGGGAGGCGTCCGAGGAAGGTGCGGGGGGTGGCCACGAGGGAGTGTCCTCCGGTCGGTTCGGCGGGCATGGCAAATGACCTGCCGACCAGACTTCCCGGCGCACCTTTGATTCCTTATGACATTGTCGACGCGCCGCTCATTTTACAAGGGTGGACCCCCGGCACCCGCACCGGGCCGGGGGCTCCACTTCGCCGGCGGACGCGCTCCCCTGGGGGAGCGGGATCCTCAGTCCTCGCTGGCCGCGCTCGGTAGCTGCGTCTGGATGAGATCCATGACCGAGCTGTCGGTCAGCGTTGTGACGTCCCCGAGCTGGCGGTTCTCCGCGACGTCGCGCAGCAGCCGACGCATGATCTTGCCCGAGCGGGTCTTCGGCAGCTCGGCCACCGGCAGGATCCGCTTCGGCTTGGCGATCGGCCCCAGCGCCGTACTGACGTGGTTGCGCAGCTCCGCCACCAGGCCGTCGTCCACCGACGCCGTGCCGCGCAGGATCACGAAGGCGACGATCGCCTGGCCGGTCGTCTCGTCGGCGGCGCCGACGACGGCCGCCTCCGCGATCTTCGGGTGCGAGACGAGCGCCGACTCGACCTCCGTGGTGGAGATGTTGTGGCCGGACACCAGCATCACGTCGTCGACCCGGCCCAGCAGCCAGATGTCGCCGTCGTCGTCCTTCTTGGCTCCGTCGCCCGCGAAGTACTTGCCCTCGAAGCGCGACCAGTAGGTGTCGATGAACCGCTGGTCGTCCCCCCAGATGGTGCGGAGCATCGACGGCCACGGCTCGGTGAGGACCAGATATCCGCCGCCGCCGTTAGGCACCTCGTTGGCCTCGTCGTCCACGACCGTGGCCGAGATGCCGGGGAGCGCGCGCTGCGCGGAACCGGGCTTGGCGGCGGTGACACCGGGCAGCGGGGAGATCATCATTCCGCCGGTCTCGGTCTGCCACCAGGTGTCGACCACGGGGGTCTTGCCCGCGCCGATGTTCTGCCGGTACCAGATCCATGCCTCGGGGTTGATCGGCTCACCGACCGAGCCCAGGACCCGCAGCGAGGTGAGGTCGAACTTCGCGGGGATGTCGTCGCCCCACTTCATGAACGTCCGGATCGCGGTCGGCGCCGTGTAGAGGATCGTCACCCCGTATTTCTGGACGATCTCCCAGAAGCGGCCCTGGTGCGGGGTGTCGGGCGTGCCCTCGTACATGACCTGCGTCGCGCCGTTGGCCAGCGGCCCGTACACGATGTACGAGTGGCCGGTCACCCAGCCGACGTCGGCCGTGCACCAGTAGACGTCGGTCTCCGGCTTGAGGTCGAAGACCGCGTGGTGCGTGTACGCCACCTGGGTGAGGTAGCCGCCCGAGGTGTGCAGGATGCCCTTGGGCTTACCCGTGGTACCGGACGTGTACAGGATGAAGAGCGGGTGCTCGGCGTCGAACGCCTCCGGCGTGTGCTCGGCGGACTGGCGGTCGACGATGTCGTGCCACCACACGTCCCGGCCCTCGCTGAAGGCGGTGTCCTGGCCGGTGCGGCGGACCACCAGGACGTGCTCGACCTGCGGGCACCGGGCGACCGCGTCGTCGATCGCGGGCTTGAGCGCGCTCGGCTTGCCGCGCCGGTACCCGCCGTCCGCCGTGATGACGAGCTTGGCGTCGGCGTCCTGGATACGGGAGGCGACGGCTTCGGCCGAGAAGCCGCCGAAGACCACGGAGTGCGCGGCGCCGATACGGGCGCAGGCCAGCATCGCCACGGCCGTCTCGGGGATCATCGGCATGTAGATGGCGACGCGGTCGCCCTTGGCCACACCGAGTTCGGTGAGCGCGTTCGCCGCCCGTGAGACCTCGTCCTTGAGCTCGGCGTAGGTGACGGTACGGCTGTCGCCCGGCTCGCCCTCGAAGTGGATGGCGACGCGATCGCCGTTGCCCGCCTCGACATGACGGTCCACGCAGTTGTACGCGACGTTCAGCTCGCCGTCCGCGAACCACTTCGCGAAGGGCGGGTTCGACCAGTCGAGGGTCTCGGTCGGCTCGGTGGCCCAGGTGAGCCGCCGGGCCTGCTCGGCCCAGAAGCCAAGCCTGTCCGCCGCGGCCTGCTCGTACGCCTCCGCCGTCACGTTGGCGTGTGCGGCCAGCTCGGCCGGCGGCTCGAACCGCCGCTCTTCCTTGAGCAGGTTGGCCAGGCTTTCGTTGCTCACGACATCTCCCTTTCCCAGGGCGTCCTATGTGTCCCCGGGCCTAGCTCATCAGGCGAATGCCCGGGTGACAAGGGGCTTCAGGAAATTGGTTTAGACCTATGCGGCGGGGCTGACGAGGGGCGTGTGGCTGAATGGCCCCGTTCCCCGGCTGTGGTGGGGAACGGGGCCACACATTCTCACGGATGCGGCGGCCCCCCGGTTCAGGCGCGCGACTCCTGGAACGCGGTCGGTGCCACCCGGTTGAACACCTCGTCCGTACGGTCGGAGTGCCGGTCGCGCGCCCCTTCGGAGGAGAGCAGATACGCCTGGGCCTCGCCGACATGGAAGTACATGCCGTGCAGTTCGAGCCGTTCCTCGGCCAGGGCCCGCGCCACCGCGGCGTGGGCACGCAGATGCTCCAACTGCTGGACGACATTGGTGAGGCAGAGCTGCTCCACCGCGTCGGCCGGAAGCCGCCCGGAGATCCTGGCCCACGTGTGCTCCTGGCTCCTCATCCGCTCCAGACTGGGCCGGCCGTGCCGCAGCCAGCGGGCGAGGGGCGAGGACGGTCCGGCGGCACGCTTCGCGTTCTTCGGCGCGGCGCGCGACCCGGCGTAGGAGGTGGCGCGCGACTCGGTGTGGGACAGGGCGGGCGATCCGGCGTGGGACGAGGTGCGCGCCATGGCGTCCGGCGCGGCATGGGACACGTCCTGCGGTGCCGGGGTCCCCGGGGCCGGGGTGTCGGCTCCCTTCAGGAGAGCCTGCATCGCGCCGCAGTCGGAGTGCCCGCAGACCGTGATCGACCCGACCCGCAGGACATCGACCGCGTACTCGATCGCGGCGGCCACCGAGTCGTCCTGTCCCTCCGCACCCTCCTCTCCGGGCAGCGGGACCAGATTGCCGACATTGCGGACCGTGAACAGATCGCCCGGCCCGCTCGCCGTGATCATGCTCGTCACCAGCCGTGAGTCGGCGCAGGTGAGGAAGAGCTGGGAGGGCTGCTGGCCCTCACGCGCCAGCCGCGCCAGCTCGCTCCGTACCAGCGGAGCCGTATTGCGCTGGAACGAACTGAGACCGCTGGCCAGTTGACCACCCTGGACGTTGCCCGGCACCGGTACCGGCTCCGTCGCGTGCCCGTGTTCCGGCGGCTGTTCGACCGGGTCGCCGCAGTGGTGGTTGCGCCACGCGGTCCACGGCCGGCAGCACGTACTCGACTGCGTGACCGGTTCGGCCGGCTCGGGGATGCGGTCGCCCGATCTGCCGGTGAACTCGACCGTGCCGCCCTGGCCCAGATGCGTCAACTGCCAGTCGTGCAGCGCCTCGTACGCGGCGTGGTCCATGAACGACCCGTCCAACTCGACGACGCAGTCGCTCCCTTGCGGCACCTGATGCAGCAGACGGCTCAGCCGCGGCACGGCCAGGAACGTCAACTGACCGCGTGCGTGCAGCCGGTGGACACCGTCCCGCTCGTTGAGCGTGATCCGGGTCCGGGTGAGCCGGTGCAGGGCGAGGGTGACCGCCAGGGAGATCCCGATCGCCACCCCTTGCAGCACGCCGGTGAACACCACACCGGTCAGCGTCCCCACATAGACGAGCAGTTCACGCGCGCGTCTCACGCTGCGCATGTGCGTGACGTTGACCATCTGGACACCGATGACCATCACGAGCGCCGCGAGCGAGGCCAGCGGGATCAGGTCGAGAACGGACACCAGGAAGAGCGCCGCGACGGCGACCCACACCCCGTACAGCATGTTCGAGTGCCGACTGACCGCCCCCGCGGCCACGTTGGCGGCGCTGCGGACGCCGCCGCCGGCGATCGGCAGTCCGCCGAGAGCGCCGGAGACGACGTTCGCCGCGCCCTGACCCCTCAGCTCCTGGTCGAGCCGGGCGCGCGGGATCTGGATGTCCGGGTCCTTGCGTGTGGCCACCAGCTTGTCGACGGCGACCGCCGACAGCAGGGACTCGACGCTGCCCACCAGCGTGATGGTGAGGACCGCGGCGATCAGGCCGAGGACCGGCCCGTGCGGCACCTCGGGCAGCACATGGCTGCTCCAGGAGGGCAGATCGACCCGGTCGAGGCTCAGCCCGGCGACGGCGGCGGCCACGGTCGCCGCCGCCACCGCGGCGAGCGCCGCCGGCACCTTCCGCAGAACCTCGCCCGCGCGCCCGGGGATGCGCGGCCAGGCGAACAGGACCACCACGGTCAGCGTGCTCACGGAGACCGCGTCCGGGTGCAGCCCGGCCAACTGGGCCGCCAGCCCTGTGACATTGGCGACGGCGGAGCTCTGCGGACTGCCGCCGAGGACGATCGCCAACTGGGCGAGGGCGATCGTGACACCGATGCCCGCCAGCATGCCGTGCACGATCGCCGGGCTCACCGCGAGGGCGGAGCGGGCGACACGCAGGGCGGAGAGCCCGATCTGGGCGAGGCCCGCGAGCACGGTGATGGCGCAGGTGGTGCGCCAGCCGTACCGCTGGATCAGATCGGCCGTGACGACCGTCAGGCCGGCCGCCGGACCGCTGATCTGGAGCGGCGCGCCGCCGAGGTGGCCGGCCACGATCCCGCCCACGGCCGCCGCGACGAGACCGGCCTGGAGGGGCGCCCCGGTGGCGAGGGCGATTCCGAGCGAGAGCGGCAGCGCGATCAGGAAGACCGAGATGGAGGCGGAGAAGTCCGCCCCGGCGATCCGGAATTTCCTCCTTCTGCCCGGCGGCGGATCAGGCGACTGGCGTGACGGGTCGGACGGATCGGGGGATGTCCCGGCCGGGTGCACGAAGCGGGCCAGTCGTGACATGCGTGAGGTGTGAGTCGCCCGCAGCGTATGGGGGCCGGGGGGTCGGACGTCGAGGGTGCGGACACAGGCGGACATGGGGGCTCCCGTCTTCTCCGGGCGGCGTGGTCGCAGGCAGGAACGACGGACACGGCCGTGAGTCACGGCGTGCACTGGCGGAATCATCAACGCTCGGTAAATGGATCGTAATGGAGAGTAAAGAATCGGGCAGGATTTTCAGGGCAAATAGGGCAAACATTCACTCGCAGTGGTGATTAGTCATTTTGTACGGCTTGTCATACTGCATCCCTTGGGTCCGAGTGCGACGTTGGCGGCGCTCGGCGCCGTGCTCGGTGTTTCGGCGCTTCAACGCACCAGAACCTGAGGGAAGAGGTGGGCGGATGCTGGCCGCCAGAAAGTGGATCGCCTGCGGCACGGCCGTGACGGCGCTGGCCGTGGGACTCGCCGGATGTTCCGGATCCGGGTCGCCGGAGAGCGGGGCCGCGGCCCGGTCCGACACCGACGGGGGCGCCCTCGGGGCGAAGAAGGGGCCGCCCAAGAGCGCGCTGCGGCTCATCGGCGACGGCTCGACGGCGTACACCGGGGCCCAGCCCGGCATCGCGAGGCCCGAACGCCTGAAGCCCGGTCAGAAGCCGCCCCAGTTCGTGGTGTTCTCGTGGGACGGCGCCGGCGAGGACAGCCAGAGGCTGTTCTCACACTTCCGCGACGTGGGCAGGAAGTACGACGCGAAGATGACGTACTTCCTCAGCGGCGTCTATCTGCTGCCGAAGGACAAATCCACGCGGTACAGCCCGCCGCAGCACGCGCCCGGCCGCTCGGACATCGGTTTCAACGACACGGAGGGGATCCGCAGCACCCTGCGCGAGCTGCGCGGTGCCTGGCAGGAGGGCAACGAGATCGGCACCCACTTCAACGGCCACTTCTGCGGTGCCGACGGCGGGGTCGGCGGCTGGTCCGTCGAGGAGTGGGAGAGCGAGATCGCTCAGGCCAAGGAGTTCGTCAAGAACTGGAAGACCAACAGCGGCCTGAAGACCGAGGCCCCGCTGCCCTTCGACTACGAGAAGGAACTCGTCGGCGCCCGCACCCCCTGCCTCGAAGGGCAGCAGAACATGATGCGGGCGGCGCGGACGATGGGATTCCGCTACGACTCCAGCGGCGTCGGCAATCAGGTCTGGCCGAAGAAGACCGAGGGCATGTGGGACATCCCGCTCCAGCTCGTCCCGGTGCCGGGCCGCAAGTTCGAGACCCTGTCCATGGACTACAACTTCATGTTCAACCAGTCGAAGACGGTCAACGGCGACCCGTCCAAGCACGAGTACTGGGGCAATCAGATGCGGGACGGCCTCCTCCAGGGCTTCGACCGCGCGTACAAGGGCAACCGAGCACCGCTGATCATCGGCAACCACTTCGAGTCGTGGAACGGCGGCACGTACATGCGCGCCGTAGAGGAGACGATCAAGACCGTCTGTGTGAAGGACGGCGTGCGGTGCGTGACGTTCAAGCAGTTGGTGGACTGGCTGGACGCACAGGATCCGCGGACTCTCGAAAGGCTGCGGGGGCTGGGCGTCGGTCAGAAGCCCACGGCCGGCTGGCAGTCGTATCTGACCGCCGCCGAGCCGGCGTCCGCGCCGGTCCCGCCCGCGGCCCCGGCGGGTCCGGACGGGAATGCGGGTGCGGGTGCGGAAACGGTCCCGGACGCGGATGTCGACGGGGGTACGGTCCCGGACGCGGATCAGGGTGCGGATACGGGTCCGGGCGTGGACCCGCGCTGAGCCGGGCGGACGGGGTGCGGGCGGTACGTTGCCGTGCCGCCCGCACCACCGTCACGCTCAACTGAGCTGCGGTACGGCGGCGTCCTCACGCAGGACGAAGGAGGGGTCGACCTGCGCGGCCAGGTCCATGCCTGTCTTCGCATTTCCCCAGCTCTCCGCGTTCTTGAGGTGGAAGTGCACCATCTGCCGCGTGTAGCGCTCCCAGTCGCGGTCGGCGTACGAGTCCTCGGCCGCGTCCTCCAGGACCTGGAGCGCCACCCGGTTCTCCGCCTCCAGGAGTTCGAAGCGGGCGGGGCGTCCCTTCTCCATGGACCGCACCCAGGGGGAGTGTCCGACGGTGACGAGCAGGTCGTCGCCCACCTCGTCCTGGAGGAAGTCCACGTCGTCCTGGGCCTGCACCTTGTTGCCGACGACGTTGAGCGCGATGCCGAAGTCCCGCGCGTACTCCTTGTACTGGCGGTAGACGGACACCCCCTTGCGCGTCGGCTCCACCACCAGGAACGTCATGTCGAACCGGGTGAACAGCCCGGACGCGAACGAGTCCGAGCCCGCCGTCATGTCGACGACGACGTATTCGTCCGGTCCGTCGACCAGATGGTTCAGACAGAGTTCCACCGCGCCGACCTTGGAGTGGTAGCAGGCCACCCCCAGATCGGAGTCGGTGAACGATCCCGTCGCCATCAGCCGGATGTCGCCGTCGTCCAGCCGGACGGTGCGCGCGCAGGCGTCGTAGACCGGATTGGACTCACGGACCCGCAGGAGCCGGGAGCCCTCGCCGGGGGGTGTCGTCTTGATCATCGAGTCGACGGAGGTGATCCGCGGATTGGTGCCGCGCAGGTACTCCTTGATGAGCGGGAGGTGCGCGCCCATCGCGGGCAGCGCGGCGGTCTGGTCCTCGTCCAGGCCGAGCGCGGCCCCGAGGTGCTGGTTGATGTCGGCGTCCATCGCGATGACGGGTGCCTCGTTGGCGGTCAGGTGGCGGATGAAGAGCGAGGCCAGCGTCGTCTTGCCGCTGCCGCCCTTACCTACGAAAGCGATCTTCATGTTCACCTAGCGTAGTGCGAGTGTCGCGGTGCGTTGTCGCATCGGGTGAAGAAGACCACTCCAACGTGGGGCGTGCGCGATGGGCGCGTAGCCTTGCTACCTATGAGTACGACAGCCTCGAACGCTTCGTCCGCTCCGGGAGGGCATGACCCTCTCGCCACACTGGCCGCTCTGCCGGGTGTCCCCGACGCGGTGGACTCGGTGCGTCGGGCGGTCGACCGGGTCTACGGGCACCGTGTGATGAGACGGCGGTCCAACGAGGTCACCTCGGAGGCGGCCCTGCGCGCCGCGCGCGGATCGGCGGCGCTCTCCGGTGCGGACTGGGCGCTGGAAGAGGTGCGACGGCGCAGCGACTTCGGGTCTTCCGCCGACGCCCTGTCGGTGGGTGCCGCGCTGAGGCTGACGGCCGAGGCGGGTCAACTCCTTTCCATCTGGCGGCAGTCACCGCTTCGAGTGCTCGCCCGGCTGCATCTGGTGGCGGCCGGCGGTGTCGTTCAGCAACTGACGGACGGCGGGTTCAGTGCCGGAGCCGGGATGGGGGTCGGCGGTGGTGCGGTCCCGGAGGTCCCGGGGGAGACGATCGGCCGCCCGAGGCTGGCCGGGGAGCCGGTGGTCGAGGCGCCGGGGCCCAACAGCCCCAAGCCGCTGATCGAGGCGCCGCTGCCCGGTGCCGAGGAGGTGGCCGGCCGGCTGGACGGTCTCTCCGGGCTGGTGCTGGCGGGGAGTTCGGCGCCCGCGCTGGTCACGGCCGCCGTGGTGCACGGCGAGCTGCTGGCGCTGCGGCCCTTCGGTTCGTACAACGGCCTGGTGGCGCGGGCCGCCGAACGGATCGTGCTGATCGGCAGCGGGCTCGACCCCAAGTCGATCTGTCCGTCCGAGGTGGGTCATGCCGAGTTGGGGCGTGCGGCGTACGTGGCGGCGTTCGACGGCTATCTGTCGGGTACGCCGGAGGGCATGGCGGTGTGGATCGCGCACTGCGGGCGTGCGGTCGAACTGGGAGTCAGGGAGTCGACGGCCGTGTGCGAGGCGCTTCAGCGCGGCGCGGCCTGAGACGGGGGCGTGCGGCAGGGCTCGTGAGGCGAGCGGCCTGAGGTGAGGGAGCGCGCCGGTCGGTTCGTCCGTCCGGGGCGCTCGGGCCGCCCGTTCTCCCTGTACATGAATGCGGCGGTACCCGTAGGTACCGCCGCTGGCACGTCCACCGGGCTACCAGGCGTCCTCGAGATATGCCCATCAGGTCGGGAACTTCGCCCGTCCCTGGTGCGGCTGGCCCGTAATCGACGGGTCGACGTCGCGTGGGTACTCGGCTTTCATGCTCGGTCCGTGGGGCCTTGGTGCGTCAACGGGTCATCCTCTCGGATGTCCTTGGTCTCGCGGGCCGTTGATTCCTTTGTACTCCTGTCCGTGGGGAAGCGAAACCCCCCGCTCTCCGACTTTACTTTTAGGTTCAAACAAGGATGAATCGCCCGTCGGTCGCCGAGTCGCTCATACGGAGGCGGCCTGCCGTCGCCGGCTGGCGTACCAGACCAGTCCGGCCGTGGCCGCCGCCGCGCCGAACGCCGCCACCGCCACGAGGGCCGGCCGGGGTGGCATGGAGAACCCGGGCAGTCGCTGCTTGAGGCGGACCGGCCGGTTGAAGACGAGAATCGGCCAATCGCGGGCCGCCGCCTCGCGCCGCAGGGCCCGGTCGGGATTGACCGCGTACGGGTGGCCGACCGACTGGAGCATCGGAACATCGGTGATGGAGTCGCTGTACGCGTAACAGCGCTCCAGGTCGTACCCTTCGGACGCGGCGAGCGCCTTGACCGCCGCCGCCTTGGTCGGCCCGTAGGCGTAATACTCGATCTCGCCGGTGAAGCAGCCGTCCGCGCCGACGACCATGCGGGTGGCCACGACCCGGTCGGCGCCCAGCAGTTCGCCGATGGGCTCGACGACCTCCGCTCCGGACGTGGAGACGATCACCACGTCGCGTCCGGCCGTGTGGTGGTCCTCGATGAGGGAGGCGGCCTCGTCGTAGATGATCGGGTCGATGAGATCGTGCAGCGTCTCTGCGACGATCTCCTTGACCTGCTGGACGTTCCAGCCCTTGCAGAGCGCGGAGAGGTACTCGCGCATGCGCTCCATCTGGTCGTGATCGGCGCCGCCGGCGAGAAAGACGAACTGCGTGTAGGCGGTGCGCAGTACCGCTCGGCGGTTGATCAGTCCGCCTTGATAGAAGGACTTGCTGAAGGTCAACGTCGACGACTTCGCAATGACCGTCTTGTCCAGGTCAAAGAAGGCCGCTGTGCGGGGCAAGGAGTGGTTTTCCACGAAGCCGAGCATAGGCGCCCACCATTCGGCGTAAGGTACGGCGCGTGGGTTTGCCTGAGAAGGCTCTCGGGTACACCATGGAAGTCACGGATCGTTCGCGACCGTGCTCACCCGGTCCGGCTCCTCCCCCCCCGAGTCGGTCTGGGGGACGACCCCCGCTCTCCCCCCCGGCGGGGGTCGTCGCATGTCCGGACGCTTTTTCGGCGTTCGAGCCCGTCGTGGCCCCATGATCCCTCCCCTGGTGACACCTCGCGTGTACGGGTGTGAGGGGCACTCTACTCGTCACTGTGCGTAGTTGCCAGACTGCTCTCGGAAGTCACCGGTATGAGCGACGGAGATATTCACAACCGGTGAGTTGTCCACAGCTTTTGGGCAAGATCCACACGTTTTTTCCGCGCGATGCAGGGTGATTCCCACCGCGAAAGTTCGCGGTAGCCGGAATCACCGATGCCTGATCACCGCGAGATCGCAGAGAGCCCACTCGGCGGACGCCCTTCGGGAGTCCGCGGACGGAGTGGGGGAGCGCCTTCGGCGCGACTGCCGACCTCGATCCGGGATCGCGCGAATAGGGGGAACAGACAATGGCTGGATTCATGGCGTCCGACCGCTCGCCGGTCGCCGAAGGGCAGCGGCCCGGACCGCTGATCATCACCGAGGACGTCGACCTGCTCGACGATCTCCTGCGGCTGTGCGCCGCCGCGGGCGCCGAGCCCGAGGTCCACCACTCGGTCCCTGAGCGACGGGGCGGCTGGAAGTCGGCGCCGCTGGTGCTCGTGGGCGACGACGCGGCCGTACGCTGCCGGTCCGCCGGCCGGCGGCGGGGAGTGCTGCTCGTGGGCAGGGACCAGGACGACCCGGCCGTATGGCGGCACGCCGTCGAGATCGGCGCCGACTGCGTGCTGCGCCTGCCCGACGGGGAGAGCTGGCTCGTCGACCGGATCGCCGATGTCGCCGAGGGGGTGGGGCGTCCCGCGCTGACCGTCGGTGTGATCGGCGGCCGGGGTGGTGCCGGGGCGTCGACCCTCGCCTGCGCCCTGGCCGTCACGGCCGCCCGCCAGGGTCTGCGCACCATGCTCATCGACGGTGATCCGCTCGGCGGCGGGCTCGACGTGCTGCTCGGCGGAGAGCGGGCGGAGGGCCGCCGATGGCCGGATTTCGCCGCCTCCAAGGGGCGGGTCGCGGGTGGCGCGCTGGAGGAGTCCCTGCCCCTTCTGCACGATCTGCGCCTGCTGAGCTGGGATCGCGGCGACTCCGTGCTCGTCCCGCCGGAGGCCATGCGCTCGGTCCTCGCGGCGGCCCGCCGACGGGGCGGGGCGGTGGTCGTCGATCTCCCACGCCGGATCGACGAGGGCGTGGCGGAAGCGCTGGCGCAGCTCGACGTCGGCCTGCTGGTGGTGCCGGGCGAGCTGCGGGCCGTCGCGGCGGCGGCCCGGGTCGCCTCGCTGGTGGGCATGGTGCTGCCGGACCTGCGGGTGGTGGTCCGGGGGCCGTGCGTGGCCGGGCTGGACGACGGCTGGGTGGCCGACGCGCTGCGGCTGCCGCTCCTGGGCGAACTCCCCTGGGATCCGGGCCTGTCGGCCGCGCAGGAGAGCGGGTCACCACCGGGTTCGGGCGTACGGGGGCCGCTGGCGCGGTTCTGCGCCGCGTTCTGGGACCGGGCGCTCGCGGGTACCGGGAACGGGAGCGTGACCGCGTGAGCACCGTGACACTCGCCGGTGGCGCGCAGGTCGGTGGGGCGCTGCTGGACGCCGTACGGCAGCGTCTGGCGGAGAGCGGGGCCGAGCCGACCCCGGCGCGCGTGGCGGCGGCCCTGCGGGCCCAGGGGAGGCTTCTGGGGGACACCGAAGTGCTCGGCGCCGCCGAGGAGTTGCGATGCGAGCTGGTCGGCACGGGGCCGTTGGAGCCCTTGCTGGCCGACGCCTCCGTCACCGACGTCCTGGTCTCGGCGCCCGACCGGGTCTGGGTCGACCGGGGCCGCGGGCTGGAGTTGACGGACGTGTCCTTCTCGGACGCCTCCTCCGTAAGGAGGCTGGCGCAGCGGCTCGCCGCCGTCGCGGGGCGGCGCCTGGACGACGCGCGGCCCTGGGTGGACGCCCGGCTTCCCGACGGGACGCGGATGCACGCGGTGCTGCCGCCGGTGGCCGTCGGCTCGACGCATCTCTCGCTGCGGGTCGTACGCCCCCGGGCCTTCTCCCCGGCGGAGCTCACCGCCGCGGGGACGGTGCCGCCCGGCGGTGAGCGGCTGCTGAGGGCGCTGATCGAGGCACGGGTGTCGTTCCTGATCAGCGGTGGCACGGGGTCGGGCAAGACGACCCTCCTGTCCGCCCTGCTCGGCCTGGTGGGGGCGCGTGAGCGGATCGTACTGGCCGAGGACTCGGCCGAGTTGAGGCCCGATCACCCCCATGTGGTGCGTCTGGAGGCCCGGCCCGCGAACCAGGAGGGCGCGGGTGAGGTGACCCTGGAGGACCTGGTGCGGCAGGCGCTGCGGATGCGGCCCGACCGGCTGGTGGTGGGAGAGGTGCGCGGCGCCGAGGTGACCACGCTGCTGGCCGCCCTGAACACCGGGCACGAAGGCGGCTGCGGGACGGTTCACGCGAACACCGCCGCCGATGTGCCCGCGCGGCTGGAAGCCCTCGGGACGGCCGCCGGCCTCGACCGGGCCGCGCTGCACAGCCAGTTGGCGGCTGCCCTCTCGGTGGTGATCCATCTCGTACGGGACCTGGACGGGAGGCGCCGGATCGCCGAGGTGCACGTCCTGGAGCGGGACGCGGCTGGGCTGGTCGTGCCGGTGCCCGCTCTGCGCTGGGGCGCAGGGGGGTTCGTGTACGAGCGCGGCTGGCCGAGGCTGCGGTCGCTGATCGGGCGTGCGCTGTGACGGCGGCACCGATGCCGGTCCCCGTCCCCGTGTCCGTCTTCGGGGCGGCTGTGTGCGCGGGGCTGGCGGCCTGGCTGCTGGTGGAACGGGGACGGGCCCTGCGGCGCGCGGAGTCGCTCCTCGGTGGGGGCAACGACGGCTCCACCACCGGGGCCGTGAGGCGACGGCCGGTGGTCACCTGGGAGAGCACGTTGCGGATACTCCGCGACCGCCTGGTGGGGTGGGGGAAGGAGTGGCTCGCGTTGCCTGCCTCGGTGCTGCTCGCCCTGTGGGGTGAGTCGGTGCTGCCGCTGCTCGCCGGTGCGGTGGCGGTGCCACTCGCGCGGCGCGGACTGCGGGCCGGGGAGACCCGACGCGCGGCGGAGCGACGGGCCGACGCGGTGCGCCGCCTCGGTGACGCGCTCGTCGGGGAGTTGAGAGCCGGTGCCCAGCCGGCCGAGGCGCTGATCACCGCGGTCCGGGCCGTCGGCCGGGAGTTCGACGGCCCGGAACTCGCCTCGGTGGTCGCGGCGGCCCGGTTCGGCGGCGACGTCCCCGAGGCACTGCGCGGGGCTGCGCGACGACCGGGAGCGGACGGCCTCGTCGGCGTGGCCGCCTGCTGGCGGGTCGCGGTGGACGGCGGAGCGGGACTGGCCGACGGGCTCGACCGCCTCGGCGCCGGACTGCGGGCCGAGCGGGACCAGCGGAACGCCCTGCGGGCCCAGCTGGTCAGCGCGTGGTCCTCGGTGGTGGTGCTGGCGCTCCTGCCCGTGGCTGCCCTGGCCATGGGCGGGGCCATGGGCGCCGACCCGATGAGGGTGCTGCTGCACACCCCGGCCGGTCTGGGCTGCCTGGCCCTGGGCCTGCTGTTGGAGGCGACCGGTCTCTGGTGGGCGCGGCGGATCGTCCGGGGCGGGAGCACGCCATGAACGGGCGCCTCGCAGGCGGGGATGTCGTCCACAGCCTGTGGGTGACCGTCGCCCTGGTCGCGGCGGCGGTGTCCGTGACCTTCGCCTGGTCCGGGCGGCGGCGGGAACGAGCCGCGCGCCGCCGGACGGTGACCCTCCTGGCCATGGCGACGACTCCCGACCCTGGACACGCGCGACCGGAGTACCGGGCGTGGCTGCGGCGTTGGGGCCCGCCCCTGGGGGCCGGGTGCCTCGGCTGGGCCCTGGTCGGCGGGGCCGCCGGAGGGGCGGTGGGACTCGCCGGGGCGTACGCCGTCGCGCGGTGGCTGCGTACGCGGCCCGGAACCGGCGCCGAAGCGGACGAGGTGATGGCGGAGGCCGCGCGCCAACTGCCGCTCGCGGCGGATCTGTTGGCCGCCTGCGTCACGGCCGGGGCGGGTCCGCGCGAAGCGGCGGAGGCGGTGGGGGAGTCGCTGGGCGGACCGGTGGGTGAACGGCTGGTCAGTACGGCCGCGACGCTGCGCCTCGGCGGCGAACCGGCGGCGACCTGGGGGCGGTTCGGCGGGATACCGGGCGCCGGGGAGCTGGCCCGCTGTCTGGAGCGGGCCGGGTCCACAGGGGCGCCGGCTGCCGAGCCGGTCTCCCGGGTGGCCGACGGTCTCAGGGCGGAGCGCGCCCGGCAGGCCACGGCCCGCGCGGGCCGGGCGCAGGTGCTGATCACCGCTCCCGTGGGGCTGTGCTTCCTGCCCGCCTTCCTGGCGGTGGGAGTGGCCCCGGTGGTGATCGGCCTGGCCGCCGGGCTGCTGGGCGGCGAGTGAGCGCCCCGACGCGCTGACCGGCCTTACCGACATGACTGAGCTGTTCCCACCGAGCTGTTCCCACCGAGCTGTTCCCACCGAGCTGTTCCGACCCGAGTGGTCGGACCGAGTGATCCAACTGAGCTTTTCCAACAGGAGGTTGACATGACGATGATGCGGATGACACTGCCCGGACGGCGGGCGAAGCGCGTGGTGGAGACGATGAGCGGGGTGAGCCGACGGCGGCGGAGCCGGGTGCGGGTCGGCGGCGGGTCGTGGTTCCGTAACCGGGCGGGGGCGGATTCCGGCATGGCGAGCGCCGAGTACGCGATGGGGACGCTCGCCGCGTGCGGGTTCGCCGCGGTCCTCTACAAGGTGGTCACCAGCGGGGCCGTCTCAGCCGCCCTGGAATCGGTCATCGGAAACGCCCTCGATGCGAAGTTCTGAGCCGGTGACGGCCGGCGAGGGCGGCGACCGGGGAGCGGTGACGGCGGAGGCCGCCCTCGCCGTGCCGGGGCTGGTGGTGTTCGTCGCGGCGCTGCTCTGGGCGCTGACGGCGGCGTCCGCGCAGATCCAGTGCGTGGACGCCGCTCGGGCGGGCGCGCGGGCGGCTGCCCGCTCCGAACCCCGGGCGACGGCGGTCGAGGCCGCCCGTTCGGCCGCACCCGCCGGCGCGGAGATCACACTGGGGCGCTCGGCCGACCTGTGGCGGGTGCGGGTGGAGGCCCCGACCCCCGGACCGCGCGGTATCGCCCTGACGCTGGCGGCGGAGGCGGTCGCGCCCGCCGAGGACGCCCTGGCCCACGGGGCGGGGCCGTGAACCGGGACCGGGGGTCGGCGACGGTCTGGGCGGCCATGGCGGCGACCGCACTGTGCGTCGTGTTCGCGACGATCCTCGCCCTGGGGCAGGCCGTCGCGGCCCGACACCGCGCGGGCGCGGCGGCCGATCTGGCCGCGCTGGCCGCCGCCGGCTACGCGCTGCGCGGACCTGAGGCCGCCTGCGCGCGGGCGGCCGAGATCGCCGGGGCCCAGGACGCTCGGGTGGTGCGGTGCGCCGTGGTCGGGGAGATCGCCGACGTGACCGCGCGGGCGGCCTTCGGCCCGTACGCACCCACGGTCAGGTCCCGAGCGGGACCACCGGACGCGCTGCCCGCGCGGGCGCCCTCGGCCGGACCGCCACCGACGGCCGCACCGGACCCCGGCCCCGTACGACCGGCGTCCCGGACACCGCCGTCCCGGACACCGCCGGACAGGGCTCCGGGCTCGTGACGTCACCCGGACTCCGGCTCTGCGACGTCCGCCGGGCTGCGTGCGGGTTCTCGGCAGCCGTCCCGTCCGGCGCCGGGCGCGTCGCCGTGGGCTCAGCCGCCGGACGCGCCGGCCTCGGCCCGTTCGGCCGTCGCTGGCGGACGGGGGCCCGGCAGGTCCGTGGTTTCCGGAGGCCCGGACCGCGGCGCTCCCTTCAGGAGCTCGCCGAGGAGCCGGACGGCCGCGCGCTTGTGCAGAGGCTCGTTGCCGTTGCCGCACTTCGGGGACTGGATGCACGACGGGCAGCCCGCCTCGCACTCGCACGACGCGATGGCCTCACGGGTCGCGGACAGCCACGCGCGCGCCGTGTGGAAGGCGCGTTCGGCGAAGCCCGCGCCGCCCGGGTGGCCGTCGTAAACGAAGACCGTCGGCAGCAGCGTGTCCGGGTGGAGTGGGACGGACACACCACCGATGTCCCGGCGGTCGCAGGTGGCGAACAGCGGCAGCATCCCGATGGAGGCGTGCTCGGCGGCGTGCAGGGCGCCGCCCAGCTGCTCCGGATTGATCCGGGCCGCGTCGAGCTGGTCCTCGGTGACCGTCCACCAGACGGCGCGGGTGCGCAGCGTACGGGGAGGCAGATCGAGTGTGGTCTCCCCCAGGACCTCGCCGGTGAGGAGCCGGCGGCGGAGGAAGGAGACGACCTGGTTGGTGACCTCGACGGAGCCGTAACACAGCCGCCCGCCGCCCCACGGGATCTCGGTGTCCGTCTCCAGCACGGAGATGGCGGTGGTGTCGCGCGCGATCGTGGAGTACGGCGGGACGGCCTCCTCGACCAGCGCGACCGAGTCCGCCAGGTCCAGCCGCCGCACCAGATAGGTCCGTCCCTGGTGCAGGTGGACGGCGCCGTCGTGCACGGCGGCGTGGGACGCCGACTCGTCGACGGTGCCCAGCAGTCTGCCGGTGTCCTTCTCGACGATCTGGACGGGTCGGCCGCCCCCGCCCCGGATGTCGGCGAGATCGGCGGCGCGCTCACGCCGCGTCCAGTACCAGCCGGCCGCCCGCCTCCGCAGCAGCCCGGACGTGACGAGCTGCGGCAGCAGGTCCGGCGCCGCGGGACCGAAGAGGTCCAGATCGGCTTCCGTGAGCGGCAGTTCGGCGGCGGCCGCGCACAGATGGGGGGCGAGGACGTACGGGTTGTCCGGGTCCAGCACGGTCGACTCGACGGGCTGCCGGAACAACGCCTCGGGATGGTGGACGAGGAAGGTGTCCAGCGGATCGTCCCTGGCGACCAGCACCGCGAGGGCGCCCTGACCGGCACGGCCCGCGCGGCCCGCCTGCTGCCACAGGGAGGCACGGGTGCCCGGATAGCCGGCGATGACGACCGCGTCGAGCCCGGACACGTCGATGCCCAGCTCCAGGGCGGTGGTGGCGGCGAGGCCGAGGAGTTCGCCCGAGTGCAGGGCGCGCTCCAGGGCGCGGCGCTCCTCGGGCAGGTAGCCGCCCCGGTAGGCGGCGACGCGCCGCACGAGTGAGTGGTCGACCTCGGCGAGCCGTTCCTGCGCGATGACGGAGACGAGTTCTGCGCCGCGCCGGGAGCGTACGAAGGCGACCGAGCGGACGCCCTGGAGCGTCAGGTCGGTGAGGATGTCGGCCGTCTCGGCCGTGGCGGTACGGCGGACCGGTGCGCCCTTCTCGCCGTGGAGTTCGGTGAGCGGCGGCTCCCACAGGGCGAAGACCATCTCGCCCCGCGGTGAGGCGTCGTCGGCCACCTCGTGGACGGGCAGGCCGGTGAGCCGGCCGGCGGCGAGCGCGGGTTCGGCGGCGGTGGCGGAGGCGAGGAGGAAGACGGGGTCGGAGCCGTAGTGGGCGCAGACACGCCGCAGACGGCGCAGGACCTGGGCGACGTGGGAGCCGAAGACACCGCGGTAGGTGTGGCACTCGTCGACGACGACGTAGCGCAGCGAGCGCAGGAAGGAGGACCACCTGGGGTGGGCAGGCAGTATGCCTCGGTGCAGCATGTCGGGGTTGGTGAGCACGTAGTTGGCGTACTGGCGTACCCATTCGCGCTCCTCGACCGGGGTGTCGCCGTCGTACACGGCGGGGCGCACCCCGTTGCCCAGGGGCGCGGCCAGCGCCTTCACGGCGCGCCGCTGGTCGGCGGCGAGCGCCTTCGTCGGGGAGAGGTACAGGGCGGTCGAGCCGCGCCCGTTCGGCGCCTCGGAGCCGTCCAGGAGGGCGGTGAGCACCGGCGCGAGATAGGCGAGGGACTTGCCGGACGCGGTGCCGGTGGCGATGACGACGGATTCGCCGTCCAGGGCGTGCTCGGCGGCGGTCGCCTGGTGGGCCCACGGATGGTCGACCCCGGCCAGTTGGATGGCCTTGATCACTTCCGGACGGATGCGATCGGGCCAGACGGCATGCCGACCCGCACGCGGGGGCAAGTGCTCCGTATGGGTGATGCGCGCAGCCCGGCCCGGCCCCGCGGTGAGCCGGTCCAGGACCGTACCGGGGGAAGGGCGGGAGCCCCCGTTCACGGGCGGCCTGTCGGGACCTCGATTCGTGGCCATCGGCACCGAGTGTGTCACTGGCGTGGCGGACAATGGTCCTAAGGCGTCGTGCATGGCTGCCGGTAAGTGATTGAATGCCATCGCGGCTGGCGATACGCCCCCTGGCTCCGTCGGGAGAGACCCGAGGGGCGACCGCTCGATTGCAAGGTGCTGGAGGATCCGTGGACCTGTCCCTGTCGACTCGCAATGTGTCCGGCCCCGGTGGCGACCGTACGGTCGTCGAGGTCGGTGGCGAGATTGATGTGTATACCGCGCCCAAGCTGCGCGAGCAGTTGGTCGAGTTGGTGAACGACGGCAGTTACCACCTGGTCGTCGACATGGAGGGCGTGGACTTCCTCGACTCCACCGGTCTCGGCGTGCTCGTGGGTGGACTCAAGCGTGTGCGTGCCCACGAGGGCTCGCTGCGTCTGGTCTGCAACCAGGAGCGCATTCTCAAGATCTTCCGGATCACTGGCCTGACCAAGGTGTTCCCCATTCACACCACGGTCGACGAGGCCGTCGCCGCCACCGACTGAGGCCGGCCGGAGGCTTCGGAAGAGCCGAGGTAGGACCGGAAGAAGGGCAGGGGGCACCGGGCGTCATGCCCGGGGCCGCCCGCGCCCGATCGCACGCGTGATTCGCACGCTCGTACGTCTGAGGGGGATCGCATGGCCACCGTTGAACTCCGCTTCAGCGCCCAGCCCGAACACGTCAGGACGGCCCGTCTGGTGGCGGCTGCCGTGGCGCGCCGGGCCGGTGTCGACGAGGCGGTGTTGGACGAGGTCAGGCTCGCCGTCGGAGAGGCGTGCAGTCGCGCGGTCGGTCTGCATCGCAGCCACGGCATCACCGAGCCGGTGCGGGTCGCGCTGACCGAGGAGGAGAAGGTCTTCTCCATCGAGGTCGGCGACGGGGTGCCCGCGCCGGGTACCGCCGCCGCGGCGGAGAACGTGCCGGTCTCCCGCAGGTCCGTACTCTCGGGCGATGTCACCGAGGCGGACGCGGGCGACGGTGAGGACGAGATGGGCCTCGCGGTCATCAGCGGTCTGGTGGACGACGTGGAAGTGACCTCCGATGCCACCGGTGGCGTCATCCGGATGAGCTGGCCGACCACCTCGGCGGTCTCGCTCTCGTGACGGCGTGATCCACATTCTTTGATCCAATTTCTTTGAGGGCCCTGCTGAGCAGGGCCTTTTCTTTTTGTTCCGAAGAAATTGATCACCGGAAATTCATGGATCGCACGGAGAATTCCAAGGTCCTTTTCGAGGCCGATCTTTTGCGGTTCCGCACGCCAAGGTCAATTACACGTCGCGGGCACTCTGTTTTGATCGGCTTCCGCTCCCTACAATCCGTCCATCTTGAGCGCTGAGCGTCAAGGAGGACGAATGGCGGAGAACGTCGATCCACAACTGTCCGAGCACTCCACTTCTCTCGCTGCCGCGGTACTCACCGACGGCAACAGAGTGATCGTGATCGTCGTCGCGGTCATCGCACTGGCGGCGCTGCTGGTGGCCCAGCGACTGGTCCGTCAGGTGCTGGCGGCCGACGAGGGCACCGCGTCCATGAAGGAGATCGCCGCCGCTGTACAGGAAGGCGCGAATGCCTATCTGGCACGGCAGTTGCGCACCCTCGGTGTTTTCGCCGCCGTGGTGTTCTTCCTGTTGATGCTGCTGCCGGCGGAAGGCTGGTCGGAACGCGCGGGACGTTCGTTGTTCTTCCTGGTGGGCGCGCTTTTCTCGGCGGCCACCGGATACTTCGGCATGCGTCTCGCCGTACGGAGCAATGTGCGTGTCGCCGCTGCCGCGCGTGAGGCGACTCCGGCGGAAGGCGAACCGGAAAAGGATCTGACCGCCGTCGCGCACAAGGCGATGAAGATCGCATTTCGCACCGGCGGTGTGGTCGGCATGTTCACCGTGGGCCTCGGCCTGTTCGGCGCCTCCTGCGTGGTCCTCGTCTACGCCGAGGACGCGCCCAAGGTGCTGGAGGGCTTCGGTCTCGGCGCCGCGCTGATCGCCATGTTCATGCGTGTCGGCGGCGGCATCTTCACCAAGGCCGCCGATGTCGGCGCCGACCTCGTCGGCAAGGTCGAACAGGGCATCCCCGAGGACGACCCGCGCAACGCGGCGACCATCGCCGACAACGTCGGGGACAACGTCGGCGACTGCGCGGGCATGGCGGCCGACCTCTTCGAGTCGTATGCCGTGACGCTCGTCGCCGCGCTGATCCTCGGCACGGCGGCCTTCGGCAACTTCGGGCTCGGCTTCCCGCTGATCGTCCCCGCGATCGGTGTCGTCACGGCGGTGATCGGCATCTTCGCCGTCGCGCCCCGGCCGTCCGACCGCAGCGGCATGACCGCCATCAACCGGGGATTCTTCCTCTCCGCGGTGATCTCGCTGATCCTGGTGGCCGTCGCGGCGTATACCTATCTGCCGTCCAGCTACGCCGAGTTGGACGGGGTGACCGCCCAGGAGATCACCTCGCACTCCGGGGACCCGAGGGTGTTCGCGCTGGTCTCCGTCGCCATCGGCATCGTGCTCGCGGCGCTCATCCAGCAGCTCACGGGCTACTTCACGGAGACCAACCGGCGCCCGGTGCGCGACATCGGCAAATCGGCGCTCACCGGCCCGGCCACGGTCGTTCTCGCCGGTGTGGCCATCGGCCTGGAGTCCGCCGTCTACACGGCGCTGCTGATCGGTCTCGCCGTGTACGGGGCGTTCCTGCTCGGCGGCGCCTCGATCATGCTCGCCCTCTTCGCGGTCGCGCTGGCCGGCACCGGCCTGCTCACCACCGTCGGTGTCATCGTCGCCATGGACACCTTCGGCCCGGTCTCCGACAACGCCCAGGGCATCGCCGAGATGTCCGGGGACGTCGAGGGCGCGGGCGCGCAGGTGCTCACCGACCTCGACGCCGTGGGCAACACGACGAAGGCCATCACCAAGGGCATCGCCATCGCCACCGCCGTGCTGGCGGCGGCGGCGCTGTTCGGTTCGTACCGCGACGCCATCGCCACGGCCGTCGCGGACGTCGGGGCGAAGGCCGGTGAGATGAGCCTGAGCCTGGACATCTCGCAGCCCAACAACCTGGTGGGGCTGATCCTCGGGGCGGCGGTCGTGTTCCTCTTCTCCGGCCTCGCGATCAACGCCGTGTCGCGGTCGGCCGGTTCGGTGGTCTACGAGGTGCGGCGGCAGTTCCGTGAGCACCCGGGGATCATGGACCGTACGGAGAAGCCGGAGTACGGGCGTGTCGTCGACATCTGTACGAAGGACGCGCTGCGCGAGCTGACCACACCCGGCCTGCTCGCCGTGCTCACACCGATCGCCGTCGGGTTCTCGCTCGGCGTCGGCGCGCTCGGTTCGTTCCTGGCCGGCGCGATCGGTACGGGCACGCTGATGGCGGTCTTCCTCGCCAACTCCGGCGGGGCGTGGGACAACGCCAAGAAGCTCGTCGAGGACGGGCACCACGGCGGCAAGGGCAGCGACGCCCATGCCGCGACCGTCATCGGTGACACCGTGGGAGATCCGTTCAAGGACACGGCGGGCCCGGCGATCAACCCGTTGCTGAAGGTCATGAACCTGGTTGCGCTGCTGATCGCCCCCGCGGTGGTGCAGTTCAGCTACGGGGACGACGCCAGCGCCGGGATACGGGCCGTGGTGGCCGTGCTGGCGATCGGGGTGATAGTCGGCGCCGTGTACGTCTCCAAGCGGCGCTCGGTGACCGTCGACGACGGAGGCGGCGAAAGCGCGGCAGTCAGCGGAGGCGGAGCTTCCGGGGACGGAACGACCACGTCACCGGGCTCGGCGGTCGCTTCCTGAAGAGTCGTGCGACGGGCGGGCGGGCGGCGGGTCCTGACACGCCGCCCGCCTGTCGGCGTGCCGGGAGAACGGACGACGTGAGCGTTCTCTCCCTCGGATCAAATAGCCACAAAGGAGGATTGAGCGGTCACTTGGCGTGCGGAAGGGGACCACATGGCGTGTATGTTCCGGGGCCGAGAGCCGTGGAAGGGACCCCATCCGGTGAACAAGAAGCTCGCAGCCGCACTGTCAGGCGGTTCGGTACTGCTCATGGCGCTGTCGGGCTGCGGTGACGACAGCGACACCAAGGTGAACGACTGGGCCAAGAAGGTCTGCGACCAGGTCCAGCCGCAGCTGACGAAGATCGCCGGCGCCAACGCCTCCATCCAGCAGGCGACCTCGGGCAGCAGCAAGCCCGCCGACGTGCAGAAGACCGACTCGGCGGCCTTCCAGTCCATCTCGGACGCCTACAAGGCGCTGGGCTCGGCCGTCAACACGGCGGGGGCCCCGCCCGTCGAGGACGGCGAGAAGACCCAGAAGGAGGCCGTCGGCGAGCTCAACACCACCTCCGCGGCGTACGCCGGTCTCAAGACCAAGGTGGACGACCTCGACATCAAGGACCAGGCGAAGTTCGCGGACGGCCTCAAGGGCGTCGCCGACGAACTCGCCAAGCTCAGCACGAGCGGTGACAGGGCCCTCCAGAAGCTCCAGTCCGGCGATGTCGGCGCGGCGATGGCCAAGCAGCCCGGCTGCCAGCGTCCGAAGACCTCCGCGCCCGCCGACGCCGGGGCGGGCGCGCCCGCGGCGTGACCCGGTTCCGGCTCCGACGACGCGGTTCCGGCTCCGCCGAGCTGTCGGGCGGGCGATCCTCCGTACGTAGGCCGACCGGCCCCGCTTTCAAGGGCGGGCCGCTCCCAGCGGCCGGTCGACGTCCGTGCGTCGGCCGTGACCGGTCTCGGTCCGCCGGTTCCGGTCGCGGTTCCGGAGGTACGCCGCGTGGCCCGGCCCCGCCCTCCAGGACGCCGGGGCGTGGGCGGTTGTCAGTGGCAGCCGTCACAATGGGCGGGTGAGTACGACCAGCCTTCCCGCGCCCGACCACTCGCCCCTGCTCCGCGACGCCCTGCTCGCCGCCGGCTTCACCGTCGACGGCCTGCTTGACCTGCTCGGCGCGCCTGCCTACACCGCGCTGGCCCGCAGCGAGACCGTGCCCGCCCTGCGGGCCACGCGCGGCGACACCCCGCTCGAAACGCTCGTCAGGCTCTTCCTGCTCCAGTCACCGGTCCCTGCGGACCGGGCCCGCGCGGCGCTCCCGCTGGAGCTGTGCCTGGCCGACGGCTGGGTCGTGGAGAGCACCTCCGTGGACGGCGAGGGTGCCGCGCTGGTCAGTGCCACCGTGGACGTACGGCCGTACGGCGGCCCCGACGGCGAGGACTGGTTCATCGTCTCCGACGCGGGCTGCGCTGTCGGCGGCGCCGCCGGGGCGAGCGGCCACGGCGAAGGGGTGGTGCTCGGCGTCGGCGGGGCGTCCACGACACTCGCCGGGCTCACCGTCCGTACGCCCGTCGCCAGGGCCCTCGACATCGGCACCGGGTCCGGCATCCAGGCACTGCACGCGGCGCACCACGCGACCGCCGTCACCGCCACCGACCTCAACCCGCGCGCGCTGGGGTGCGCCCGGCTCACGCTCGCGCTGTCCGGGGCGCCCGCCGCCGACCTGCGCGAGGGGTCGCTGTTCGAGCCGGTCGACGGCGAGACGTACGACCTCGTCGTGTCCAACCCGCCCTTCGTGATCTCTCCCGGCGCCCGGCTCACCTACCGCGACGGCGGGATGGGCGGCGACGACCTCTGCCGGACGCTCGTCCAGCAGACCGCCGCGCACCTCGCCGACGGGGGGTACGCGCACTTCCTCGCCAACTGGCAGCACGTGGAGGGCGAGGAGTGGCAGGACCGGCTGCGTTCCTGGGTGCCGCGCGGCTGCGACGCCTGGATCGTGCAGCGCGAGGTGCAGGACGTGACGCAGTACGCGGAGCTGTGGCTGCGCGACAGCGGGGACCACCGGGCGGACCCGGAGGCGTACGCGGCGCGGTACGAGGCGTGGCTGGACGAGTTCGAGGCACGGAAGACCAAGGCCGTCGGCTTCGGCTGGATCACCCTCAGGAAGACGGGCGGCGAGCGGCCCTCGGTGGTCGTGGAGGACTGGCCGCATCCCGTGGAGCAGCCGCTCGGCGACACCGTACGGGCCCACTTCGAGCGGCAGGACTATCTGCGCGCGCACGACGACGCCGCCCTGCTCACCGCGCATTTCAGACTCGCCCCCGAGGTGGTCCAGGAGCAGGTCGGACTGCCCGGCGCCGAGGACCCCGAGCATGTGCTGCTCCGTCAGAACCGGGGCATGCGGCGGGCGACGAAGGTGGACACGGTCGCCGCGGGCTTCGCCGGGGTCTGCGACGGCACGCTGAGCGCCGGGCGGATCCTGGACGCGATCGCGCAACTCGTCGGTGAGGACCCGGTGCAGCTGCGCGACCGGACGCCGCAGGCGATCCGGCTGCTGGTGGAGGAGGGCTTCCTGGTGCCGGTGGCCGCGCCGACCGCCTGACCGACCGTCGGGCGATCCATGGGCCGCGCCGGGACACCGCTCGGCGAGCCCCGGTCCGTTCGCGTCTCGCGACGAGCCCGGCACGACGCTGCCCGGCTGCTGGTGGCCCGGTCCCTTCACCAGGAACCGGCGCCCGGCCGCTTCGGGGCGACGAGCCCGCCACTTCTGCCCCGGTGGCGTGCCTCGCCACGAGCGCGGCGCTCCCGCCCCCATCGCGTGCCTTGCCACGAGCGCGGCGTTCTCGCATGGTCGCTTCGCGACGCGTCGGCCGCCCCACCCGGCGAGCCCCGGTCCGGTCGCTTCGCGACGAGCCCCACGCCCCGGCCCGGTCACGCGCCTTGCCGCGCGCGCCGCCCCACGGCGAGCCCCGCCCCCGTCGCGTGCCTTGCCACGAGCGCGGCGTTCTCGCATGGTCGCTTCGCGACGCGTCGGCCGCCCCACCCGGCGAGCCCCGGTCCGGTCGCTTCGCGACGAGCCCCACTCCCCGGCCCGGTCACGCGCCTTGCCGCGCGCGCCGCCTCACGGCGAGACCCGCCCCGGTCGCGTGCCTCGCCACGAGCGCGGCGCTCCCGCCCGGTCGCCCCGCCACAAGCCCGTGCCACCCTGCCCGGCCGCTTCGCGGTGCCGAGCCCGGCGCCCCCGCTCCGGTCGCCGGCTCGCCACGAGCTGGCGCCCTACGAACCCGCCCCCGTCGCGCGCCTCGCCGTGAGCCCGACGCCCCCGCCCGGTCGCGCGCCCCGCCCCGGTCTCATCGCCATGAGCCCGTCGCCCGGACCGGCCTCGTCAGCTCGCGCAAGCCCGTCGCCCGGACCGGCCTCGTCACCCCGCCGCAAGCCCGGTGCTTCGCCTGTCCCCTCGCCCCCGGTCCCATCCGTAGCCCGCTGCCCGACCGGCCCTCGTCGCCTCCCCACGGACGTACGCCGCCCGGTCCGGGCGCCCGGTCCGGGCGAGGGAGCCAGCACGACCGCAGCTGGCGGGCGCCGGAGCGGAGCCCGGCCGGTGCGCGCGAGGCGGCACGTGCACGGGCCGGTGCCCCGCGCACCGGCGCCCCCCGGACACCGCCCGAGTGAACCCCCCGCGCCGTTCACGCGGAATTCGCGCCAATGACGTACCGGGGTGCCAGCCTCGGCCCTGTGGAGCCGCTCGGCTCCGGGGACCGAACGGGGTACGGGCATGGAGAGCGGGCCGGCGATCTTCGCGGGAGCGGCGTTCGCGCTGTTCGGAGCCGCGCTGCTGGTGTGGACGGGTGCGCGCGTGCTGCACCGCGCCCCGGTGGCGCACGGCGTCAGCCCGGCGACCTCCATCACGCTGACCACCGTCGCGGGCCTGGTCTTCGTCGTCCTCGGCGTCTGGTGCTTCGGCCGGATCTGATCCCTGACCCCCGGAGCCCGCCCGGCGCCCTACCGTGACCGGCGCACCCGGTGAGGCGTACGCCACCGGATCCCGCCGTGCCGCCTCCCGGGCCGCGCGGCCCGCCGACGCCCGGGACCTGCGACGACGCCCCTCCCGCGACCCGCCGCCGACCCCGTCGGCAGGGCACCCGGTCACCGTCCCGGTCGGCGGGCATATGGGTCCGGGCGGCAGAAACGTGCGGACTCGGGTTACCGTTCGAGTGGCCGTTGCGGTCTTTCGTCGTTTGACACGGGGGCGGGTTGTACCGTCACACTCCGCAGCGAAGCAGCGTCCTGGCGGGGCATGTCCTGCCCCGCGCTGCCGTACTGCCGTACCCGCGGTGGGGCTGTACGGGCCACCGAGTGCCGACCGGAGAGAAGAGCGAAGTTGTCCCCGACCAGCGAGACCGGACACGCCGGCCGCCGACTCGTCATCGTCGAGTCACCGGCCAAGGCGAAGACGATCAAGGGCTATCTCGGCCCGGGATATGTCGTCGAGGCGAGCGTCGGGCACATCCGCGACCTCCCGAACGGCGCCGCCGAGGTGCCGGAGAAGTACACCGGCGAGGTGCGTCGCCTCGGCGTGGACGTCGAACACGACTTCCAGCCCATCTATGTCGTCAACGCCGACAAGAAGTCCCAGGTCAGAAAGCTCAAGGAGCTGCTGGCCGAGTCCGACGAACTCTTCCTCGCCACCGATGAGGACCGCGAGGGCGAAGCCATCGCGTGGCATCTCCAGGAAGTCCTCAAGCCCAAGGTCCCGGTCCACCGGATGGTCTTCCACGAGATCACCAAGGAAGCGATCAGGACCGCCGTCGCCAACCCCCGCCAGCTGAACAAGCTGATGGTGGACGCGCAGGAGACCCGCCGGATCCTCGACCGCCTGTACGGCTACGAGGTTTCGCCGGTCCTCTGGAAGAAGGTCATGCGCGGCCTGTCCGCCGGCCGCGTACAGTCCGTCGCCACCCGGCTCGTCGTCGAGCGCGAACGCGAGCGCATCGCCTTCCGCTCCGCCGAGTACTGGGACCTGACCGGCACCTTCGGGACCGGTCGTACCGGCGACGCCTCGGACCCTTCCGTACTGAACGCACGGCTGTCGGCGGTCGACGGCCGCCGGGTCGCCCAGGGCCGTGACTTCGGCTCCGACGGGCAGCTCAAGTCCGCCCAGGTGCTGCACCTGGACGAGGCCCACGCGCGGGCGCTCGCCGCCGCCCTCGCCGACGCGTCGTTCGCCGTCCGCTCGGTCGAGTCGAAGCCGTACCGCCGCTCGCCCTACGCCCCCTTCCGTACGACGACGCTCCAGCAGGAGGCGTCGCGCAAGCTGGGCTTCGGGGCCAAGTCGACGATGCAGGTCGCGCAGAAGCTGTACGAGAACGGCTTCATCACCTATATGCGTACGGACTCCACGACCCTGTCCGCCACCGCCGTCTCCGCGGCGCGGGCGCAGGTCACCCAGCTGTACGGGGCGGCCTATCTGCCCGACAAGCCGCGTTCGTACACCGGCAAGGTCAAGAACGCGCAGGAGGCGCACGAGGCGATCCGCCCCTCGGGCGACCGTTTCCGTACGCCCGCCGAGACGGGGCTGACCGGGGACCAGTTCCGGCTCTACGAGCTGATCTGGAAGCGGACCGTCGCCTCCCAGATGAAGGACGCCGTCGGCGACAGCGTCACCGTCAAGATCGCGGGCACGTCGAGCGACGGGCGGGACGCCGAGTTCTCCGCGTCGGGCAAGACGATCACCTTCCACGGCTTCATGAAGGCGTACGTGGAAGGCGCCGACGACCCGAACGCCGAACTGGACGACCGTGAGCGCAGGCTGCCGCAGGTCGCCGAGGGCGACGCGCTGTCCGTGGACGAGATCAGCGTCGACGGGCACGCCACCAAGCCGCCGGCCCGCTACACCGAGGCGTCGCTCGTCAAGGAGCTGGAGGAGCGCGAGATCGGCCGCCCCTCCACGTACGCCTCGATCATCGGCACGATCCTCGACCGCGGCTACGTCTTCAAGAAGGGCACGGCGCTCGTCCCGTCGTTCCTCTCCTTCGCCGTGGTGAACCTCCTGGAGACGCACTTCGGCCGGCTCGTCGACTACGACTTCACCGCGCGGATGGAGGACGACCTCGACCGCATCGCGCGGGGCGAGGCGCAGGCCGTGCCGTGGCTCAAGCGCTTCTACTTCGGTGTGAACGGCTCCACCGGCGGTGCGGACACGACCCCGGACGCCGCGACCGCGGCCGCCGCCGCGGGCAACGGCGACGGTGACCACCTGGGCGGGCTCAAGGAGCTCGTCACGGACCTCGGCGCCATCGACGCCCGTGAGATCTCGTCGTTCCCGATCGGCGACGGCATCATGCTGCGGGTCGGCCGTTACGGCCCCTACGTGGAGCGCGGTGAGAAGGACACCGACGGCCACCAGCGGGCCGACGTGCCCGACGACCTGGCGCCCGACGAGCTGACCGTCGAGTACGCGGAGGAGCTGCTGGCCAAGCCGAGCGGCGACTTCGAACTCGGCGTCGACCCGGAGAGCGGCCATCAGATCGTGGCCAGGCACGGCCGTTACGGCCCGTACGTCACCGAGGTCCTGCCCGACGGCACGCCCAAGACCGGCAAGAACGCCGTCAAGCCGCGCACCGCCTCGCTGTTCAAGTCGATGTCCCTGGACACGGTGACGCTGGCGGACGCGCTGAAGCTGATGTCGCTGCCGCGCGTGGTCGGTACGGACGCCGAGGGCGTCGAGATCACCGCCCAGAACGGCCGTTACGGCCCGTATCTCAAGAAGGGCACCGACTCGCGGTCGCTGACCGGCGAGGACCAGCTGTTCGACATCACGCTGGACGAGGCGCTGGCGATCTACGCCCAGCCCAAGCAGCGCGGGCGGGCGGCGGCGAAGCCTCCTTTGAAGGAGCTCGGTACGGACCCGGTGAGCGGCAGCCCGGTCGTCGTGAAGGACGGCCGCTTCGGCGCGTACGTCACGGACGGCGAGACGAACGCGACCCTGCGGACGGACGACAGCGTCGAGGAGATCACGCCGGAGCGCGGCTACGAACTGCTCGCGGAGAAGCGCGCCAAGGGGCCCGCCAAGAAGACGGCGAAGAAGGCGCCCGCCAAGAAGGCCACGGCCAAGAAGGCGCCCGCGAAGAAGGCGACGACGGCGAAGAAGGCCGTGGCGAAGAAGACCACGACGGCCGCCAAGAAGACCGCCGGCACATCCGCGGCGGCCAAGAAGACGACGGCGGCGAGAAAGTCGACGGCGTCGTCGTCCCGTACGGGATCGAACACGGACGAGTAGGTCCGGTGCCGCGCCCTTCGGGGCAACCTCCCTTAAGAGGAGGCGCCGTTGGCACTGTCGTCGTACGTCCCGGTTCCGCACCGCGCACCCGCTCGTTCCTCGGCACCATCGCCGCACGACTCTCCGCCGTAAGGGCCCGGAGAGCCGTGCGGCGGTCATTTGTTCGGGTGGGCCTCGGAGTACCGGCGGGCTACGGATAGGCTGGGCGGATGACGCGAGCCGAGCAGCCAACGGTCGTGAGCCCCACCTCCGACTCCGACGCACTTGCCGCAGACTCACGAGAGCGAGCGGTACGAGCCCTGTTGCGCCTTCCTCCGCTGCGGCGGTTGTGGGGCGCACAGCTCGTGGGCGGCATCGGCGACGCACTGGCGCTGCTCGTGCTTCTGCTGCTGTCGTTGCAGGCGGCGGTCGCCGAGGGCTCGTTCGGGGCGGGATACCGGGGTGTGGCGTTCGCCGTCGCAGCGGTGTTCGGCGCCCGGATCCTTGCCACGGTCCTCTTCGGAGCCGTACTCCTCGGGCCGCTCGCCGCCCTCACCGCACCCGGCACGGGGACGGACAGGTCGACGGGCCCCAAGGACGGCGCCAAGAGCAGCCCGAAGGACGGCACCAAGGGCGGTCCGCTGGACCGCCGCTGGACGATGATCGGGGCCGACGGCGTACGCCTCCTCCTGCTCCTCGTCGCGCCGCTCTGGCTCGACTGGAGCCCGGAGAACGCACTGCCCATCCTTCTTAGTACGGTCTTCGTCGTCGGCGTCGCCGAGCGCTTCTGGACGGTGGCCAAGGAGAGCGCGGCGCCCGCCCTGCTCCCTGCCCCGCCCCTGGAGGGCGCCGCCGTACGCCCCCTGCCCGACCACCTCGACGCCCTGCGCCGGCTCTCGCTGCGCACCGGCTTCGTCGCGATCCCCCTGGCCGCCGCCGTCCTGCTGGTCGTCACGCTGATCGGCAACCTGCTCGGCACGGGCATCGAGTGGTTCTCGCTGCACCAGGCGGCGCTCGGCTCGTACGTCGCCGCCGGTCTGTTCGCCGCGTCCGTGTCGATCCTGTTCATGCTGGAGCTGCCCGGCGGGCCCACGCCGCGTCCGCGCTCGCCCCTCGAAGGGCTGCGCCGCCCGGCGACCGGGACCGGTCCGGACAAGGGCCGTACGGGCGCGGTGCGCCTGCTCGTCTTCGCCTGCGCGGCCGTCGCGGCTGCCATCGCGTCCGCCGCCGCCGTCTCCGTACTGCACGCCAAGGACCTGGGCGGCGGCCCCGTCGCCTTCGCCCTCCTGATCCTCGTCCTGACGGGCGGTGTGGGAACCGGGGTGCGGGTCGCCCCGAAGGTGCTGCCCGGACTCTCCCGCCGTCGGCTGCTCGCGCTGGCGATCGCGTTCACCGGTGTCGCGCTGCTGGCGACGGGACTCGTACCGGACACGGCGACCGTGCTGTTCGTCGCCCTGCTCGCCGGCGTGTCCGCCGGTGTCGCGGCGCACACCGGCCACGGGCTGATCGACCAGGAGACCGAGGAGTACCGGCGCGGCCGGCAGACCGACCACCTCCAGGCCGTCGTACGGGTCTACGTGGCGCTCGGCGCCGTGGTGGCGCCCGTGCTTGCCTCCTCCATCGGACCGCACCGGCTGGCCTCCGGCGACTTCGTCTTCGCGCACGGCGGCGCCGCCTTCACACTGATGCTGGTCGGCGCGCTGCTGCTGCCTGTCGCGGCCGTCGTCCTCGCGAAGACCGACGACCGGTCGGGCGTACCGCTGCGGCGCGATCTGCGCGACGCGCTGCGCGGGGGCGCCGACCCGGCGCAGACCCAGGCGTCGAACGGCTTCTTCCTCGTTCTGGAGGGCGGCGACGGCTCCGGCAAGTCGACCCAGGTCGAGGCGCTGGCGGAGTGGATCCGCGCCAAGGGCCACGAGGTCGTCGTGACCCGTGAGCCGGGCGCGACACCGATCGGCAAGCGGCTGCGCTCGATCCTGCTCGACGTGTCCAGCGCCGGGCTGTCCAACCGGGCGGAGGCGCTGCTGTACGCCGCCGACCGCGCGGAGCACGTCGACTCGGTCGTCCGGCCCGCCCTGGAGCGTGGTGCGATCGTCATCTCGGACCGTTACATCGACTCCTCCGTGGCCTACCAGGGCGCCGGACGCGACCTCGCGCCGACCGAGATCGCCCGGATCTCGCGCTGGGCCACGGACGGTCTCGTACCGCACCTGACGGTGCTGCTCGACCTCGCGCCCGAGGCGGCCCGTGAGCGCTTCACGGAGGCGCCGGACCGGCTGGAGTCGGAGCCCGCCGAGTTCCACCAGCGGGTACGGGACGGCTTCCTCACCCTCGCCGCCGCCGACCCGGGCCGCTATCTGGTCGTGGACGGGGCGCAGGAGCCCGAGTCCGTCACCACCGTCGTACGGCACCGGCTGGACCAGATGCTGCCGCTGTCCGAGGCCGAGGTACGCGCGCGTGAGGAGGCCCGGAAGGCCGCCGTCGAGGAGGCGCGGCGCCGGGCCGAGGAAGAGGCGGCGCGCAAGGCCGAGGAGGAGCGGCTGGAGCGCGAGCGGCAGGCGCAGCTGGCCAAGCTCCGCGCCGAGGACGAGGAGCGCAAGCGCCGCGAGCTGGAGGACGCCCGGCAGCGCGAGGCGGAACAGCAGGCGATGGAGGCGAGGGAGCGTGCCGAGGAGGCGCGCAGGCTCGCCGAGGAGGAGCGCGTACGGCGCGAGGCCGAGGAGGCGGCGCGCCGGGCGGAGCAGGAGCGGCAGCGGCGGCTCGCCGATGAGGAGACCCGGCTCCGGGCCGAGGCGGAGGAGCGCCGGCGCGAGAAGCAGCGCAAGGCCGAGGAGGCGCTGCTGCGGGCCGAGGAGGCGCGACGCCTGGCGGAGCCCGGTGGGGCTTCGGGCGGGACCACCGGGGCTGCCGGGACGGATGAGACCCCCGGGGCCGAACGTGCGCGTCCCGACAACGAGTTGACGGTGCCGACGCCGGTCGTGCAGCCGCCGTCCCCGGGCACGGCCGGGGAGAAGCGGGTGGTCACCCCGGACGCCGCGACGCAGGAAGTGCCTTCGCCGTCGGAGCCGGACGCGCGCGTGGACAACGACGAGACGCGCGTGATCCCGAAGGTTCCGGACCCCTCGGACGGGCCGGAAACGCCGGGGACACCGCACCGGGCGGCCGACGAGACGGCCGTACTGCGTCCGGTACGGGACGTCCCCGAGGATCCCCGCCGACGCGAGGAGCCCCCGGCGCGTCCCGGCGACCGGGCGGCCGACGAGACCGCCGTACTGCCTCCCGTACGGGACGCGGACCCGGCCGACCGGGTGCCGCCCGGCTACTTCCGGGACGCCGAGCAGGGAGAGGGACCGGGGCGGCAGACGCCTCCGGCCCCGCCCGCCGGGTCGGGTGACGACCGGACGCGCGAGATGCCGACGGTCGACCCGGACCGCCCGGCGCGCGACGCCGAGCGCCCGGCTCGCCGGCGTTCGGACTGGGCGGAGGAGACCCCGCTGGACGACCTCCCGTCGCTCGCCGACGAACTGCTCGGCCCGCGCGAGGACGACGACAACAACGGTGGTGCGCGCGGCGGTCGGGGCCGGGGCGGTCGCTGAGGACCTGCCGTATCTGCCGCATCCGGTCGCCCGGCGCGGCTGATAGGGCGGTGGGGGTTCGTGAGGCGGGTGGAACACCGGCCTCCGCCCCACCGGGACTGAGGCGGGTGGGACGCCGGTCTCCGCCCCACCGGGACGGGATTGTCAGACCCTGCCCCCACAATGGATCCCGACGTCGGCATCCGGACCCGATCCCGGTCCGGATGCCGTTGCGCGCGACTCGGAGGCGGTGACGGCGCATGACCGTATGGGACGACCTGGTCGGGCAGGACCGCGTCGGCGAGACGCTCTCCGCCGCCGCACGGGACGCGGACGCCCGGGTCACGGCGGAGGCGTCGGGCACCGAACCGCCCGAGGCGACGAAGATGACGCACGCGTGGCTCTTCACCGGTCCGCCGGGCTCCGGCCGTTCCACCGCCGCGCGGGCCTTCGCCGCCGCCCTCCAGTGCACCAGCCCGGACCGGGCGCTGGGCGGGATGCCCGGCTGCGGATTCTGCGACGGCTGCCACACCAGCCTGATCGGTACGCACGCGGACGTCGAGGTGATCCGTACCGATCTGCTCTCCATCGGCGTCAAGGACACCCGGGAACTGGTCCGCCGGGCCCAGCTCTCCCCGGCCGTCGGCCGCTGGCAGGTCATCGTCCTCGAAGACGCGGACCGGCTCACCGAGGGCGCGGGCAACGTGCTGCTGAAGGCCGTCGAGGAGCCCGCGCCCCGTACGGTCTGGCTGCTCTGCGCCCCCTCTTTGGAAGACGTCCTGCCCACGATCCGTTCGCGCTGCCGGCATCTCACACTCCGTACGCCTCCTGTGGACGCCGTCGCCGACGTCCTGATCAGACGTGACGGCATCGAGCCGGAGGCCGCCGCTGCCGCCGCCCGCGCCACCCAGGGGCACATCGGGCGCGCCCGCCGTCTCGCCACCGACCAGCGGGCCCGCGCCCGCCGGGCCACCGTCCTGAAGGTCCCGCTCCGCGTCGACGACATCGGCGGCTGCCTCCGGGCCGCGCAGGAACTCATCGACGCGGCGGGGGAGGACTCCAAACAGGTCTCCGAGGACGTGGACGTCAAGGAGACCGAGGACATGAAGGCGGCCCTCGGCGCGTCGCCTGGCGGCCGGATGCCGCGCGGCACGGCGGGCGTCATGAAGGACCTGGCGGACCGGCAGAAGCGCCGTTCCACCCGTACGCAGCGCGACAGCCTCGATCTGGCGCTCACCGATCTGACGGGCTTCTACCGGGACGTCCTGGTGATCCAGTTCGGCTCGCGGACCGGCCTGGCCAACGACGACGTAAGGGACGCGCTCGACCGGGTGGCGAGAGCGTCGACGCCGGAGGCGACACTGCGCCGGATAGAGGCGATCGTGGCCTGCCGTCAGGCGCTCGACCGCAATGTGGCGCCGCTGCTGGCGGTGGAGGCGATGACGGTGTCCCTGCGGGCCGGCTGAGCCCGCGCCCGTACACCGTGAGGTCACCTCCCGGTGCGGGGTCACCCTTACGGACAGAGAAGAGGGACACCGCCCCAGCGGCGGCTAGGCTCCTCGAATGGACCCCAGGCGTCTTCTCCGTCTCTCCACGGCCGGACTGGTCACGGCCGTGCTGCTCGTCTCCGGCTGTTCGTCCGGTGACGAGCCGGGCGGGGCGTCGCCGACGTCCGGGGCACCGACCGAGCTGACCAAGTACTACGGGCAGAAGATCGACTGGCGTGGGTGCGACGTCCCCGGCTTCCAGTGCGCCACTTTGCGGGCGCCGCTCGACTACGACAAGCCGGACGGCGCCGAGATCGAACTCGCCGTCGCACGCAAGAAGGCCACCGGCCCCGGCAAACGCCTGGGCTCCCTCCAGGTCAACCCGGGCGGCCCCGGCGGCTCGGCCATCGACTACCTCCACGGGTACGCGGGCATCGGCTACCCGGCGCCGGTCCGCGCCCGCTACGACATGGTGGCGATCGACCCTCGCGGCGTCGCCCGCAGCGAGCCCGTCGAATGCCTCACGGGCGAGGAGATGGACGCGTACACCCAGGTCGACCAGACCCCGGACGACGCCGCCGAGACGGCGCGCCTGGCGGCCTCCTTCAGGAAGCTCGCGGAGGGCTGCGGGAAGCGCGCGGCCGAGACACTCCCGCACGTCTCCACCGTCGAGGCCGCCCGCGACATGGACATCTTCCGCTCCGCGCTCGGCGACCCGAAGCTGGCGTACGTCGGGGCGTCGTACGGCACCTTCCTCGGCGCCACGTACGCCGAGCTGTTCCCCACCCGCGTCGGCCGCCTCGTCCTCGACGGCGCCATGGACCCGTCCCTGCCGGCCGTCGAGATGAACCGCGACCAGACGGCGGGCTTCGACACCGCCTTCACCGCGTTCGCCGAGGACTGCGTCACGCATCCGGACTGCCCCCTGGGCACCGTGTCGGCCGACGACGCGAGCGCCCGTATGCGCTCCTTCTTCGACACCCTGGACACCGCGCCGGTCCCGGCGGGCGACCCCCGTGAGCTGGGCGAGTCCCTGGCCACCTTCGGTGTGATCAACGCCATGTACGACGAGTCCGGCTGGCCCGGCCTCCGCGAGTCCCTCAGCAGCGCGATGGAGGGCGACGGCTCCGGGCTCCTCGCCCTGGCCGACAGCTACTACGAACGCGAGGACGACGGCTCGTACACGAACCTCATGTACGCCAACGCCGCCGTCAACTGCCTGGACCTCCCGCCCGCCTTCACCACCCCCGCCGAGGTCGAACGCGCGGTGCCCTCCTTCGAGGAGGCGTCCCCGGTCTTCGGCAGAACCCTCGCCTGGGCCTCCCTGAACTGCGCCTACTGGCCGACGGAGCCGACGGGCACCCCGCACCGCATCGAGGCGAAGGGCGCACCCCCCATCCTCGTCGTGGGCACCACCCGCGACCCGGCGACCCCCTACAAGTGGGCCCGCTCCCTCGCGGACCAACTCGCCTCCGGCGTCCTCCTGACCTACGACGGCGACGGCCACACGGCCTACGGCCGCGGCAGCGACTGCGTCGACACGGCGATCAACACCTACCTCCTCGAAGCCACCCCACCGAAGCCCGGCAAGCGCTGCTGACCCCACCCCTCCCCACCTCCGGCCCGGTCCGGGGCACCCCTGAGAACCCTGTAGACTTAGCGCCGCTGCTGATGCGAACCTGACCACGCACGGACAGGACAATTCCGCAGCTTGCCGCCTTAGCTCAGTTGGCCAGAGCAACGCACTCGTAATGCGTAGGTCTCGGGTTCGAATCCCGAAGGCGGCTCTGTGAAGGCCCCAGAACTCACTCGCCGTGATCTGGGGCTTTTGCTTTTGGCGGATACGACGACGGGCCCGGCGCGGGCCGGTCCGCCCCGACGGCGGCGGGTCCGGCCGACCTGGGTGTGGCGCGGGATCTCGATGATGGTCACCAGGTCGACCCCGAGTCCGTTCAGGATCGTGTCGGCGGTGCGTAGAGGCTGTTGCGGATACGGCGGATTTCCCGGAGCGGGCTCCGGGGGGCGTTGGCGTGACCGCGCGTCGGGCGGATTCGTCGAAGGGGCAGAGGGATCTTGAGGAGGGACGGGACCAGGACGACCCCGAACCTCCGGCGGGTGGCGAGTGGTTGTCAGGGCCACTCGACCCCGAAGCTCCGGCGGGTGGCGGCTGGTTGTCAGGACCACTGGTACCCGATCGCGTGTCAGGGGGTGCTGACGAACGCGCGCGGGGTTGGCCATGACGCACCCCGAGGCGGCGGAATGTCAGGAATCTGCTTTCACCGCGAGGACCGGGCACGGCGAATCCAGGAGGATCCGCTGTGCCGAGGATCCCAGGAGGAGCTTGCCGACCGTGCTGCGGTGCCTCAGCCCGATCACCACCAGGGAGATCTCGGACGACTCCGCCAGCTCGACGATCTCCTCGGCGGCATCGCGCCCGCCGATCACCTGGCGTATGTCGAAGTCGACACCCAGTTCGGTCAGGTCCCGTCGGACCTGGTCGAGGTCTCGCTGCTGTGCGAAACCGCGGTCGACGTACGCGTCGCCCCGCGAGGTGTTGATCACCAGCAGGGTCTCGCCCCGGGTGCGCGCCTCGTCGACTCCCGCGCGCAGGGCCGCTTCTCCTTCCGGCGAGGGCACGTATCCAACCAGTACCGTCATGGCTGCCCCTTTCAGTTCTGTCGCTCGGCGAGCGGACGCACGATGTACCGGCGGACCAGCGGCCACAGCAGGACGAGCACGATCACCGTGTAGATCACATAGGACACCGGTCCGCCCAGCAGACCGGACAGTTCGCCGCCCGACAGCTGAAGAGACCTCCGGCCCTGCAGTTCCGCGCGGGGGCCGAGGATGACGCCGACGATCAGCGGTAGTACCGGCAGTCCGAATCTCCGCATGCCGAAACCGATCAGTCCCAGCGTCAGGAGGAGGAACAGGTCCAAGGGCTGGGCATTGACCGCGTAGGCACCCATCGACGCGAAGAACACAATCCCCGCGTACAGATAGGAGCGCGGTATCCGCAGCAGCCTGGCCCAGACAGGGGCGAGCGGCAGATTCAGCAGGAGCAGCAGCAGGTTGCCGATGAACAGGCTGGCGATCAGCGCCCAGACAAGCCCCGACTCGCGTTCGAACAGCAGCGGGCCGGGCTGGATGCCGTACGACTGGAATGCCGCGAGCATCACCGCGGCGGTCGCGTTCGTCGGCAGCCCGATGGCGAGCATCGGCACCAGGGTGCCCGCCGCGGACGCGTTGTTCGCCGCTTCCGGGCCGGCGACTCCCTCGATCGCCCCCTTGCCGAACTGCTCGGGGTACTTGGTCAGCTTTCTCTCTGTGGCGTACGACAGGAACGTGGGTATCTCCGCGCCGCCGGCCGGCATGGCCCCGAAGGGAAAGCCCAAGGCGGTGCCGCGCAGCCATGGCTTCCAGGACCGTTTCCAGTCCTCGCGGCCCATCCACGGCACGCCGACGGGGATCACTCCCGCGGATTGACGCCGCAGATGCGCCGCCACCCAGAGGGCCTCGCCGACGGCGAAGATGCCGACGGCGACCACCACCACATCAATGCCGTCGGCGAGCTGGGGGACACCGAAGGTGAGCCGCTGCTGCCCGGAGACCGAGTCGATTCCGACAATGCCGATCACCAGTCCGACGACCAGCGAGGCGAACCCACGAACGCGGGACGAGCCGAGTACCGCGGTGACCGCGATGAAGGAGAGCAGCATGATCGCGAAGTAGTCGGGTGCACCGAGGCCGACCGCGAAATCCACCACGAGCGGGGCGACGAGCACCAGCAGCAGAGTGCCGATCGTTCCGGCGACGAAGGATCCGATCGCCGCGGTGGCGAGCGCCTGCGCCGCCCGGCCGGCCTTCGCCATCTTGTTGCCCTCGATGGCCGTGACGACAGAGGCCGATTCGCCGGGTGTATTCAGCAGGATCGAGGTGGTGGAACCGCCGTACATGCCTCCGTAGAAGATGCCGGCGAACATGATGAATGCCTGGGTCGGCTCCATTCCGTACGTCACGGGCAGCAGCAGAGCCACGGTCATGGCCGGGCCGATGCCGGGCAGGACCCCGACCGCCGTGCCGATGGTGACGCCGATCAGCGCCAGCAGAAGGTTCATCGGGGTGACGACGTGCGCGAACCCCTCAAGCAGATGGTTCAGGTTGTCCATCACAGGATTCCTTGCAGCACGCCGGCCGGGAGATTGACGCCGAGCCCGATCGCGAAGGTGTAGAAGGTGGTCAGCGACAGCGCCACCGCGATCGCCAGATTGCGGATGTAGTGCCGGTTGCCCAGCGCGAAGGCTGTTCCCCAGAACAGGAGGGCCCCGCTGATCACCCAGCCGAGGGGTTCGATCAACACCGCGTTGACGACGAACGCGCCGATCAACATCAGAACGGTCCGCCAGTCGACCGGATTCGTCAGGTCGACGTCCTCACCGGCCTCCGGTTCGGCGCGACCGCCCCGCGCGACATCGACGGTGTACACCAGGGCGATCACCAGGAGCAGCACGCCGAGGAGCACGGGTATCGGGCGCGGCCCGACGGGGTCGGTGCTGCTCGTCGAGTGCGCGATACCGGCGGCGTCGACGATCACCAACACGCCCAGCAGGGCGAGGAACGCGCACACGCCGTACTGTGCGCGGTCCCCGCCGGGGGACCGGCGGGAACCCGAGTCGGTGTCCGCGTTGACGTCCAGGCTCATGCCAGACCGAGCTCTGCGAGGATGTCGGCGACAGCCCTGTCCTGGTCCCTCAGGAAGGTGGCGAACTCGTCGCCCGGCATGAAGGCGTCGGTCCAGCCGTGCTTGGTCAGCTCGGCCTTCCACTCCGCGGAGTCGTGCATCGCCGTGAGCGAGTCGACCCAGACCTTCGTGTCGGCGGTGCTGATGCCGGGCGGGGCGACGATTCCGCGCCAGTTGGTGAAGACCATGTCGATGCCGGAGGACTTCAGCGTCGGAGCATCCTTGAGGGCTTCTATCGGCTTCTCGCTGGTCACCGCGAGCACCCGCACCTGACCCGCCTCGATCTGGTCGAGGAACTCACCGAAACCGCTGACACCGAAGGCGATCTTGTTACCGAGGATCGCCGGGAGCAGCTCACCACCGCCGTCGTAACCTATGTAGTTGACCTTTTTCGGCTCGATGCCGACCGACTTGGCGAGCTGCATCGGAAGCAGGTGGTCCGGTCCGCCGAGCGACGAGCCGCCGCCGACAGCGACGTTCTTCGGGTCGTTCTTCCAGGCCGTGACGAGATCGTTGATCGTCTTGTACGGAGAGTTCTTGGGCACGACGACGGCGCCCGCCTCCTCCACCATCTTGGCGAGCGGCGTGGTCTGCGAGAGCGTCGCCTTCGACTTCGAGGTGTACGCGGCGCCGACGACTCCCAGCCCCATCTGCATGGCGAGCTTGCCGTTGCCCTTTTCGTTCACCGTGCGCTGTAGACCGACCGTGCCGCCGGCGCCCGGAAGGTTGAACACCTGAATACCGGACGCGATCTTGGCGTCTTCCATCACCTTGGCCGCTGTCCGCGCCGTGGTGTCGTACCCCCCGCCCGGGGTGTTGGGGACCATGATCCGCAGGTCGGTGACGGGCCCGTCGCTCTTGCTCGTCTCCTTCTTCTCCGCGGTGGCACCGCAGGCGCCCACCGCGAGCATGGACATGGCGGCCAGGGCACTGACGACAGCGGTTCTTCGAGTTCTCATGGCTTGTCTCTTTCTCTTCCGGCAGTCGGAGGCCATGATTGTGCGACTCGCCGGATACCACGTCTGTGTTGTGTCGGCATTGAAGATTGAGTTAATTGTGGTCGTCACATTCCGCCGCCATACCCTCGCGGGCGAGCTGTTGGTACTCCAGCTCGCCATCGTCGTCGTGGTGCTGCTGGCGGTCGCCGCCGTCTCGCTGGCCCAGTCGGAAGCGACCTTCGACCGCGTCGAAGGACGCCGTGTCACCGCGCTGGCCGAGCAGCTGGCCGGCAACCCCTTGGTGTCCAGCCAGCTCGGCCGGCCGGCGCCGGGCGAGACGCTCGCCCCGCTCGTCCAGGCCACCCGGACTCAGTCCGTCGTCACCTCCGTGACGGTCGCCGACAGCCGCGGCAGGATCGTCAGCTCCACGAATCCCACGCTGATCGGTACGCGGTTGTCGCTCGGCCCCGGCGTCGCCGAGGCCCGCGGCTGGTCGGGCGAGCTGGTCCTGGACGGTGTCCACCAGCTGGTGGCCCAGGTGCCGGTGCTCAAATCGGCTCAACCCGATCTCGGCCGGCATCTCGGCATGGTGATGATCGGTGAGTCGTCACCGACGATCTGGCAGCGGCTGAGTGGCGCGTCGTCGTACCTGCTCGCCTACCTCGGCATCGCGAGCGGGCTCGGCCTGATCGGATCGTGGCTGCTGGCCCGGCGTACCAAACGCCAGACCCTCGGTCTGGAGCCACGCGAGATCGCGGGGCTCGCCGAGCATCGCGAGGCGATGCTGTACGGGATCGCGGAGGGCGTGATCGCCCTCGACCCGCAGTTCCGGCTCACACTGGTGAACGATGTCGGCAGGCGGTTGCTCGACCTGCCCGAGCACTGTGTGGGGATGAGTCTGGCCGACCTCCGGATCGAGGGCCGACTGCACGACGTGCTCGCCCGGTCTCCCGGTGACACGGCCGAGCGGCGCGACGAGGTCGTCATACGCCGGGGCCGGGTGCTGGTGATGAACCGGATGACCGTCACCAAGGACGGCCGCCGGCTCGGCTCGGTCACGACCTTGCGGGACCGCACCGAACTGGCGCAGCTGGAACGCGAGATCGGATCATTCCGCAGCTCCGCGGAGCTGCTGCGCGCGCAGGCCCACGAGTTCGCCAATCAGCTGCACACGATTTCCGGGCTGATCCAGATCGGTAAGCACGACGAGGTGGTGCGGTATGTCCGCGCGCTCAGCCGGCACCGCCAGTCGCTGGACCTGACCCTGACCAGACGGGTCCGGGACATGGCTGTCGGTGCTCTGCTGATGGCGAAGTCCTCGCTCGCGGCCGAACGGAAGGTCGTGCTGCGCATATCGGAGCACACGGCGCTCGGCCGGCTGGCGCCGGAGGACTCGGTGGACGTGGCGACGGTGATCGGCAACCTCGTCGACAACGCCGTCGACGCCGCGGTCGCGGGCGACGACGCCCACGATGCCTGGGTGGAGGTCGAATTGCGGCAGGACGCGTCCAGCGTGGAGATCGTGGTGCGCGACTCGGGCCCCGGCGTGGCGCCCGAGCTCGCCCAGGAAGTCTTCTCGCACGGCTTCACCACGAAGGCTGCCCAAGAGGGGGAGCGCGGCATCGGGCTGGCGCTCACCCGGCTCGTCTGCGAGCGCCGCGGCGGCGAGATCGCGGTTACCAACACGCCCGACGGCGCCATGTTCACCGCGAGGATGTCCGTCGGCAACCTGGCCGGCGCGATACCGGAAGGAGCCTCCTGATGATCGACGTACTGATCGTCGACGACGACTTCATGGTGGCAAGCGTGCACCAGACCTTCGTCGAACGCGTCGATCCCTTCCGGGTCGTCGGCACGGCGAACACCGGCGAGCAGGCGATCAAGGCTGTCGGCGAACTGCTCCCCGACCTGGTCCTGCTCGACCTCTATCTTCCGGACATGTTCGGCCTGGACGTCATTCCACGCCTGCGAATCGCCGGGCACGACTGTGACGTCATGGTGATCAGCGCCTCGCGCGAGGTCGACGCGGTCCGCCGCTCCGTCCGCCAGGGGGTGGTCAACTACCTGCTGAAGCCGTTCGAATTCGACGACCTGCGTCCCCGCCTGGAGCGGTACGCCTCCCGGCGCGACAGCCTGCTCACCACAGTCGTCCGAGGCCAGGCCGACGTGGACCGGGTCCTGACCGGGGCCGGCTGGCCGACATCGAGTGTCGCGCTGCCGAAGGGCATGAGCGTGGAGACCGCGGACCTGATCGAACGCACACTGGGCGGTACCGACGGAACGCTGTCCGCCGCCGAGTGCGCGGCCCGCGCCGGTATCTCCCGGGTCAGCGCCCGCCGTTACCTCGAACACTTCCACGACACCGGCCGCGCCGAGGTGTCCTTGCGGTATGGGGTCGCCGGCAGGCCCGAGCGCCGCTACGGCTGGCGCACCTGAACCGGCTCTCGCCGGTCCCGCGCGCGTGGGAGAGTCCGGCCGCGACGCGTCGGCCCCCGGGGTGGGGTCCCCGGGGGCCGGAAGAGCAACTGCGTCTTGCCGCGGGTCAGTTGGCGTTCACCAGGTCGTGGGCCGGGACTTGGACCGTGCGGGCGCCCGGTTTGCCGCCCAGGGTGATCTTGCGGAGTGCGCTGTTGTTCGTGTGGCTCGTTTCCTTGAGGCGGTTCTCCGGGTTGGCGAGGACCTGGATGTAGTAGGTGCCGTTGGGGAGGTTGGTGATGTCGAAGGACTGGCCCGGGAGGTCCTGGGTGTATGTGTCGCCGGAGCCGACGTCGAGGACCTCGCGGACCGAGATGGAGTTCTCCTGGCCGCACGCCGTGGCCAGGTCGGTGTTGCCCGGGTGCCAGTTGGCGTTGTCCACCGTGTAGTCGACCGCGTCCGTGTTGGCCAGGCAGAACGCCTCCTTGCCGCTGCGGACCTGCTCCTTCTGGTCAGCCTTCAGCAGCCGGTAGCTGGCGAAGTCCGTGAAGTGCCAGTGCTCGTGCCCCGGGCGCGGGTCCCATTCCATGGTGCCGGTCGGGGTGTAGCCGACCTGGGTGCCGTCCGCGGCGTAGAAGTACTGGTAGGCGTCCATGAGTTCCTTGCCGGGACTGCGGAAGCCGTCCACGACCAGCTGCGCGGGGCCCGCGTTCCAGACGTTCGCGCTGAAGGCGAGGTAGTCCTTGCCCTTGACGTCCTGGTCGCCGTCGCTGATCCGGATGCCGTACGCGGGCAGTGAGCGCAGGTCCGGCTTCGGTACGTCCGGGACCGCCGCCCGGCCGGTCGGGCGCCGGTCGTTGGGCGCGGCGGCCGGTGCCTGGCGGGAGCCGTCCGTACGGCCCGGCCCGTCACCCACGGGTGCCACCGCCGTCCGCAGCGACGCCTTCTTCAGCGCCCACGGCAGGGCCGGCGGGGCCGGGATCAGCGGGCCGTGACCCACGTTGTACGAGGGGCCCGCCCCGCTCGTCGGGGCGGCCGGGGCCTTCGGACGCGTCATGCCGTGCCCCGTGTGCCCGGTCATGGCGTGGCCGCTGTGGGCGCTCCGGAGCGCGGCGCCCTCGGTCTCCTCCCAACTGCGCTCGCGCACCGTCACCTTGATGAGCAGCGGCTTGCTGGAGATGCCGAAGAGATCCCGGTACCGCTTGGCCACCGTCACCTTCGCGACGTACTTCCCCGCGGCGAGCCTGACCGGCGCCGAGGCGTAACCGGCGTACGTGTTGGACGCCCAGCCCTTCTCGACGCCCCACACCGAGCCGAGGGTGAACGGGTTCTCCGGGCAGCTCTCCGGGTACGTCGACTTCGACGGGCCGTCCGGGTCGATGCGGCCGGCCGCGTTGTTCGGGCAGTACTTCTCCGTCCGGGTGGCCACGACCTTCCGGTTCGTGTCGGTGACGGAGATCTCGGCGAAGCCCGGCAGCCCCGAGAAGTCCTTCACCAGCCCCGCCGGAAGCGCCCTGGTGGTGGTCGTGCCCCCGTTGCGCAGGACCTGTTGGACGACGAGCGGGTCCTTGTACGAGGCGCGCTTCACCCGGAGTTCGAAGGGGCCGCCCTCGGACGTGAGGTAGGTGCCGAGGTCGAGATAGACGCCCGGGTCCTCCTTCCAGGAGTCGAGCGTCAGCGAGTCGGACGCGGCGATCAGGCTGAGCCTGGGCATCGCCGGCGCCGGTTCGCCCTCGGGCGCGGCGGCCACGACACCGGTGGTCACGGCCAGCGCCGCGGCGGCGGCCGTCACCGAACGCCGGAGCCGGGCATGAGTCGTACTGGTCATCTTTCCCCGTCTTCCCTGTTTTCCGAGTGCTTGCGGACTGCGTGGGATCCCCGTCCCCCGAAGTGAGAGCGCGGGCCGGGGCCGCCGGTTGCCTCCGGGCCGCGGGGAGCCGCATCGTTGGCCGAAAGGCGCCGGAAAATGCCGGATCGGGACGACTTTGGGGTAATTCGGGGTGGCGACTGTCCGGAAGGGGTAGGGGCCGGTTCCGGACAGTGACTCGCCCGCCGGGCTACCTCAGCCGGGCCGTGAGGGTGGCGCCGTGCGTGTGATGGGTCAGGGCCTCGACGCGGGTGCCGGCGTGGGTGTGGCGGACGCGTACGCCGTCGTCCGACGACACCGCCCGCAGCCACCGGCCGCGCAGGGTGAGGGAGACGGTGCGCCGCCTCGTCGTCGGGTCGGACAGGGCGACGGTGACCGTGCCGTCGGGGGATGTCCGTACGAGAACCGACGCGGGGCCGTCGATGGACAGGGGGCCCGCGTGGTGGGTGCCGGGCGTGAAGGTGTTGGCGGCGAGGAGGGCCAGGCCGTGGTGTTCGACGGCCTGGACACGGGACGTGTTGGCCAGCACCTTCAGGGGGTGGCGAGTGCTCTGATACGCCGTCAACTGTCGCTCCGTGGAGTGCGGTACGAGCGCGTAGGCCGTCGACAGCGTTCGCGCGCCCGCCGGTTGATCGAGTGACAGGGTGAACACCCGTTTCGTGACCGGGGTGTCGGGATTCGCCGTACGGACGACGCGTCGGCTCCGGGTGACCGTGTCGAGCGTCACCGTGGGGAGGACGCCACCGTGACCCCGCCCGTCCAGGAATACGTACCCGATCGCGAGGCCCTGCCCGGCGTCCGCGTACCGCAGCCAGGACACCGGGCCCGGAGCCGTACCGTTTCTCCCGGACTCCCCGCCCGGCCAGGCGCCGCCGTTCCGCAGCCGGCCCGTGACCGTGACCGGGTCCGACGGGGCCGCGATCCGGGTGTCCAGTGTCGTCGTCACCGCCCGCCCCGCCGGGTCGCCGACCCCAGCCGCCAGCACCACGATCTCGTCGTCGCACATGAACCAGGACTTGGTGGCGGTGGCGTTCCGGTAGGCGGTGAAGTCGTCCGGCAGCTCGCCCGCCCGCTTCGCGGCGTACGCGGCGTCGTCGCCGAGCACGAGGCAGGCCGTGCCGTACGCGCCCAGACTCGCGCCCCCCGAAAGGGAGTTGGTGCCGCGCGGGAAGTAGACGTACGTGTTCTGCGACTCGGACGACGACGTGAAGCCGCGCTCCGGGTTGTCGTACCAGGCGGTGCCGTACAGCTCGGGGATCGTCCGGCGCGGCTCCACCGGCGCGGTCACCCCGGCCAGCCGGTACGGCGAGACGGTGACGTAGTGGTCGAGGCCGAAGGCGAGCGTCTGGTCCTGGCCCGCGAGGTACAGCTGGTGCGCCCCGTCGCCCTGGAACCACGGCATCAGGTTCTCGCCGCTCATGTACTCGTACTTGCTGATCCGGTCCGAGCCGCGCGACAGCGTGAACGCCCAGCCGGGCCGCCGGTGCACCGTCCGGTCCATCGCGTTGAACGCGGTGTGGCTCGCGGCCTCCCCGAGGTCCCGGGCCGGCACGGACGGGTCGGCGAGGATGTCGGCGTACCGCGCGACGCTGACCGGGGAGACGAACACGGCCGGGTCGAGTGCGGCCTTCGAGGTCTCCCGTACGTACTTCACCCACCCCGCGAGGGCCGTGGCGTCCGGCCCTGTCGCGTGTCCCGAGAGGTCGACCACGGCCTCCACGACGGCGGCGACGTCCGAGTAGCCGCTCGCCGGGCGCGACACCCCGCGCCCCTTGACGGCCTCCATCATCCAGCCCTCGAAGACGACCGGCGCGAAGCCGCCGGCCACCCAGCCCTGGACGACGGCGACCAGGCCGGCGGTGTCGGTCAGGCCGGTGCCTTCGAGGACCTTGACGGTCTGGACGGCGCGGGTGAGCAGGACCTTTCCATAAGAACCGGTGTACGCGACCGAGGCGTGCTGGATGAAGGAGCCGTCGGCGTAGAAGCCGTCCGTGACGCCGTGCCGGGGCTCGTACGGGTCGACCGTCGCGTACACGGTGAGCTGGTCGGCGACGGCCTTGGTGACGCGCGCGTCGTCGCCGGTGACCGCGCCCTGGAGGATGCGGTTGGCGGTGATGTCGGCGAGGTTGGCGCCGGTGTGGAAACGCGAGTCGAGGTCGACGTCGCCGTCCTCGCCGTTGCGCAAGTAGGCGTCCATGGAGGCGATGTAACGGCCCGTCAGATCAGGCCGCCGGGAGCCCAGTTCGTCCTTCAGCAGGACGAGGGTCCGGCTCACGCTCGTGGAGATGCCGATCTCCCAGTGGAACCAGTTGCCGTAGTAGCCCGTCGACTGGTCGCCGTAGTAGGTGTCGTGGAGCAGCGCCAGGGCGTCGACCACGCGGCGCCGGGCGTCCACGACGTCCAGGGCGCCGGGGAGGCCGGGGACGCGGGTGGCGAGGGCGATCTCGTACAGGTACTGGTACGAGGCGTTGAGGTTCGTGTCGCTCGTGCCGAGCGGGACGCCCTTGAACAGCTCGCCGGGGCCCGCGCCGTCCAGCGCGGCGAGGCGGGTGCGGGCGGTGGCGGCGAGGGCGGCGAGTTTGGCGGCGGCCTCGGGGCGGGCGTTGGACTCGGCGGTGCCAGCGAAGATCGCCAGGGTGTTGGCGAGGAGCACGGGGTGATGGGCGCGGGGGCCGATCGGGGGGCGGCCGGCGGCGCGGGCGCGCAGGGGAGCGGCCAGGGCGAGCAGCGCGGAGGCGGGGAGCGTGGTCAGCAGGGTGCGGCGCGAGAGCGGCAAGGGACTCTCCAGACTCGGTTATTGGTTCGACGTCCGGTGGCCGGTTCGGCAGGCTCTCCTCATGGAACCTCATTTCTGGCCCCTGTACGGCCTGCGGATCACCACGCCCCGCCTTGAGCTGCGGCTTCCCGATCTGACGCGGCTGTCCGAGCTGGCGGCGGTCGCCGCCGCCGGGGTGCACGACGAGGACCGGATGCCGTTCTCCGTGCCGTGGACCGACGCGAGCCCGGAGGAGCGGGGACGGGCGACGTTCCAGCATGTGCTCGGCACCGTGGCCCACTGGTCGCCCGGCGCCTGGACGCTGAGCCTGGCCGTGATCCACGAGGACCAGGTGGTCGGGCGCCAGGATCTGACCGCGACGGACTTCGCGGTGACGGGCGAGGCGCAGTCGGGCTCGTGGCTGGGGCGCGCGTACCAGGGGCGCGGCATCGGTACGGAGATGCGGGCGGCCCTGCTGCATCTGGCGTTCGAGGGGCTGGGGGCGCGCTGCCTGACATCGGGCGCGATGACCGACAACGCGGCGTCGCTGCGGGTGTCGGAGAAGCTCGGTTACCGCCCGGACGGGCTGGAGGTGGTGTCCGTACGGGGCGAGGCCCGTACGCAGCGGCGGCTGCGCCTGGAGCGCGCGGACTGGGAGGCGCACCGCACGGTGCCGGTCGAACTCCACGGGCTGGAGCCGTCGTTGGCGCTGTTCGGGGTGTGACCGTCGGGGTGCCTGGGTGCCTGGGTGCCTGGGGGCGGGGGCCTTGGTGGCGGGCGCCGGGGGCGGGTGCCGGGGGGCGGGCGCGCCCGGGTCGGGGGCGTACCCCTTGTGCGGGCGGGGAGTTGTGCGACCGGGGGTTTGTGTCCCAGGTGCGGCTGGGGAGTTGTGCGGCTGGGAGTGCCTACCCCCTGTGCGGCTGGGGAGTTGTGCGACGGGGTTCGTACCCCGGGTGCGGCCAGGGCCCCGCCCTGGCCGCACCGGGTGCTCCGTGTCAGTCCGCCGTCGGGAGCCCCGCGCGGACCTCGCGGGCCGCCGCGACCAGGTTCTCCAGCGACGTACGGACCTCCGGCCAGCCGCGCGTCTTGAGACCGCAGTCCGGGTTCACCCACAGCCGCTCGGCCGGGATCGCGTCAAGTCCCTTGCGCAGCAGGGCCGTTGCCTCCGCCGCACTCGGCACGCGCGGCGAGTGGATGTCGTACACGCCCGGTCCCGCCTCACGCGGGTAACCGTGCGCGGCGAGTTCGTCCGCGACCTGCATGTGCGAGCGGGCCGCCTCCAGGCTGATCACGTCCGCGTCGAGATCGTCGATGGCCTGGACGATGTCGCCGAACTCCGCGTAGCACATGTGCGTGTGGATCTGCGTGTCCGGCCGGACGCCGGCGGTGGTCAGCCGGAACGACTCGGTCGCCCACGCCAGATACGCGGCGCGGCCGTCCGCGCGCAGCGGGAGCGTCTCACGCAGCGCCGGTTCGTCCACCTGGATCACGGACGTACCCGCGCCCTCCAGGTCGTCCACCTCGTCGCGCAGCGCGAGCGCCACCTGGCGGGCGGTGTCGCCGAGCGGCTGGTCGTCCCGGACGAAGGACCAGGCGAGCATCGTGACGGGCCCGGTGAGCATCCCCTTGACGGGGCGGTCGGTGAGCGACTGCGCGTACGACGTCCAGCGCACCGTCATCGGCTCCGGGCGCGAGATGTCCCCGGCGAGGACCGGGGGACGTACGTAACGGGTTCCGTACGACTGCACCCAGCCGTGCCGCGTGGCGACGTACCCGTTCAGCTGCTCGGCGAAGTACTGGACCATGTCGTTGCGTTCGGGTTCGCCGTGCACCAGGACGTCGAGGCCGGCCTTCTCCTGGAACGAGACGACGTCGCGGATCTCCTCCTTGATCCGGTCCTCGTACGCGGCGGTGCCGATCCGCCCGGCGCGCAGGTCCGCGCGGGCGGTGCGCAGCTCCGTGGTCTGCGGGAAGGACCCGATGGTGGTCGTGGGCAGCGGCGGCAGCCCCAGATGCGCCCGCTGGGCGGCGGTCCGTTCCTCGTACGGCTGCGAACGGCGCGCGTCCGCGTCGGTGACGGCCGCCGCGCGGGCGCGCACGGCCGGGTCGCGGGTCAGGGGGGAGTTCGCGCGAGACGCGAGAGCGGCGCGGTTGGCGGCCAGTTCGGCGGCGATCGCGCCGGTGCCCCCGGCCAGGGCACGGGCCAGGGTGGCGACCTCGGTGCTCTTCTGGCGGGCGAAGGCGAGCCAGCGGGCGATCTCCGGGTCGATGTCCCGCTCTGCGCCCGCGTCGATGGGGACGTGCAGCAGGGAGCAGGACGGGGCGACATCGACGTGGCCGGCGAGGCCCAGCAGCGTGCCGAGGGTGGCGAGGGACTTCGTCAGGTCGTTGATCCAGATGTTGCGGCCGTCGACCACACCGGCGACCAGCCGCTTGCCGGGCACTCCGCCGACCGCCGCGAGACCGTCGAGGTTGGCGGCGGCCGGGCCGGTGAAGTCAAGAGCCAGGCCCTCGACGGGGGATTTGGCGAGCACCGGAAGGGCGTCGCCGAGGCGGTCGAAGTAGGAGGCCACCAGCAGTTTCGGCCGGTCGGTGGCGCCGCCCAGGTCGTGGTAGGCGCGGGCGGCGGCGGCCAGTTCCGCCGGGGTGCGGTCCTGCACGAGGGCGGGCTCGTCGAGCTGTACCCAGTCGGCGCCCGCCGCGCGCAGATCGGCGAGGATCTCCGCGTACACCGGGAGGAGCCGGTCGAGGAGGGTCAGCGGTTCGAAGCCCTCGGCGACGCCGGGGGCGGGCTTGGCCAGCAGCAGGTAGGTGACGGGGCCGAGCAGTACGGGCCGGGCGGTGAGGCCGAGGGCGAGGGCCTCCGTCAGCTCGGCGACCTGCCGGGTGGAGTCGGCGGTGAAGACGGTGTCGGGGCCGAGCTCGGGGACCAGGTAGTGGTAGTTCGTGTCGAACCACTTGGTCATCTCCAGCGGCGCCACGTCACGGGTGCCGCGCGCCATCGCGAAGTAGCCCTCCAGCGCGGCGTCCCGGGTGTCCTTCCCGGTGTCGTCCCCGGCGCCTTCCCGCGTGCCTTCCCGCGCATCTTCCCGCGTGCTTTTCCGCGTGTCGGCCGTGGTCGCCGCGCGGTGCCGTTCCGGGATCGCGCCGACCATCACGCTGGTGTCCAGGACGTGGTCGTAGTACGAGAAGTCGCCGGTCGGCACCTCGTGGACGCCGTCGGCGGTGAGCTGCTCCCAGTTCGCCCTGCGCAGCCCGGCGGCGGTCTCCCGCAGGGTGGCGGCGCTCATGGCGCCCTTCCAGTAGCGCTCGACGGCCTTCTTCAGTTCGCGGCCGGCACCCTGGCGGGGGTAGCCGTACACGGTGGCGCGTGCCGCCGCGGTCGTTGACTCGTCTGTCACGGAACTCTCCTTCGCGAGTGGTCCTCTGCGATCCCGGCGCGACGGGCGACGGATCGGAGACACGAAGGGGTACAGAACCGGACGGGCCCGTTCCGTACGCGTAGGTACGAACGCCCGACCGATATGTACGCCGACCCGCCCACGAGGTCACCGGGATCTCCGCGCGCGATCGGTCGCGCGCGGGCAACGGGCAGGTCTTCGGACTCGCGGGCACGTCCCGTATCGCGTGTCGCGTACGGGGCACCTACTGGCCGTCGCTTCCCAGGTCCGGCCGGACCCAGTGCTCATGACGGCGGTCGTTCCCACTCACCGCTGCGGGGCAGTCCCGGATTCCCACCGGGTTCCCTCTTACGACGTACCCGCCCGGAAGGACGGGGACGAACCAGCTGCGCCAACCAGCCTAGCGGTTGCCCGCCGGCTCCCTCGAACCGTCACGAGACATTCATGGACGGTTCAAACCGCCAGCTTCCTGGTCGAGTTCGTACAGCGCGAGAGTCCGATACCTCCTTGACACCCCTATTGGTCTAAGCCAACATCCGATTGGCCTGTACCAAGTCCCCGAGCGGTTCCCGGCCGGCCGCCGAGCGATGCGCCTTCGGAGGAACCGCATGGAGCCGAGCAGCCGCACGAGCAGCCTGACGAGCGAGGCGACGAGCAGCGTGACCAGCAGTGCGACGACGAGCAGCGCGGCGACGAGCAGCGTGACCAGCAGTGCGACGACGAGCAGCGCGGCGACGAGCAGCGCAACGACCGGCGGCGCGACGAGTAGTCGGTCGAGCGGGCCGACGGGCGGATCGGCGAGCAGCTCGACTACCGGCGGTGGGGGCGGGGGCGGCGGGGCCGGGCCCGTGGGCAATCTCGTGAGCAGTCCCGTGAGCAGTCCCGTGAGCAGTCCCGCGAGCACTCGCCATCGGCAGCTCACGCGTCTCGCGGGGGCCGTGCTCCAGCCCGGATTCGTGGGCACGACCGTGCCCGACTGGGTCCGCCGGGCCATCGCCGACGGCCTCACCTCCGTCGTCCTCTTCGGCCGGAACATCGTCGACCCCGAACAGGTCGCCCGCCTCACCGCCGAACTGCGGGCCGAGAACCGCGACCTCGTCATCGCCATCGACGAGGAAGCCGGCGACGTGACCCGGCTCGAAGCCTGGACGGGCGCCTCCCGGCCGGGCAATCTCGCCCTCGGCGCCGTGGACGACGTGGAGCTGACCGAATCCGTCGCCCGTGACATCGGGCGTGAACTCCACGCCGCCGGGATCTCCCTCAACTACGCGCCCAGCGCCGACGTCAACTCCAACCCCCTCAACCCGGTGATCGGCGCCCGTTCCTTCGGCGCCCGTACGGACGTCGTCGCCCGGCACACCGCCGCCTGGGTGCGCGGGCTCCAGTCGGCGGGCGTCGCCGCCTGCGCCAAGCACTTCCCCGGCCACGGCGACACCTCGGTCGACTCCCACCACGGGCTGCCGCGCGTCTCGGCGAGCGCGGAGGAGATCGCCGCCGTCGCGCTGCCGCCGTTCGTCGCGGCGATGGAGGCGGGCGTACGCGTGGTGATGACCGCGCACCTGCTCGCCTCCGCGTACGACCCCGAACTGCCCGCCACCCTCAGCCCCCGCATCCTCGTGGACCTGCTCCGCGGTGAGCTGGGCTTCGACGGGCTGGTGGTGACCGACGGCATCGAGATGCGCGCGGTCACCGACCGTTACGGCATCGACGGCGCCACCGTACGGGCCGTCACCGGCGGGGCGGACGCGGTGTGCGTCGGCGGCGAGCACGCGGGCGAGGCCACGTTCGACCAGCTCACCGGTGCGCTGGTGGGGGCCGTACTGGACGGGACGCTGTCCGAGGCGCGGCTCGGGGAGGCAGCGGCGCGGGTCGGCGAGTTCGCCGCCTGGTCCGGCAGCCGTACGCGCGCCGTGACCGCCGACGCGGTCGCGTCCGACATCGGGCTGGTGGCCGCCCGGCGCGCGCTGCGCGTGGTGAGCGGGCGGGCCGGGGAGACCGTGCTGCCGCTCGTCGGCGCGCCCCACGTCGTGGAGCTGTCCCCGACGATGAACCTGGCCGTGGACGGGCAGACCCCGTGGGGCGTGGCGGCCCCGCTGAGCGACCTGCTGCCCGGTACGACCTCCGTACGGCTGACGGAGGCCGATCTGGCCGACTCCGGCGATCTGCTGGACCGCAAGGTGCTCGACCCGGCGGTGGCGCGCTCGCTGGTCGTGGTGGTGCGCGACGCGGCACGGCACGGCTGGATGTCGGCGGCGATGGCGCGGCTGCTGGGGAGCCGGCCGGACGCGGTGGTGGTGGAGATGGGCGTACCGAACGGCGCTGCGCCCGGCGCCGTGCACCTGATCACCCATGGCGCGACCCGGGTCTCTGGCCTGGCGGCGGCGGAGTTCTTGACGGGGCGCGGCTGAGAGGCGCGCGGGGCGGGCGGGGCGCCGGAGACCCTGAGGTCTCCGGCGCCCCCTGCTCCGAGTTCCGACGGTGCTGACGGTGCCGACGGTGCCGAGGGGCAGTCCTGCGGTGTGCAGTCCCGCCGGTGTGAAGTCCTGCGGTGCGGGCCCTACGGTGTGTCGTACGGCTGGGTGATCACTTCCAGGTAGTGACCCGACGGATCGAGGAAGTAGACCCCTCGGCCGCCGTGGTTGTGGTTGATCTCGCCGGGGAGCTTCCGGTGCGGATCGGCGAAGAAGTCGACCCCCGCGTCCTTGATCCGCGCGAAGATCCCGTCGAAGTCCTCTTCGGGTACCAGGAACGCGTAATGCTGCGGGGTGATGGACTCGGGAGCGGCGGTCGCGAAATCGAGGGTGACGCTGTTACCGGTGTCGACCGGAACGAAGGGGCCCCATTCGGTGCCGACTTCCAGATCCAGGATGTGCGCCAGAAACTCGGCGGAGGCCCGGTTGTCCCGGGAATGAACGATGGTGTGATTCAACTCGACTGACACGGTGGAATGCCTCCAGAGGCATCTCACGGGAACCTCCACGCCTCACCCGGCCGGTGACCGACGCGCGATGCCCACCCGGGATCGTAAATCGTTCCGGGCGCGGGGACCAACCCTCAATCGGCCGACCCGCGTGGCCGGTTCACTCCTGACCGGCTCAGGTGGCCGGTTCTCGCGTGTGGGCCGTTCGTACGCTCGTACCGGGCTCGTACCGGGCTCGTACCGGGCTCGTACCGGGCGCGTGGCCGGTTCTCGCGTGTGGTCCGTTCACGCGGGTGAACGGACTCGTGACCGGTTCGTTCGTGGTCGGCGTGCGCGTGACCGGCTCACTTGGCGTCCGAGTACCGCTCCACCACCGCCACGGTGAAGGGGAACCGCACCGGGGTCTCGCCGAACGCGATCCGGCCCGCCAGCTCGCCCGCCTCTCGGATCGCCGCCGCCACGTCCGCCGCCTCCCGCTCCGGGCAGTGCACGATCACCTCGTCGTGCTGGAAGAAGACCAGCTCGGCCCGCATCCCGGCGAGCGCGCCCCGCAGCGCCGCCAGCATCAGCAGCGCCCAGTCCGCCGCGCTGCCCTGCACCACGAAGTTCCGGGTGAAGCGCCCCCGTGCGCGGGCGTTCGAGGACGCGTACCCCGGCGTGAACCCGCCCTCGCCGCTCACCTCCTCACCCGCCCACGGGTCGCCGGGCGACGGACCGGCGGCCTCCTCGGAGAGGCCCGGTCCACCCGCGTCGCCGTCGTCCTCCCGGCCGGCCACCGGCGGACTCGTCCGGCCCAGCCACGTCCGTACGAGCCGGCCCTCCTCGCCCGCCCGCGCCGCCTCGTCGACATACGCGACGGCCTGCGGGAACCGTCGTCGCAGGGCGGCCAGATTCTTCAGACCGTCGCCCGAGGTCTGGCCGTACACCGCGCCCAGCAGCGCGAGCTTGGCCTGGGCGCGGTCGCCGGAGAACGCCCGGTCCGACAGCACCTGGTACAGGTCGTCGTCGTGCCCGGCGACCTCCATCAGCCCCCGGTCGCGGGAGATCGCGGCCAGCACCCGGGGCTCCATCTGGTCGGCGTCGGCCACCACCAGCCGCCAGCCCTCGTCGGCGACCACCGCCGCCCGTATCACCCGGGGGATCTGCAAGGCGCCGCCGCCGTTGGTCGTCCAGCGGCCGGAGACCGTACCGCCGGGCAGATATTCCGGCCGGAAGCGGCCGTCCCGCACCCAGTCCTGGAGCCAGCTCCAGCCGTGCGCCGTCCAGATGCGATACAGCTTCTTGTACTCGATCAGCGGAGCCACCGCCGGATGGTCGATCTCCGCCAGCTCCCACCGCCGCGTCGACCTCACCGCGAACCCGGCCCGGCCGAACGCCTTCACCACGTCCGCCGGCAGATCCGGTCGAACCCGCCGCCCGAACGCCGCCGAGACCTGGTCGGCCAGCTCGGCCAGCCGCCGGGGCTCGCCCCCGCCCGCGTACCGCTCGCCCAGCAGCTCCTCCAGCAGAGCCCGGTGCACATCCGCCCGCCACGGCAGCCCCGCCTCGTGCATCTCGGCCGCCACCAGCATCCCCGCCGACTCCGCCGCCGTCAGCAACCGCATCCGCCCCGGATGCTCCGCCCGGTCGTGCCGGCGCTGCTGCTCCGCGTACACCTCCAGCAGCCCCTCGAACGGGATGTCCGTGCCCGCCCGCGGTTCGAAGAGCGCGGACTGCGAACCCGGCTCGGCGGCACGCTGGCGCGGATCCGCCGGTACGGGCCGCCGCCGCAGCCGCGCCCACGCGGCGGCGGCCGACCGGGGCTCCCCGAGCCGCCCCTCGTGGCCGAGCAGCAGCAGCTCCGCCGCCTCGACGTCGTAACACCGCTCCACCCGCACCCCGGCGGCCAGCAGCCGGGGCGCCTGCTCGGCGGTGGACCGCCACACCCACCGCGTGACCTCCGGCAGCCGGGCCCGGACCGCCTCGGCGAGATCGGGCTCCCGCAGCACGGGGCCGACAGGGCGCGCGTCCGCGCCCAGCGGCGCGAGCCACGCGCCGCCGCCCTCCGCCGGGGCCAGGGCCCACCGTCCGATCACGCGTCCGAGTCTCGCAGCCGGGTCTGACAACGGGCGGGAGCCGGACCGGCCCGCGCGGAACATTCGAGAGGCGGACCGGGCCGCGCACAGGGACCATTGAACGTATCCATATCTGTTCGTACGGACTGAATCGTGACGAATGACGGTCGGGACTAATGACGGAATCGTGACGGATGACGGCGGACACATCGGAATCGCTCTACGGAGGCTGATATGCAGGCGATCGTTTTCGAGGAGTACGGCGGCCCTGAGGTGCTTCAGCTCAGGGACATCGAGCAGCCGGAACCGGGGCCCGGCCAGATCCGCGCGTCCGTCCGGGCGGCGGGGGTCAATCCGGCCGATGTGAAGATCCGCAAGGGGTGGATGCAGGAGGTCATGCCGACGGAATTCCCCGCCGTCCCCGGCAGCGAGTTCTCCGGGGTCGTGCACGCCGTCGGCGACGGCGTCATCGGACTCTCCGTGGGGGACGAGGTCCTCGGCTGGTCCGTCGGCGGTGCCTACGCCCAGTACACCCTCGCCGACATCGTCGTTCCCAAGCCGGCCGGGCTGAGCTGGGACGTGGCGGCGGCACTGCCGGTCGCCGGGGAGACGGCCCGGCGGGTGCTGGACGACCTGGCCGTCGGGGCGGGCGACACGCTCCTCGTGCACGGCGCGGCCGGATCGGTCGGGTCGATGGCCGTCCAGCTCGCCGTGGCGCGCGGCGCGACGGTCATCGGCACCGCGTCCCCGGCCAACCACGACTACGTCCGGCTGCTCGGCGCCACCCCGGTGGCCTACGGGGATGGGCTGGTCGAGCGGGTGCGCGCCGTGACGCCCAAGGGCGTGGACGCCGTCTTCGACACGGCCGGCAAGGGGGCGCTGCCGGACTCGATCACCCTGCGCGGCGGCACGACGGACCGTGTCGTCACGATCGCCGACCCGACCGCCGCCGAGCACGGGGTGCCCTTCTCCGGAGGCGGTTCCACCCCAGAGGAGAAGGGGAGCGGTCTCGCCGAACAGGCCCGGCTGGCGACGGACGGCACCCTGCGGGTCCTGGTCGCGGACACCTACCCTCTCGCCGAGGCCGCCCACGCCCAGTCGGCCAGCGAGTCGGGCCACACGCGCGGCAAGCTGATCATCAAGCCCTGACCGGGACGGAGCCCGGATCCTGTCCCCAGGGCCGGACCCGGCGGTGGATCCGGCCCCTGGGCGGACCCGGCGGTGGATTCCGTCCCCGGACCCGGCGGCGGATCCGGCCCCAGCCCGCACCCGGCGGTGGATTCCGTACCCGGACCGGCGGTGGATCCTGTCCCCGGACCGGCGGTGGATTCGGCCCCAGCCCGGACCCGGCGGTGGGTTCCGTCCCCGGACCCGGCGGCGGATCCGGTCCCAGGGCGGACCCGGCGGTGGATTCCGTACCCGGACCGGACCTGCACGGAGACGGACGGAACCGGCTCTCCGCCCGCTCCGGCCCTACTCCGACTCCTGTATCGAGGGCACCACGCCCCGCTCCAGCGTGCGGATCACCCGCGCCGGGCTGCCGACCGCCAGCACTCCGGCCGGGAGGTCCTTGGTGACCACCGACCCCGCGCCGACCACCGTGTTCTCGCCGATCGTCACGCCCGGACAGACGATCACGCCACCGCCGAGCCACACGTTGTCGCCGATGGTCACGGGCAGCGCCCGCTCCCAGCCCGCCCGGCGACGCTCGGTGTCGAACTCATGGGACGGGGTGAGCAGTTGGACGTTCGGCCCTATCTGTACGTCCGCGCCGACGGTGATCGGCCCGGGGTCGAGGAAGACCGCGCCGAAGTTGATGAAGGTACGGGCGCCGATGCTGATGTAGGTGCCGAAGTCACATTGGAACGGGGGACGGATCCGTACGCCCTCGCCCACCGATCCCAGCAGCTCGCGCAGGATCCGGTCGCCTTCCTCCGCGCCGGGCATCCCGTCACCGCCCGTCCCGTTGTACGCGGCGCACAGGTCGGCCCGTCGGCGGGACTCCGCCTCCAGCTCCTCGTCGTCCGGCAGATACCAGTCGCCGGACAGCATCAGCCGCTTGTTCTCGCCCATCTCCGTGGTGTCCTCTCGTCGCGAGTTCCACCACCGTAGGCGGGTGTGCCGGAATCGTGGGGAGCCTGTGGACAACCGGCCGAGTATGCAGGTAGTGCAGTAGTTCGATATACACAGCCTGTGGACAACTCGCCACCGACGGGGCTCTGAGACCATGGACGGCGGCCCGTCCGCACGGCGGCTCGCCGTCACGGCCGCTCGTCGTCATATCGGCCGGGGCGGGACGATCGCGGGGCGGGAGGTCCGCCGGGCGATCGCCCGGCGGGACGACGACGAGGCAAGGGGAGACGGTTCCATGCCGCACGCACGGGGCGGGACAGGCGCGGGCGACCGAGCCGGCGACGGCGCGGGGGAGCGTACACCGGGACGTACGGTCGACGCCGCGTTCGCCGCCGCGCTCTACGCCGACCCGGCGGCGGACGGCGGCCGGGGCCTGGACACCGGCGCGTCCCTGCTGGCCGCCGACCCGGCGGCCGATCCCGAACTGCGCCGCCGGGGCGAGGAGTTCCTGCGCCGGGCCTGGGAACGCGGCTGGCAGCCCGCCGATGTCGTACGGCTCGTCCAGCGGGACCTCGGCGACGGCCCCGTACGCCTCGTCGCCGAGCTGATCGCGACGGAGGCGGCCCGCTACGAACGGGTGGCACCGCGCTGGGGCGCGCAGCTCGCCGAGACGGCCGAGGGCCTCGAAGCCGCGCGCAGGGGCGCCGCGCCGCCCGCCGACCGGTTCTCCGCCGCGACCACCGCGCTGGAGCTGTACCGGCTGCTCGTCCGGCTCCCGGCGATCGAGGCCGTGGGCCCGGTGCCCGGCACGCCCGTCCATCTCCCTGCCGCCGACGGCGAGCCGCGCATGCTCGCCCGGATTCGCGCCCTGCTCGCCAAGGCGGAGGGCACCGACTTCCCCGACGAGGCCGAGGCGCTGAGTGCCAAGGCCCAGGAGCTGATGGCCCGGCACAGCATCGACGAGGCCCTGCTCGCCGACCGCGCCCACCGCGCCGACGCGCCGGCCGCCTGCCGGATCGGGGTCGACGCCCCGTACGAGACGGCGAAGGCGATCCTCCTTGACTGCGTCGCCTCCGCCAACCGCTGCCGGGCGGTGTGGAACAGCGGCTTCGGCTTCTCCACCGTGGTCGGTTTCGAGCCGGATCTGGAGGTGGTGGAGCTGCTGCACACGTCGCTGCTCGTGCAGGGGACGGCGGCGATGACCCGTGCGGAGGCCGCTCAGCGGGCGTCGGGACGCAAGCGGACGAAGACGTTCCGGCAGTCGTTCCTGATGGCGTACGCCCAGCGGATCGGCGAGCGGCTCGCGACGGCCACCGAGCGGGTCACGGCGGACGCCGCGGACGCGGACGCCACCGGAGCGGCTGCCGACGCCGCCGGTACGGGCGCCGGTGGTGCCGGGCGCGCGGCGCTCGGGGACGGCCGTCTGCTGCCCGTACTCGCGGCACGGGACCTGGCGGTCAGCGACCGCGCCGAGCGGATGTTCCCCGAAACGGTGCGGACCAGGGTGCGCGGGGTGACCGACGGCGAGGGCTGGGCGCACGGCACGGCGGCGGCGGACCGGGCCCGCGTCACCTCCTCTTAAGGAGGGCGTCGCAAGGCCGTCGGCAGGGCGTCGGACTCCCGTCGTCCGGCGCCCTTCCTTGAGAGAGCGCGAAGAAAGCGGTCTCTGTCAGGGCGCCTGAATGTCCGTCGGAAGCCCGGTGGGCAGCGCGCCCGGATCCGCCTTCCTGAGGCTGTCCTTCGCCCCGCCCTCCCACGACAGCACCAGCGACTTGCCGTCGTTGGACTCGATCGACCCCATCGCGCGGTCGGTGTTCCCGTCGACGCAGGTGAGCGACAGCATCGGCTCGCCGCCCATGTCCTCCACCGAGCCCTGGCAGACGTGCTTGTCGGCGATGAGCGCGACCCGGCCCTCCTTGACGGAGAGCGTGACGGCCTTGCCGTCCGTCAGCCCCGTCCAGGAGCCTTCGAGGCCCTTGGCGTCGTCGCCGGTCGCCGGGGTGGACGCGTCGGTGCCGCCCTCCGGTCCGCCGGACGCCGATCCGCCCGGCGCGGGCGCGCCGGCGGAGCCCTTGTCCGCGGCGGGACCCGGGTCTCCGCCGTCCCCGCCGCCGCACCCGATGAGAGCGAGCGCGGCGACGAGTCCGGTCACCGCGGTGCCGGTGCGTACGAGCTTGCGCATGGTCAAGTCCCCCTTCGGTTCCACGGACCGCGCCAAGCTAGCAGGACGGCCCCGGGCCCGGTGTGGCGGCGAGTTCCGGACGAGTACGGGAACCCTGGCACCGAAAGGGCTTTCGGTGCGTCTCAGTGAATGGGTCATACGTTCGCAAGCCTGTAGTCGAGAGAACACCCCCCGTGCACGTGCATCTGCTCATGCATTGGCATGTGAACACAGCTATGATCCGAGTTAGTTGACACCTGCACCAGGCAACTCGGGGAGCGTCCTGTGCACCACGCGTACAACGGCATGGCGGCCACCGAGCTTCACGGAGTCGTCTGGAAGAAGAGCCGGCACAGCAATTCGCAGGGGTCCTGCGTGGAGTTCGCCAAACTGCCCGGCGGGGGTGTGGCGGTACGGAATTCACGCCATCCCGAAGGACCCGCCCTCGTGTACACCCGGGCCGAGATCGTGGCCATGCTGGCGGGTGTGAAGGACGGGGAGTTCGACTATCTGACGGCCTGACCGCCCGGGGGCGCCGGCCTCGCGGCGCGGGCGGACGGGGCGGACGGCGCCCGGAGCGGGCGCCGCGGCCCGTCCGCCGTCACTCGGTCGGGATCCGGAACAGCGCCCAGACCACCTTGCCGTGCAGCGAGCCGGCCAGCGGATGCCAGCCCCAGGTGTCACTGAAGGAGTCCACCAGGAACAGCCCCCGGCCGGACTCCGCCGCGAAGTCCTCCTCCGACTCGCGCGCCGTGGGGCCCGCGTAACTGGGATCGCGCACCGCGCACACCAGCCGGGTCGTCCAGCGCATCAGATGCAGCCGTACGGGCGGCTCCTGGGGTTCGCGCGGGGTGTCCGAGGGGAGCGCGTGCCGCAGCGCGTTGGTGACCAGTTCGGAGACCACCAGCGCGACGTCGTCGAACCGGTCGTCCAGCTCCCACTGGCGCAGCGTCGTCCGGGTGAACTGCCGTGCCCCGCGCACCGCTTCGTAGCGGGCGGGCAACGCACAGGACGCCGAGGTGGAGACGGCCGCGGGATCGATCGGCGGAAGCCCCTGCCTTAACGGCTCGAGCACGGTCGATCCAATCGTCCCCATGCGAGGCACTCCCCGGGATTCGCGGCCGTAGCGATACTGCGGTGGTGCACCGTCACATCACGTCAAAACACGAGCGAGCACGCAGGTGCGGCGAGCACCATGGTTCCCAATGCGCTGGGCAGATGCAAGGGCAGATGCACGTGCACGCGCCCGACTTATACCGTGATGTGGCCTTCCGGTTTATTTCTTCTCCCGACCACTTTCTGCCTCTTTCCAAAGGCTTCTCATTTCTGTAATCGAATGAGTACGGGCTGATGCGTTTGATGGCAGAATCCGGATCTCGGGGTTCGGGGGTGTCCCGAGGGTGTTTCGGGAAATATCGTGGGAGATGGACCGTATGGGGAGGGTTGGAGACGTGACCGCAGTCGAACCGGGCGGATCCGTGGTGCGGCGCATACTGCTGGGCTCACAGCTGAGGCGCCTGCGTGAGTCGCGCGGCATCACGCGTGAGGCGGCCGGTTACTCGATCCGCGCGTCCGAGTCCAAAATCAGCCGTATGGAGTTGGGGCGGGTGAGTTTCAAGTCCAGGGACATCGAGGACCTGTTGACGCTCTACGGAGTCGCCGACGAGATGGAGCGCGGCTCCCTCATCGGTCTCGCCCGTGAGGCCAACGTCGCGGGCTGGTGGCAGAGCTTCGGCGACGTGCTGCCGGGCTGGTTCCAGACGTACATCGGGCTCGAAGGCGCCGCCTCCTTGATCCGGATCTACGAAGTCCAGTTCGTGCACGGTCTGTTGCAGACCGAGGCATACGCGCACGCGGTTGTCCGGCGCGGCATGCCGAACGCGCCGCAGGCCGAGATCGACCGCCGTGTCGCGCTGCGCCAGGAGCGCCAGAAGGTGCTCGTCTCCGAACGGGCCCCGCGATTCCACGCCGTGCTGGACGAGGCCGCGCTGCGCCGCCCGTACGGCGATCGCGAGGTGATGCGCGGGCAGTTGGCCCATCTCATCGAGGTCTCCGAGCATCCGACGGTCACCCTTCAGGTGATGCCGTTCAGCTTCGGCGGGCACGCGGGTGAGAGCGGCGCGTTCACCATGCTGCGGTTCCCCGAGTCGGACCTCTCCGACCTGGTCTATCTGGAACAGCTCACCAGCGCGCTGTATCTCGACAAGCGCGAGGAAGTCACCCAGTACGAAAGGGTGATGACCCGGCTGCACGAGGACAGTCTCGGGCCGGCCGAGAGCCGCGATCTGCTCCGAGGGCTGCTCCAACTCTCCTGAAGTACATGATTGATCGTGATTGATTTTGATTGATCGTGAGTGACTGCATCGGGAGAGAGAATGGTCATGAGTGACAGCGGCCGATCGAGACGCGTCCTCTTGTATCCGGAGCGGGAATCAGACGTTCTGGAAGCTCTTCGACTCCGATGCGGCGTAAGTATGATGACGTGACATCAGTTTCCGGTTCTTGAGGTCTTGAGGTTAGGAATCGCATGTCCTTCTTCGCCGAACTCGACCAGCAGTACATCGACGGCGAGTGGCGGCCCGGCAGCGGATCGTGGGACATCATCGATTTCAACCCCTACGACGGCGAGAAGCTCGCCTCCATCGCCGTGGCGACCGCGGACGAGGTGGACCAGGCGTACCGGGCCGCCGAACGCGCGCAGGTGACGTGGGCGGAGACCAACCCGTACGTCAGGCGGCGCGTCTTCGAGCGGGCACTGCGCATCGTCGAGGACCGCGAGAAGGACATCACCGAGGCGATCATCGCCGAACTCGGCGGTACGCGCCTGAAAGCCGCGTTCGAACTGCGCCTCGCCAAAGAACTGTTGCGTGAGGCCGTACAGCTCGCGCTGCGCCCCGAGGGCCGGATCCTGCCCTCGCCCGTGGACGGCACGGAGAACCGCGTCCAGCGCGTCCCCGTCGGCGTGGTCGGCGTCATCAGCCCGTTCAACTTCCCCTTCCTGCTCTCGCTCAAGTCGGTCGCCCCGGCGCTGGCGCTCGGCAACGGCGTCGTACTGAAGCCGCACCAGTCCACCCCCATCTGCGGCGGTTCGCTGGTGGCCAAGGTGTTCGAGGACGCGGGGCTGCCCGCCGGGCTGCTGAACGTCGTCATCACCGACATCGCCGAGATCGACGACGCGCTGATCGAGCACCCGATACCCAAGGTCATCTCCTTCAGCGGCTCGGACCGGGTGGGCCGGCACGTCGCCGTCGTCTGTGCCAAGAACTTCAAGCGTTCGGTGCTCGACCTCGGCGGGAACAGCGCGCTGATCGTGCTCGCGGACGCCGATGTGGACTACGCGGTCGAGGCGGCGGTCTTCAGCAGGTACGCGTACCAGGGGCCGGTCTGCATGGCGGCCAACCGCATCCTGCTGGACCGGGCGATCGAGAAGGAGTTCACCGAGAAGTTCGTCGCCAAGGTGCGGACGCTGACCGTCGGCGACCCGGCCGACCCGGCGACGGTGATCGGCCCGCTGATCAGTTCCCAGCAGGCCGACGCGGTCGGCGCGCTGATCGAGGAGACGGTGGCGGCGGGCGCGACCGCCCTGGTGCGCGGCACGGTCGACGGCAACCTCGTCTCCCCGACGGTGCTGACGGACCTGCCCGAGGACTCGCCCGTGCTGACCCAGGAGATCCTCGGCCCGGTGGCGATCCTGCTGCCGTTCGACGGCGTGGACGAGGCGGTCAGGATCGCCAACGACACCCGGTGCGGGCTGAGCGGGGCCATCCACACCGGCGACGTGGAGCGGGGCGTCCGCGTCGCCCGGCGGATCAGGACCGGCATGATCCACATCAACGACGGCACCGGGCACCACGAGGCGATCGTGCCCTTCGGCGGCGAGAAGCACTCCGGGGCCGAGTGGGTGAACGCCGAGGCGATGGCGGACGCCTTCACCACCCAGAAGTGGATCTCGGTCCAGTACGGGCGCTCGCGCTTCCCCTTCTGACCGGCACGGCACGGCCCGGCGACCTCCGGCCCGGTGCGGCCCTGTCGCGCGTGGCCGGTACGGTGCGCCCCGGCCCCGGGGCCCTGTCGCGGCCCGGCGTGCTCCGGCCCGGTGGCCGTGTCCGACGCGTCCTCTTCAGGAGGGCGGCCCTCGTGCGCCTGGTCCGAACGACGGGCGGATGCGGCGGGCGGATGCGGCGCCCCCGGGGCGGGTTTCTCCCGTACGCCGCCTTCGGCCCCGGCCCGGAACGCGCTGTGTACTCCGTCGACGTCCCCCGTGCGACGACCGCGTAGGTATGGGGGCTCCTCCGTAGGAAGGCGATCTCGAAGCCGAGTGCCCGGTGCCCGGTGCCGGGTGCCGGGTGCCGAGCAGAATTCGACTACGGGTTGGATGGTTCGACACGGGAGGAGAGGAATCCTCTTCTCTGCCGTGGCGAGTAGCCTAGTCAAAGTTGAATAGAAGGGTGGGGCGATGTCGGCGATCCGGCTGCTGGTCCTCGGCGCGGTGCGTCAGCACGGGCGCGCGCACGGCTATCAGGTCCGCAACGACCTGGAGTTCTGGGGCGCCCACGAGTGGTCGAACGCCAAGCCCGGCTCGATCTACCACGCGCTGAAGCAGATGGCCAAGCAGGGCGAACTGCTGGCCCACGAGGTCGCGCCCAGCACGGTCGGCGGTCCGCCGCGTACGGAGTACGAGCTGACGGAGGCCGGGACCGCCGAGTACTTCCGGCTGCTGCGCGAGTCGCTGGTGGCCCACGACCAGAAGATGGACGTGCTGTCGGCGGGGATCGGCTTCATCGTGGACCTGCCGCGTGCCGAGGCGGTCGCGCTGCTGCGGGAGCGGGTGCGGGCGATCGAGGGATGGCGGGCGTCGGTGACCGAGCACTACACGCCCGAGGACGGCCCGGAGCAGCTGGGTCACATCGGCGAGATCATGAACATGTGGATCGGTCAGGCCGACTCGGGGGCGGAGTGGACGCGCGGATTCATCCGGCGCATCGAGGCCGGCGCCTATGTGTTCTCCGGCGAGGGCGACCCGTTCGTGGGTGTGCTCGCGAAGGGGGAGTCGAACCCGTATGCCACGGGTGTTCCGGCCGAGGGTGACGACGACTGACGTCGGCCGGCGCGCTCCTCCGGTTCTCGGCGGTGCGCGGGGGTCCCGGGGGATCGCGGCGGATGGCGAGGGTGAGTGGCTAATCAAGTTTGATTAATTTGCCCGCGCCAGCTATCTTTCGGCCTCGTAGTCAAGTTTGACTACGAGGTGACGGGCTGGAGGCGGAAGCAGTGACCGACACGACGGACGTGATCGTCATGGAAGGCGTACGCAAGCGGTACGGGGAGAAGGCCGCGCTCGACGGGCTGGACCTGGCGGTGGCGGGCGGCACCGTGCACGGGGTCCTCGGACCGAACGGGGCGGGCAAGACGACCGCCGTACGGGTACTGGCCACGCTCCTGCGCCACGACGAGGGGACGGCGCGGGTCGCGGGGCGCGACGTCCGTAAGGAGGCGCGCGAGGTACGGCGGCGGATCGGGCTGCTCGGCCAGCACGCGGCCGTGGACGAGGAACTGAGCGGGTGGCAGAACCTGGACATGTTCGGCCGGCTCCACCATCTGGGTGCCCGCCGGGCCGCCTCGCGCGCCGGTGAACTGCTGGAGCGCTTCGGGCTCGCCGACACCGGCCGCAAGGCGGTCAAGCGGTACAGCGGCGGGATGCGGCGCCGTCTCGACCTTGCGGCCTCGCTGATCACCGATCCGGCGGTGCTCTTCCTGGACGAGCCGACCACCGGACTCGACCCGCGCGGGCGCGCCGAGGTGTGGGCCTCCGTGCGCTCGCTGGTCGGCGGCGGTACGACCGTCCTGCTGACCACGCAGTATCTGGAGGAGGCCGACCAGTTGGCGGACCGGATCTCGGTCGTCGACGGCGGCCGGGTGATCGCCGAGGGGACGGCGGACCAGCTCAAGGCGCTGATCGGCGGTGACCGGATCGATGTCGTCGTCCGCCGCCAGGACCAACTGGCCGCCGCCGCCGAGCTGTTCGGGGACGGGGCGACGGTGGACGAGGACCGCCGGCTGATCGGTGTGCCCGCCGCCGACCGGATGGCGGCGCTCACCGGGGCCGTACAGGCGCTGGAGACGGCGGGGATCGAGGCCGAGGACATCGCGGTGCGCAGACCGACGCTGGACGAGGTCTTCCTGCGGCTGACCGGACGCCCGGCGGAGTCGCGGCAGGAGAAGGACGACCGGAAGCAGGAGCGGCCGGAGCGGCAGCAGGAGAGGGAGACGGTATGAGTACGGCGTACGCCTGGGTGCTCACCGACAGCTGGACCATGACCCGGCGGGAGCTGGCCCACTGGCGGCGGCAGCCGGTCCAGGTGGTCGTCGGGCTGGTCTTCCCGGTGATGCTGCTCCTGATGTTCGGCTATCTGATGGGCGCGGGACGGGGCGTCGAGGGCGCGTATCTCGGCCATCTCGTCCCCGGCATGCTGGCGCTGACCATGGCCTTCGGGCTGGAGGCCACGATGCTGGCCGTCACCCAGGACCTCGGCAAGGGGGTGGTGGACCGATTCCGGTCCCTGCCGATGGCGTCCTCGGCGGTGCTGGTGGGCCGCAGCGCCGCCGACATGACGCAGTCGGCGCTCAGTCTGCTCGTGATGATCGGGGTCGGCCATCTGCTCGGCTGGCGCTGGCACGGCGGAGCCGCCGCACTGCTGGGAGCGGTGGGGCTGCTGCTTCTGCTGCGCTTCGCGATGCTCTGGCTCGGCATCCATCTGGCGATGGTGGCCGGCCGGCCGGAGATGGTGCAGGCGGTGCAGATCCTGGTCTGGCCGATCGGTTTCTTCTCCAACGCCTTCGCGACGCCGGAGGCCATGCCGGGCTGGCTGGGGGCGGCGGTCGAGTGGAACCCGCTGTCGGCGACGGCGAGCGCGGTACGTGATCTGGCGGGCGTGCCGGGGCAGTTGACCGGTTCCTGGGCGGCGGAGCACGCGCATCTGCTGGCCGTGGTGTGGCCGGTGGCGCTGACCGCGCTGTTCTTCCCGCTCGCGGTGCGGCGGTTCCGGGGACTGAGCCGCTGACGGTCGTACGCGCCAAGGCCGCCGCCTCCTGCCGCCCGCCGCCCGGTCGCACCGGTCGCGACGGTCAGTGGTGGAAGGCGGTGGCGGCCGACCTGTCCCGGTCCAGCGGGTGCTGCTGGCGCCGCAGTTCCGGCAGCAGCATCCGCAGATCGGCCAGCAGCAGCGCGGCGAGGTCCGCCGAGAACCCGTTGCGGCACACCACGCGCAGCACGGACAGATCCTCCCGGTTGGCCGGGAAGGTGTACGCGGGCAGGAGCCAGCCGTGTTCGCGCAGCCGCCGGGAGACGTCGAAGACGTCGAAGTTGGTCACGTGGGGTGCGGTGGTGAAGGCGAAGACGGGCAGTTGGTCGCCGCTGGTGAGCAGCCGGAACTCGTCCATCGCGCCGATCTTCCGGGCCAGCCCCGTGGCCACGTCCCGCGCGGCCTGCTGGACGGCGCGGAAGCCGTCCCTGCCGAGCCGCAGGAACGTGTAGTACTGGGCGACCACCTGCGCGCCGGGCCGGGAGAAGTTCAGCGCGAAGGTGGGCATCTCCCCGCCCAGGTAGTTGACGCGGAAGACCAGGTCGTCCGGCAGTTCGGCGGGCGTACGCCACAGCGCCCAGCCGACGCCCGGGTAGACCAGGCCGTACTTGTGGCCGGAGGTGTTGATCGAGGAGACGCGCGGCAGCCGGAAGTCCCAGACGAGGTCCTCGTCCAGGAAGGGCGCGACCATCGCGCCGGACGCGCCGTCGACATGGACCGGGATGTCGAGACCCGAACGCGCCTGGAGGGAGTCGAGGGCGGCGCAGAGGTCCGCGACCGGTTCGTACGAGCCGTCGAAGGTCGAGCCGAGGATGGCGACGACGCCGATGGTGTTCTCGTCGCAGAGTTCGGCGGCGGCCCTCGGGTCGAGGTGGAAGCGGTCGCCCTCCATGGGAACGAGGCGTGCCTCGACCTCCCAGAAGTTGCAGAACTTCTCCCAGCAGACCTGGACGTTGACGCCCATCACGAGATTGGGCCGGGCGCTCCCCGGATAGCGGTCCTTGTTCCGCGCCGTCCAGCGGCGTTTGAGCGCGAGCCCGGCGAGCATGCACGCCTCGCTGGAGCCGGTGGTCGAACAGCCGACGGCCGTGGACGGGTCGGGTGCGTTCCAGAGATCGGCGAGCATCGTGACGCACCGCTTCTCCAGTTCGGCGGTACGCGGGTACTCGTCCTTGTCGATCATGTTCTTGTCGCGGCACTCCGCCATCAGCACCCCGGCCTGGGACTCCATCCAGGTGGTGACGAACGTCGCGAGGTTGAGCCGGGAGTTGCCGTCGAGCATCAGCTCGTCGTGGACCAGCTGGTAGGCCGTGGACGGGGGCATGGGGCCGTCCGGGAGCCGGTGCGTGGGCGGGGCGGAGGACATGCCGCTGGTCGGGTCGGCCTCGCCGAAGAAGGGGTTGAGGGAGAGCCGGCGCCGCTCGGTCTGTTCCTGCGCCGGATCGTCGGCCGGGCCTCGCACGGCGCCGCCGTCGCCGCCCTGTCCGCCGTGCTGGAGTGACATCGCTTCCCCTGTCTGCGTGGTGTCGTGGGCTCCGGGAACCGGGCTCCGGGAGCCGGGATTCTGCGGTGTCGCGCCGTCGGAACCGGTCGGAACCCTTCGGAAACCGGCGGCGTCCCCCGTCCTCCGCCGACTCAGCCGGCGAGCCCCGTCTTGATGGCCCGGGTGAACTTCACGACCCGCTCGGCCTGGACACGGGCGGCGGTCAGTGTCTGCTCGTTCACCGGCAGGTCGCCCTGGCCGGCGATGTGCGAGGTGCCGTACGGATTGCCGTCGACGAACTTCGACGCGTCCGTGTAGCCGGGCGCCACGATGATGCCGCCGAAGTGGTGGACCGAGTTGTACAGCGCCACCAGCGTCGTCTCCTGGCCGCCGTGCGGGGTCGCCGACGCGGTGAAGCCGCTGTAGACCTTGTCGGCGAGCGCGCCTTCCTGCCAGAGGCCGCCGAGCGTGTCCAGGAACTGCTTGAGCTGCGCCGCGACATTGCCGAACCGGGTGGGCGAGCCGAAGATCACGGCGTCCGCCCAGCGCACGTCGTCGGGTGTCGCCTCGGCGATGCCCGCGGTCGCCTCGATGTTGGCGACCCAGGCCGGGTTCTGCTCGATCGCCGTGCGGGGAGCCAGCTCGGCGACCCGGCGGAGCCGTACGGTCGCTCCCGCCGTCTCGGCGTCGTCGGCGAGGGCGCGGGCCATCGTGGCGAGGGTGCCGGTGGCGGAGTAGTAGATGACGGCGACGTTCACGGACGTGGACATGGTGACTACCTCGGCGGGGTCGGCGGTGCGGTGGGTGGAGCCGCGGTGGCGGACGCCGCCCCGGCGGACACGGGCCGCCGTAGCAGGGGACGTCAGGCGCGACGATACGGACAAAACGGCCCACCGGCTCGCCGGGCGTCCGTTCGGCGGCGTCCGGTCGGGGGGTCCGGCGGGTCCGCCGGTCACGCCGCCCGAGCGCCCGCCCGACACCCGTCACCGCGCCGCGCCCGCCCGCGCCGCCGCGTCCGTCCCACGCGTCCCGCGCGCCCTGCGTCGCCCGACGCGAGCGTCCCGCCACCCGCCACCCGCCACCCGGCACGCCCCCTCCCCCTCACCGCAGCGCCGTGCCCCCCGCGTCGAGCTGCATACGGGGCCGCCCGGTCACCAGCAGCCACGCGGGCAGGGTGGCCACGCACAGCAGCGGCAGCAGATTCGGGTCCGCGGCCAGCACGGCCGCCGTGAACAGGCTCAGCCAGCCCTGCCGGGTCACCGCCAGCAGCACCCCGAGCACCCCGCAGACGACCGCCACGGTCACATGCGCGCCGGGCACCAGCGCGTGGGCGCACAGCCCGAGCGCGACCCCGATGAAGACCGACGGGAAGATACGCCCGCCCCGGAAGCCGCACGCCCCCGCGACCACCAGCGCGACCGTCTTCACCACCGCCATCGCCGCGAACTGCCCCGCCGACCAGCCGTCCGGGTCGGCGGCCAGCGTCTTCACCTCGTCAAGCCCCTTGAACAGCGTGAGGTAGCCGCCGAGCGCCCCCAGCAGCCCGAGCAGCAACCCGCCCGCCGTCAGGGCGAGTACGGGATGCCCGAGGCGCCGGAAGGCGCGGTGGACGTACGGGAAGGCGTACACGGCGGCCATCCCCAGGGCCGCCGCGACCGGTGTGATGACAAGCGCGGCCAGGGCGTCGCTCCAGCGGGCGCCCGGATGGTCGGGCAGCGCGAGGTCGAAGGTCGGATGGTCGATCAGTACGGTGGTCAGCCCGCCGGCCCCGGCGGCGATCAGCGGCCCGAACAGCTTGTCCCAGAGCGAGCCCGGCCCCGGACGGGTCGCGAAGGTCTCCGTGAGGATCAGCGCGGCGGCCACGGGCGTGCCGAAGAGCGCCCCGACCGTCCCGGCGGCGGCCAGTGACACCCACAGCTCCGCCGGGGCGCCGGGCGCGGCCCGGCGGCCGAGCCAGTACGCGAGGGCGATGTTGGCCGCCGTGATCGGGTTCTCCGGCCCCAGGCTCACCCCGCCCGCCAGCGCCAGACCGGTGACGAGCAGCAGTCCGGGCACGATGCCGGGCGCCATCGGGGGGTCGACGAGCCCTGTCGTGGCGGGGTCGGGGCCGCCGTGCCCGTACACGTGCCGTACGGCGAGTCCCACCGCGAGACCGGTCGCCGTCAGCACCACGATCATCCACAGCGAGGAGTGGCGGCCGACCCCGAGCGCGTCGGGGAGCGTCCGCCAGAGCACGTGTTCCAGCAGTTCGGCCAGCTCGCTCACGCCGAGCAGGACGAGACTCGCGACCACGCCGACGAGCAGCGAGGGGAGGATCAGCGGGAGAAGCGTCCGCCCGGAAACGGACGATACGGCCGGGGCGGCCGGGCCGGACAAGGCGGCTGAGGCGTCCGGGTCGGGGGAGCCGGACGGAGCGGACGGGGTGGACGGAACGTCAGGGGCCACGCGCACACCGTAGTGGCACAAATAAGGCAAAATCCCCCATCGAACCGTGCGCTCCCGGACCGGCCGGGGCCTGACCGGAGGCGGGCGGACCGGGTGGAACCTCAAGCAGCGGTGGAGCGTTGATAGCTTTGGGCAGCCGACGACCGTCGACGGCGGCTGGACACGCCGACGTGGCGACGGCCGATTCCGACGAACGACCGACCACCGATTTCAGGAGCCCGGACCTCGTGACAACCCTTGCGCTCGGACCGAGCTGGCTCGACCCCGACTATCTGATCGGGACCTTCGGGCTGATCGGTGTCCTGGTCATCGTGTTCGCCGAATCCGGCCTGCTCATCGGCTTCTTCCTGCCGGGCGACTCGCTGCTCTTCACCACCGGCCTGCTGGTGACGGCCGGCACGCTCGACCGGCCGCTGTGGCTCGTCTGCACACTGATCGTCCTCGCGGCGATCATCGGCGACCAGGTCGGTTATCTCTTCGGCCGCAAGGTCGGACCGTCGCTCTTCAAGCGCCCCGACTCCAAGTTCTTCAAGCAGGAGAACGTCGAGAAGGCGCACGACTTCTTCGAGAAGTACGGCCCCAAGTCGCTGGTGCTGGCGCGCTTCGTGCCCATCGTGCGGACGTTCACACCGATCATCGCGGGCGTCAGCCGGATGAACTACCGCTCGTTCGTCACGTTCAACATCATCGGCGGCGTTCTCTGGGGCGCGGGCGTCACCCTGCTCGGCGCCGCGCTCGGCAAGATCGAGTTCGTGCACAAGAACATCGAGATGATCCTGATCCTGATCGTGCTGCTCTCGGTGCTGCCGATCGTGATCGAGTTCATGAGGGCGCGTTCCCACTCGAAGAAGGCCGCCGCCACGGGCGAGCCCGCCGCCCCCGCGCGGCCCGAGGGGCACCTGCCGCCCGCCGGCCCCGGGCACCCCCAGGCGCCGCGCGACTTCGAGACCCAGCAGCTGCGCGTCACCCGCGACCCGTACGGCGCGCCCCGGCCGTACGCGCCGCCGCCCGCCGACCGCGACCCGTACGGCGACACCCAGGCGCTCGGCAGTCCCCAGGCGTACGGCGCCCCGGGCGGCCGGGACCCCCACGGGGCTCCGCCCGCGTACGGCGCGCCCGGCGAGTGGGACGCCTTCGGCACATCGAACGACCCGGACGACCCGGAGGGTCCGCCGCGCGGACGCCACGCCCGCCGCTGAGGCGTACGGCCCGTCCTCTCCCGGTGCTCCGGGCGGCCGTGGCACCCACGGCTCACCGGAGCCGGGCCCGCGCCTCGCCGGACCCGGTCAGAAGCCGCGTGTCCGCTTGGCCGCGCGGCGGCTCGACCCCCGGCCCTGGCCCGGCACCTTCAGGAACAGCCGGGATATCTCGCCCCCGAAGTTCACCCCGATGGCGATCGCCAGGGCCAGCGCGGCGGCCTTCGAGAGCGACGCCAGCCCGGCGTCCACATGGTTCTGCGCCAGCCCGAGCAGACCGAAGTACGTCGCCGAACCGGGCAGCAGCGGGCCGATCGCGGCCGTGACGTACGGCAGGGCCGAGGCGAACCGGTAGCGGGACAGCAACTGCCCGAAAAGCCCCACCACACCGGCGGCCACCGCCGTCGCCGCCACCGACGAGATGCCGCCCGTGACATGCATCGCCCCGTAGACGGTCCAGGCCACGCCCCCGTTCAGCGAGACGATCAGCACGGTGGAACGTTCCTGCTGGAGCAGGACCGCGAAGGTCGCGCTCAGCACCACCGCCGCGCCGATCTGGAGCAACGGCCGTCCCTCACCGGCCTGGAGCGCCGCGTCCGGGTCGAGCTGGGCGTCCAGCTGGACCCCCAGATACAGCGCGATCAGCACACCCGTCACGATCGCGATGAAGAAGTACATGACTTCGAGGAGCCGTGCGGCGGCGGTGATGTAGTAGCCGGTCAGCCCGTCCTGCACACCCGCCACCAGGGCCCGCCCCGGCAGCAGCGCGAACAGCCCACCGGTGATCACGGCGGAAGGCCGGCCCTCCCAGTGCAGCGCCGACCCGGCCAGTGTCAGCGCCACCCCGATCAGCGCCGGGGGCATCGCGGCGGCGACGAACTGGTAGAACTCCGGCAGCCCGCGCCCCGCGCACAGCCACGCCAGCCGGTCGCCCAGCATCGCGCCGAGCGTCGCCGCGACGAACACCACCGCGTCACCGCCGACCAGCACCGACGCCGACCCGGCCAGCACCCCGCTCGCCAGGGTCAGCACCCAGCCGGGGTAGGGGTGCCGGTTCCGCCGGATCTCCGCCAGCCGCCGGTACGCCTCCTCCAGCGTGATGTCCGTGTTCTCGGTGGTGATGTCGTCGACCAGCGTGTAGACGGCCGCCAGACGCGTGTAGTCGGTGCCCCGCCTGCGTACCGTACGGCTGGCCGACACCGGGTCGTCCACCAGCGAGGGCTGGTACGAGATCGACAGCAGCGTGAAGGTGACGTTCGGCTCGCAGCGGTCGAGGCCGTACGCGCGGCTCACCGCGAACATCGCCGCCTCGACGTCCTCGGCGCCCTCGCCGCCCGCCAGCAGCAGCTCCCCGATACGCAGCGTCAGGTCGAGCACGCGTGGCACGGCGGGCCCGCCGTCGTCGTGCCGCTGCACGATCTCCGCCACCGGCCGGTCCCCGACCGGCATCCGCAGCAGCGTGCGCATCCGGTCCTGCCAGGGCGCGTCCTTCGTCAGCCGGACGACGGGCACACCCTCCGCGGGCGTGAACGCCGGGGGCGACCGCCGTGCCCGGTAGGTCTGCGGCGGGTCGAACGCCGACCGGTCGGTCTCCTGGGTGCTCTCCGCGCTCAGCCCGCGCGGGACGGCGAATTCCGAGGTGGGGCTGTCGTCCTCGCGCACGGACACCCGGTCCGTCCCGGACGGCGCGCTGAAGGCGCTGTGCGCCTCGTCGGACAAAGGCTTACGGTCCTGCGCCTCGTCCCGCTCGGCCACCACTGTGCTCGTCCTCGCTCACTGTCGTAGGTGTCCGCCCACTGTCGTACGTGCCGCTCCGGCAACGTTCGCACGGACATCCGGTTCAGTATGGCCATCCCTGCCACGGCCCCTGACGTGGGCACACGCGAGCGGCGGACGGCGCACCCTCCGGTGCCGCCGTCCGCCGCTCGTCCTTGCCGGCCGCCCCGCGGGGACGGTCGGCCGCAATCCCTGTGATCCGCGCTCAGTGCGCGCCGCCCTGCGCCTCCAGGCGCTTGTACGACGCCTCGATCTCGGCCTCCGCCTCGGCGCGGCCCACCCAGTCCGCGCCCTCGACCGACTTGCCGGGCTCCAGGTCCTTGTAGACCTCGAAGAAGTGCTGGATCTCCAGACGGTCGAACTCCGAGACGTGGTGGATGTCCCGCAGGTGCTCCACGCGCGGGTCCGAGGCGGGGACGCACAGCAGCTTGTCGTCGCCACCGGCCTCGTCCGTCATCCGGAACATGCCGATCGCGCGGCACTTGATGAGGCAGCCGGGGAACGTCGGCTCGTCCAGGATGACCAGCGCGTCCAGCGGGTCGCCGTCCTCGCCGAGCGTGTTCTCCACGAAGCCGTAGTCGGCCGGGTAGCTGGTCGAGGTGAAGAGACGACGGTCAAGGCGGATCCGGCCGGTCTCGTGGTCCACCTCGTACTTGTTTCGCGAACCCTTAGGGATCTCGATGGTGACGTCGAACTCCACGGGTGGCTCCTCCATGATCAACACAGATGTCGGTGATGCTGCTGTCGGTGGTACCTGCCGCACGTCACCGGGGCCGACCCCGGGGCCGCGCAGGATCGGCCATCGCTGGCCGGGGCACCGTGCTCGTCGGGACGCGCGGTGATTAAGTGTCCCCCACGCAGCTGTGTGATCGCGAAAGGGGCTGGTCAAGCGTGCTTGAGCCGAAAGTGTGGCAGCTCACGGCGGGTTCCGCCGTGCTCGGCCTGGTGCTGGCGGCCGGGGCGGTGGCCCTGGCCGGCCCCTGGGACTCCGGCCAGCGTAAGGCCGAGCGGGACTGGGCCGCCGCCCAGGGACGGACAGGTGGCGCACCTCACGGGGCCGGGCGCCCGCGCACCCCGGCGCCCGCGCCCAGCGCCGCCGGTGTGCTGAAGGAACTGGGCGCGCCTGCCGAGTCCCTGTCGGCGAGCGCCGGGCTCCCGGCCGACCTCCGGAAGAGCCTCGGGCCGCTGCTGGACTCCCCGGACCTGGGGCCGGCCCCGGCGGCGTCGGTGGTCGATGTCGCCACGGGCAAGCAGCTGTTCGGGGAGCGTGCCGACCGGCCGATGACCCCGGCCTCCACCATCAAGATCGCCACGGCGGTCGCCGCGCTCTCCGCGCTCGGCCCCGACCACCGCATCCCGACGACCGTGGTCACCGCCAAGGGCACCACCGACGACAAGCACAAGAGCGACAAGATCGACGGGAGCAAGACCGACGAGGGCGACGGCGGGAGCGGTGACGGGACCGCACCCAAGAACCCCACGGCCCCCAAGGGCGACAGAGGTACGGCCCCCGACCCGAAGCCGGGCGCCGAGGCCCCGACCGTGATCACCCTCGTCGGCGGCGGCGACGCCACCCTCGACCGCGACCGCCTGGGCACCCTCGCCAGGGACACCGCCCGCGCCCTGCGCGACCGGGGCGTGCACCGGGTCACCCTCCGCTTCGACGTCTCCCTCTACTCCGGGGCGCGCGAGCACCCGATCGGCCCCAACGACAACATCGCCCCCGTCACCGCCCTGATGGCCGGCCAGGGGCGCCTGGACGACTCCGCCGCCGACTCCTTCGGCGGCCCGGCACCACGCAGCGGCGACCCGGCGGGCGACGCCGCCGACGTCTTCGCCGCCCAGCTGCGCGAACGCGGCCTCACCGTCTCCAGGACCCCGGCCAAGGGCACCGCGCCGCAGAACGCCGACCGGCTGGCCGTGACGTACTCCCGTCCCGTCTCCGCCCTGGTCGAGCGGATGCTGACGAACAGCGACAACGACATCGCCGAGTCGCTGGTGCGGCAGACCGCGATCGAACGGGGCAGACCCGCGAGCTTCGCGGGCGCCCAGCAGGCCGTCCAGGCGGAGCTGACGGAGCAGAAGCTCCCCGTCGCCGGCTCGCTCCTGCGCGACGGCAGCGGACTCAACCGCCACGACCGGATCACCACCCACCTCCTCACGGCGCTGCTCGCCCGCGCGGCCCACCCGGACCGGCCCGAGCTGCGACCCGTCCTCACCGGCCTGCCGGTGGCGGGATTCAGCGGCACCCTCCAGGGCCGCTTCACCGACGCCGACGCGACCACCGGCAGCGGTCTGATCCGCGCCAAGACAGGCACCCTGACCGGCGTGAACTCACTCGCGGGCACGGTCGTCGGCCCCGGCGGACGGCTCCTCGCCTTCGCCTTCCTGGCGGAGAAGGCCCCGACCCCCGATACGGCCCAACGCGCGCTCGACCACCTCTCGGCGGAACTCGTCTCCTGACCGTCCCCCGTCCCCGCGCGGCCACGGGCCGCCGCGGCCACCGGCGGCGGGCCGCCCCGACCCGGGACGCCCCGTCCCACACCTCACCGCCTTCAGGCCCGAGCACGTACGGTTGACACATGACGAGCATCGGTGGGGCCGAGATGGTGGACTGGAATCTCGCGGTGGCGACCGCGACCCGTCTCGCGCGGCCGGGACCGGAAGTGAGCCGGGACGAGGCCCGCGAGATCGTCGCCGAGCTGCGGCGGCACGCCAAGGCGGCCGAGCAGCACGTGCGCGCCTTCACCCGGATGATCCCGGAAGGCCACGAGCCACCGGACACCCCGGTCCTGGTCGTGGACCGGGCCGGCTGGGTCAAGGCGAACGTCGCGGGCTTCCGCGAGCTGATGAAGCCACTCCTCGAAAAGATGCAGGACCGCCGGTCCAACTCGGCGGGCGGCGCCGTCCTCGGCGCCGTGGGCGGCAAGGTGACCGGCGTCGAGCTGGGCATGCTGCTGTCGTTCCTGTCCTCGCGCGTTCTCGGCCAGTACGAGACGTTCGCCCCGCCGAGCCGCGACCTCCCGTCGAGCGACGGCGGCGGTGGCCGACTGCTGCTGGTCGCGCCGAACATCGTGCACGTCGAGCGCGAACTGGAGGTCGACCCGCACGACTTCAGGCTCTGGGTCTGTCTCCACGAGGAGACCCACCGCACCCAGTTCACCGGGGTGCCGTGGCTGCGCGACCACCTGGAGGGCGAGATCCAGTCATTCCTCCAGGAGACCGACGTCGACCCCTCGACCGTGGTGGAACGCCTCCGGGAGGCGGCCCAGTCGCTCACCGGCAGCCGCCCCGAGGGCGAGGAGAGCGAGGACGGCCGGAGCCTGGTCGAGCTGGTGCAGACCCCCGGCCAGAAGGAGATCCTGGGCCGGCTGACCGCCGTCATGTCGCTGCTCGAAGGCCACGCCGACTATGTGATGGACGGGGTCGGACCGCAGGTCGTCCCCTCGGTGGCCGAGATCCGTGAGAAGTTCCAGCAGCGCCGGGCCAAGGGCGCCAGCCGCCTCGACCAGGCGCTGCGGAGGCTGCTGGGTCTGGACGCGAAGCTGCGGCAGTACCGGGACGGGGAGCGTTTCGTACGGGCCGTGGTGGACGAGGTCGGCATCGACGGCTTCAACCGCGTCTGGACATCCCCCAACACCCTTCCCACGAAGGCGGAAATCGCCAAGCCGGCGGACTGGATCGCACGGGTGCACCGCAAGGCCGACTCCTAGTCAGGGCGCGGGACCCGCGGCGGCACGGGGCCGACGAGCCTCCCAAGGAGGAGACGACGCGGCCCCGTTGCCCGGCGCCGACGTCTTCAGGTGTCCACCGGAATGGGACAGCATCACCCATCCGAGGGACCGTGGGCGGTGGGCAGGCGTGCAATGCTCGGGGAACGGCTCGGCTCTGTCACCATCGACGCACTCTGTGTGACTGAGCCCCGTCCCTACTCCGACCGAGGCACCCCCCCCCGAACACATCACGAAGGGCACCGGACATGGGTCCCCATCCTGCGGTCGCGGCGATACGCCTGGCGGTCCGCCGCGTACTCCACGACATCATCACCGAGCACACCCAACAGGCCCTCCGCGTACGTCCCGGCGTCGCGAGCCCCGACATCGAACGGCCCGACATCGAACGGCCCGACGCCGGACAGGCCGACAGCGCGCGTCCCGACCTCGCGGTCTCCGGCGCCGAGAGCTCCCGTCCCCCCATCGACGACGGCCGGCCGCTGGTGCTCGTCGCCTGCTCCGGAGGCGCCGACTCCATGGCGCTCGCCTCCGCCCTCGCCTTCGAGGCCCGCAAACTCTCCGTCCGCGCGGGCGCCGTCACCGTCGACCACGGCCTCCAGCCCGGCTCCGACCTCCGCGCCGCCGAAGTCGTCACCCGGCTCGCCGCCATGCGGCTCGACCCCGTCGAGTCCGTCGCCGTGACCGTCGGCCGTGACGGAGGGCCCGAGGCCGCCGCCCGCGACGCGCGGTACGCAGCCCTGGACGCCGCCGCCGAGCGGCACGGCGCCGCCGCCGTCCTGCTCGGCCACACCCGCGACGACCAGGCCGAGACCGTTCTGCTCGGTCTGGCGCGCGGCTCCGGCATCCGCTCGCTCTCCGGGATGGCCCCCGTCTCCGGCGCCACCGGGCGCTACCGCCGCCCCTTCCTCCAGCTCGACCGGCAGACCGCCCGCAAGGCGTGCCTCGTCCAGGCGATCCCGGTCTGGGACGACCCGCACAACGCCGACCCGGCGTACACCCGTTCGCGACTGCGCCACGAGGGGCTGCCCGCGCTGGAGAAGGCGCTCGGCAAGGGCGTGGTCGAGGCCCTGGCCCGTACGGCCCAGCTCTCCCGTGACGACGCCGACGCACTCGACGCCTGGGCCGCCGACGCCGAGTCGGCCGTACGGGACGACGCGGGGCAACTGGAATGCGCCAAGCTGTCCGCTCTGCCGCCCGCCGTCCGGCGCCGTGTGCTGCGACGGGCCGCCGTTGTCGCCGGGGCGCCCGCCGGGTCGCTCTTCGCCCGGCACATCGAGGAGGTCGACCGCCTGATCACGGGCTGGAGAGGCCAGGGAGCCATCAACCTGCCGGGCCGCGTCGAGGCCCAGCGGCAGGGTGGCAGACTGGTCATTCGGCAGGGCTGAAGCGCTGACGCACGACGGCTGTGTCTCCCGGGCGGCGAGTTCCGGCCTCCTGGCCGACAACGAAAGTGATGCGGGTGGACCACAAGGACATGGGCGCCGACCTCAAGTCGGTGCTCATCACCAAGGAAGAAATCGACGCCAAGCTGGTCGAACTGGCCGCGAAGATCGACGCGGAGTACGCGGGCAGGGACGTCCTTCTCGTCGGCGTCCTCAAGGGCGCCGTGATGGTGATGGCGGACCTGGCGCGCGCGCTGTCCACGCCCGTGACGATGGACTGGATGGCCGTGTCCTCGTACGGGGCCGGGACCCAGTCGTCCGGTGTGGTCAGGATCCTCAAGGACCTGGACACCGACATCAAGGGCAGACACGTCGTGATCGTCGAGGACATCATCGACTCGGGCCTCACGCTCTCGTGGCTGCTGTCGAATCTCGGCTCGCGCGAACCGGCCTCGCTGGAAGTCTGCACGCTGCTCCGTAAGCCGGATGCCGCAAAGGTCGCGATCGATGTGAAATGGATCGGTTTCGACATTCCGAATGAGTTCGTCGTCGGCTATGGCCTCGATTACGCGGAGAAGTACCGCAATCTTCCATTCGTCGGCACACTCGCCCCCCATGTCTACGGCGGCTGAGCCGGCGGCCCGGCCCGGCGGAACGGAACGGGAACCCGCGCCCCCCGCCCGCCGTTGGAGCAGGGGAAGACCGGTTTACCGCCAGTCCCGTGCGGTCGCGGGTGACAATGCTGGGGTACGGTCCGAAGAACAGTCTTTTCTCACAGCGGCATTTACCTACGGGCAGGAGGGACGGGGCGTTCTCGCTCCGTATGGATGGACGTGAAGCGATACTTCCGTGGGCCGGTCATGTGGATCGTGCTGGCCGTCCTCGCCGTGGTCGTGTTGATGCAGGTCGTCGGCTCGTCCGGCGGCTACAAGACGGTGGACACCGGCGAGGTCGTCCGGGCGATCGACAAGAACCAGGTCGACCAGGTCAAGCTGACCACAGGCGACGAACAGATCATCAAGATCGACCTCAAGGACGGCACCAAGGTCCAGGGCGGAGACAAGGTACAGGCCAGCTACATCGGTTCCCAGGGCTCGCGCCTGGCCGAGAAGCTACAGAGCAAATTCGAGAGCGGCGACATCAAGCAGGGCTACACGATCTCGCCCTCCAAGCAGAGCCCGTTCTTCTCCGTACTGCTCTCCCTGATCCCGTTCATCCTCATCGTCGTGGTCTTCCTCTTCCTGATGAACCAGATGCAGGGCGGCGGCTCCCGGGTCATGCAGTTCGGGAAGTCCAAGGCCAAGCTCATCACCAAGGACACCCCCAAGACGACGTTCGCCGACGTCGCGGGATCGGACGAGGCCGTCGAGGAACTCCACGAGATCAAGGAGTTCCTCCAGGAGCCCGCGAAGTTCCAGGCGGTCGGCGCCAAGATCCCGAAGGGTGTGCTGCTCTACGGCCCGCCCGGTACGGGCAAGACGCTGCTCGCCCGCGCGGTCGCCGGTGAGGCGGGCGTCCCGTTCTACTCGATCTCCGGTTCCGACTTCGTCGAGATGTTCGTCGGTGTCGGTGCCTCCCGGGTGCGTGACCTCTTCGAGCAGGCCAAGGCGAACGCCCCGGCGATCGTCTTCGTCGACGAGATCGACGCCGTCGGCCGGCACCGCGGCGCGGGCCTCGGCGGTGGCCACGACGAGCGCGAGCAGACCCTCAACCAGCTGCTGGTCGAGATGGACGGCTTCGACGTGAAGGGCGGCGTCATCCTGATCGCCGCCACGAACCGGCCCGACATCCTCGACCCGGCGCTGCTGCGCCCCGGACGCTTCGACCGCCAGATCGCGGTCGACCGCCCGGACATGCAGGGCCGGCTGGCGATCCTCAAGGTCCACCAGAAGGGCAAGCCGGTCGCCCCGGACGTGGACCTCGGTGCCGTCGCCCGTCGTACGCCCGGCTTCACCGGCGCCGACCTGGCGAACGTGCTGAACGAGGCGGCGCTCCTCACCGCGCGCAGCGACAAGAAGCTCGTGGACAACCACTCGCTGGACGAGGCCATCGACCGCGTCGTGGCGGGCCCGCAGAAGCGGACCCGGATCATGTCCGAGAAGGAGAAGAAGATCACCGCCTACCACGAGGGCGGCCACGCCCTGGTAGCGGCGGCGTCTCCGAACTCCGACCCGGTGCACAAGATCACGATCCTGTCCCGGGGCCGGGCCCTCGGCTACACGATGGTCCTGCCGGACGAGGACAAGTACTCGACCACGCGCAACGAGATGCTCGACCAGCTGGCCTACATGATGGGCGGGCGCGCGGCGGAGGAACTGGTCTTCCACGACCCGACCACCGGCGCGGCCAACGACATCGAGAAGGCGTCGGCGACGGCGCGGGCCATGGTCACGCAGTACGGCATGACCGAGCGGCTCGGCGCGATCAAGTTCGGTGGCGACAACACCGAGCCGTTCGTCGGACGTGAGGTCGGCCACCAGCGCGACTACTCGGAAGAGGTCGCCGCGCTGGTCGACGAAGAAGTCAAGAAGCTGATCGAGGCCGCGCACAACGAGGCGTGGGAGATCCTGGTCGAGAACCGAGACGTTCTCGACAACCTGGTCCTCGCGCTGCTGGAGAAGGAGACGCTCAACAAGGAGCAGATCGCCGAGATCTTCTCGACGATCGTGCGCCGCCCGGCCCGCCCGGCGTGGACCGGCTCCTCGCTGCGTACGCCGTCGACGCGTCCGCCGGTGCTCTCGCCGAAGGAGCTGGCCCTCACCAACGGTGCGGCCGGCACCAACGGCGCGCTTCCCGGCACGACGGGCGACTCGGCCACCGAGGCCGTTCCGGAGGAGCGTCCGGAGAGCTGATCCAAGCGTCTCACCAGGCCCGGAATGGATGCCGCGCCCCACAGGTCTTAGCCTGAGGGGGCGCGGCATTCCCGTTGCCGCGCGTGGAACGGCAGAGGAACGAGGCCCAGATGACCAACCCCGTGAAGCTGGACGGCGAGGGTGTGATCGGCGAGTTCGACGAGAAGCGGGCCGAGAACGCCGTACGGGAACTGCTGATCGCGGTCGGCGAGGACCCGGACCGGGAGGGGCTGCGCGAGACTCCGGGCCGGGTCGCCCGCTCGTACCGGGAGATATTCGCCGGGCTGTGGCAGCGGCCCGAGGACGTGCTGACGACGACGTTCGACATCGGCCACGACGAGATGGTCCTGGTGAAGGACATCCAGGTGCAGAGTTCCTGCGAGCACCATCTGGTGCCGTTCCACGGTTCCGCGCACGTCGGGTACATCCCCTCGGCGGACGGGAAGATCACCGGGCTGTCCAAGCTGGCGCGGCTGGTGGACGTGTACGCCCGCAGACCGCAGGTCCAGGAGCGGCTGACCACGCAGATCGCCGATTCGCTGATGAAGATCCTGGAGCCGCGCGGTGTGATCGTCGTCGTGGAGTGCGAGCACATGTGCATGTCCATGCGCGGGGTGCGCAAGCCCGGTGCCAAGACGATCACCTCGGCGGTACGGGGTCAGCTGCGCGACCCGGCGACCCGCAACGAGGCGATGACCCTGATCATGGCCCGCTGACCCGCGCTGACCCGCGCTGACCCGCGCTGACCCGCGCTGGCCCGCTGACCCGCGCTGACCCGCGCTGACCCGCTGACCCGCGCTGACCCGCGCTGACCCGCGCTGACCCACCGCCGTTGTCGAAGGACCGGACCGGGGGCCGGCCGTCAGGCGCGGGCGGTGGGGTGCCCCTCGTCGTCCGGTCCGCCGGGCAGCTTGCACACCCGCTCCAGGAAGAACGCGGCGGCTATCACGGCGATGCCCGCGACCACCGAGGCCCCCGCGTAGTACGCCTGGTCCCGCCGGGCGGGCATGTCCAGGAAGCCGAGCAGGAAGACGCCCGTCCCGCCGTACATCCCGGCGACCAGCGCCGCGACCAGCGCGCTGGCATGGCCGAAAACGACCGCGCGCGCCGCCATCAGCGGATCCACACCCTTGGCGCCCGGCCGGCGCTCGCGCTGGGCGCGCAGCCGGGACCGCAGCGAGAGCGCCGTCGCGGCGAGCACCGCGGCGATCAGCGCGAGGACGATGGGCGCGGCGAGGGGCACGGCGGGCAGCGTCCCGAGCGAGTCCCAGAGGCGGGCCCCGGCCCACGAGAGCACCCCGGCCACGGCGAAGACGCCTGCCAGAACCCTGATCCGCAACTGCGTCACCGCGAGAGCCCGCCCTTCACCCGTGCCCGGGTCCGCGGCCGTACACCCGGCGCGGCCCCGCCCGTCGGCCGGCCGATCGACATGCCGTCCGACGGATCGATGGATTGATTCGTGTTCGTGTGCGTTTTCGAGATTCGTACCGGCGGTTCAAGATTCGTGCCGGTGGTTCGTGGTTCGCAGAGACTAACGACTACTCGGGCAGGCGGAGTTCCAGGTCCGTGCGAGGTTCCACGCCCTGCCGCTCGACGGCGGCGAGCAGCTCGGCGACCGTGCCCCGGCCGGCCAGCAGCGCCTCGGGCTCCACGTCGTGCCAGGGCACCAGCACGAACGCCCGCTGATGGGCGCGCGGGTGCGGCAGGGTGAGCACCGGGTCGTCCGAGACGACGTCCGCGTACGCCACGATGTCGACGTCGATCGTGCGCGGCCCCCAGCGCTCCACCCGGACCCGGTTGAACGCCTCCTCGACCGCCTGCGCGCGCTCCAGCAGCGAGGCGGGCGGCAGTGTGGTCTTCACGACGACGATCGCGTTGAAGTACGAGGGCTGGGAGCCCGGTTCGACACCCCACGGCACCGTCTCGTACACGGGGGAGACCGCCTTGACCCGCAGACCGGGGGTGTCCTCCAGCGCGTCGACGGCGCCCTGGAGGGTCTCCAGGCGGTTCCCGAGGTTGGAACCGAGGCTGATCACCGCGTGTTTCGGGTTGGACAGGGTGATGTCCGCCGCGTCGACCTGTGCCACCACCGAGGCCGGTACCGGCTGGACGGTCGGGTCGCTCTGAGGGTTCATGCTCGGCTCCGGGTGATCGTGAGAGTCACGTCGTCGAAGGGCACCGTGATCGGCGCGTCCGGCTTGTGCACCGTCACCTCGACCTCCTCGACAGCGTCGTGCTTCAGACACTGCTCCGCGATGCGCTCGGCAAGCGTCTCGATCAGGTCGACCGGCTCACCCGTCACGACGGCCACGACCTCCTCGGCCACCACGCCGTAGTGGACGGTCCGCTCCAGGTCGTCACCGGCGGCGGCGGGGCGGGTGTCGAGACTCATCACCAGATCGACGATGAAGGTCTGCCCCTGCTCGCGCTCGTGGGGGAAGACACCATGGTGCCCACGGGCCTTGAGGCCGCGCAGCGCGAGACGGTCCACGCGAATCACTCCTGCTGTCGTCGGTCGGTCAACGGCGGAACGTGCCGCGTACGGTCGGCCCGCTCCCCCCGGTCGAATCTACTCGCGGGCACCGACAGAGCCTGTCCGTGGGGCCCGGCCGTGGCGTGTGAAGGGCCACGGCGGTTCCGGCGGCGCGCGGGACGTGCCGGTATCGGCCTGCTACCTGTGGCCTACCCACTCGGCGTCCGTCGCCCACCCGCTCAGCCGGGAGTCTCGTCGTCCTGGTCGTCGTCGGTCTCGGCCAGCACGGGGGACCCGTGGTGGGACCAGATCCGCCAGCCGTCGGGGGCGCGGCGGAACACGTTGGTGGCGACGACCAGCTGGCCGACGAGCGGGCCGAGCGCGCCGCTCTCCTCGGCCGGTCCGCCGCTGAGGATGTTCTCGGTACAGGTCACCAGGGCGGTGTCGCCCGCGACGGTCACCACCACATCCGTGAGGAAGAACTGGATGTACTCGGTGTTGGCCATGATCAGCGCATACGAGCGCAGCACCTCGCCGCGGCCCGTGAGCACCGGCCAGCCGGGGTGGACACAGCTGATACCGGGGTTGTCGCCGTCCAGCCAGAGCCCGGACAGCGCGTCTAGGTCGCCGCGCTCCATCGCCTCGTAGAGAGCCGTGTTGAGGGCGTCGACCTGTTCCTGGTCGGTGCCGCCGGGCACGCCCTTCACCGCGCGCCCTCGACGGCGCGCGCCAGCCGGACGGCGTCGGCGGTGGCGCGTACCTCGTGCACCCGTACCGCCCAGGCGCCCTCGTGCGCGGCGATCGCCGAGACGGCGGCCGTGGCGGCGTCCCGTTCGCGGGCGGGCGGCGGCGGGCCCCCGGCGGCGAGCACGCGGCCGAGGAACCGCTTGCGGGAGGCGGCGATCAGCACGGGCCTGCCCAGTGTCCGCAGCTCGGCCTGGTGGGCGAGCAGCGCGAGATCGTGGGCGGTGTCCTTGGCGAAGCCGAGGCCCGGGTCGATGATCAGACGATCGGGGGCGATGCCGCCGGCGATCACCGCGTCCATCCGGACGCGCAGTTCGGCCAGCACCTCGGCGACGACATCCGTATAGAGGGCGCGGCTGTTCATGTCCTCACTGAAGCCGCGCCAGTGCATGACGACGAAGGGCACACCGGCGGCGGCGACGGTGGGCACCATGGCGGGGTCCGCGAGACCGCCGCTGACGTCGTTGACCAGGACGGCGCCCGCCGCGACCGCCTGCTCGGCGACCGAGGCCCGCATGGTGTCCACCGAGACGGTGACGCCCTCGGACACCAGGTTCCGTACGACGGGCACGACCCGCCGCAGCTCCTCCCGTTCGTCGACCCGGGGGGCGCCCGGCCGCGTCGACTCGCCGCCGACGTCCACCAGATCGGCGCCCTCGGCGACCAGGTCGAGACCGCGCTTGACGGCGGCGGTGGTGTCGAACCAGCGACCGCCGTCGGAGAAGGAGTCGGGCGTCACGTTGACGACACCCATGACCGCGCAGCGGTCCCACTCCGGCAGGCCCTCGACCGTGCCCCTTCCGCCCCGCGGGCGCAACGTACTCATACGTCCCAGCCTAGGCCGTCCCGTCCCCGGCCCCGGCCGGAAAGCCCCGCCGCGCGCGGGCGGCGCCGCTCGTCCCTCCGTAGGGAGGACGACGGGCCGGCGGGACCGTACGGCGGGACGAAAGCGGGACCGCACGGCGAGGCGGAGGCGGGGCGAAGGCGGGACGGGGTCACGGCACGGGGATCTGGGCGACCGTCTCCAGCTCCACCTCTGTACGAGGGATGTCGTGCGCGTCCGCGTCGATGGAGCGGCGCAGCGCCTCGTGCAGCCGCGCCGGGGTCAGTACGCCGAGGAACCGCCCCGCGGACTCCTTGTCGATGACCGCGATCCAGCCCGCGTCGTGCTGGAGCATCGTGGAGAACGCCTGCTTGAGCGAGGCGCCGACGGGCAGCCACGCCTCCATACGGCGGGCGTGCTCCCGCACGGTGCCGGAGTCGCCGGTCTGCTCGGCGGAGATCCAGCCGTGCAGATTGTCCTCGGCGTCCAGGACGACCGCCCAGCGCGCGCCCTCCCGGGACAGCTTGGCCGCCGCCGACCGCAGCGGATCGTCCAGGTGCACGACGGGCGGCTGCTCCAGGTCGCCCTCCTCGATGGGAGTGACCGAGAGCCGCTTGAGGCCGCGGTCCGCACCGACGAAGTCGGCGACGTACGGCGTGGCGGGCGCGCCCAGCACGGCGGCGGGGGCGTCGAACTGCTCGATGGTGCCCTGGCCGTAGACAGCGATCCGGTCGCCGAGGCGGACGGCCTCCTCGATGTCGTGCGTTACGAAGAGCACGGTCTTGTTGACGGCGGCCTGGAGCTTGAGGAACTCGTTCTGGAGGTGTTCGCGTACGACGGGGTCCACCGCGCCGAACGGCTCGTCCATCAGCAGGACGGGCGGGTCGGCGGCCAGGGCCCGTGCCACGCCGACGCGCTGGCGCTGTCCGCCGGAGAGCTGCTCCGGGTAGCGGTCGCCGTAGACGGACGGGTCGAGGCCGACCAGGTCGAGGAGTTCGGCGGCGCGCTCGCGGCCCTTGCCGCGCTGCCAGCCGAGGAGATGGGGGACGGTGGCCGTGTTCTCCAGGATCGTCTTGTGCGGGAACAGACCGACCTGCTGGATGACATAGCCGATCCGGCGCCGGAGCTGGACGGGATCGACGGTCGATATGTCCTCCCCGTCCATGAATATCCGGCCTTCGGTCGGATCGATCAGCCGGTTGACCATCTTCATGGTGGTGGTCTTGCCGCAGCCCGAGGGTCCGACGAGCGTGACCAGCTCGCCCGCCCCGACCTCCAGGCTGAGGTCGTCGACGGCCGTGGTGCCGTCCGGGTACCGCTTGGTGACGTGCTCGAATCGGATCATGATTTCCTCATTGTGACCGGTCTTGTGTGAAGGCAATGTTGCTGGAATGTGGCGGCCTTCCGCGATTGTCAGTGGTCGGGGATAGGGTCGCCGAGACAAAGACACCAGACATACGTTCGGAGAGATAGGGGAGGTGGGGGTGGATGAGTACTCAAAGCTGTCTCGCGGCGAACGAATGGATCTGCGGCGAGTATCTGCGCTCCCGTAGCCAGGAGTTGATCGATGCGACGGTCCAGCACGTCTGGATCACGGTTGCCTCGGTTCTGATCGGCCTGCTCGTGGCCTTTCCACTTGCCCTCCTGGCCCGGGGCAAACCGGCTTTCGCCGGTCCGGTCCTCGGACTGACGACCCTGCTCTACACGATCCCGTCCCTGGCGATGTTCTCGCTGCTCCTGCCGGTGTTCGGGCTGTCGTCCGCGCTGGTCGTCACCGGACTGGTGCTCTACTCGCTGACGATTCTCGTGCGGAACATCGTCGCGGGCCTCGAATCCGTTCCGGCCGAGGCCAGGGAAGCGGCACGCGGGATGGGGTACGGCTCGGGGCGGCTGCTCTGGGAGGTCGAGCTGCCGCTCGCGCTGCCCGCGCTGATGGCGGGGCTGCGCATAGCGACGGTCTCCACGATCGCGCTGACGACCGTCGGCTCGATCGTGGGACGCGGCGGGCTCGGCAATCTCATCGAGGACGCGCTGCCCAGTCTGTTCAAGGCGCAGGTGCTCGCCGCCTCCGTGCTGTGCGTGCTGCTCGCGGTCACCGCCGACCTGCTGCTCCTCGGGCTCCAGCGGCTGCTGACTCCCTGGACCCGCATACGTACGGGGGACGGCCGCGCGCCCCGTCCGGCACGCGCCGGCCGGGCCGGCCGCCCGGTGAAGGTGGGGGGCTGACCCATGGGTGTTCTCGGTGACGCGTGGACGTGGCTGGTCACGGGATCCAACTGGTCCGGCGAGGGCGGAGCGCTGGCCCGGCTCGGCGAGCATGTGTACGTCAGCGGGATCGCGCTCGCGCTCGCCTGCGCGATAGCCCTGCCGACGGCCTTCTACCTCGGGCACATCGGCAAGGGCGGCGCGCTGGCGATCAACATCTCCAACGTGGGGCGGGCCGTTCCGGTCTTCGCCGTGCTCGCCCTCTTCATGCTCTCCCCGCTGCGGAACGCCGGTTATGTGCCGACGATCGTCGCGCTGGTCCTCTTCGCCGTGCCGCCGCTGCTGACCAACGCGTACGTGGGTATGCGGGAGGTGGACCGCGCGGTGCTCGAAGCGGCGCGCGGGATGGGGATGTCCGGGCGGCAGCTCTTCGTACGGGTCGAGCTTCCCCTGGCGTACCCGATGGTGATGACGGGGCTGCGGTCGGCGTCCGTGCAGGTGGTCGCCACGGCCACGATCGCCGCGATGGTGGGGCAGGGCGGCCTCGGCCGGATCATCACCGCCGGGTTCAACACGTACGACACCCCGCAGGTGGTGGCGGGCGCGCTCCTGGTGGCGCTGCTCGCGCTGGTCGTCGAGGGCGTGCTGGTGGGGCTCCACCGGGTGCTCGACCCGTCGCCGTCGGCCGCCGCCGTACGGGCACCGGTGCCCGGCGCGCGGGACGGCGCGGCGGGCGGGAAGCGCGGCGGCGGCGACCCGCTGCGGCACGACGGAGTGACGAAGACGGCGTGACGAAGTACGTAACACCGGCACGGCCCGCACGACCGAACGACTCCCCCACGACGGCACGACCGAACGACCGAACGATTTCCCCACGACCGCACGACCGCGGACCGCACGACTCCGACGACCGCGACTCGACTCCTGTGCGACGGCCGAATCACTCGGCCTCCGCCTCGGCTTTCTACGGATGGTGAACTTTCATGAGCAAGACCTCGCGCATGGCGGGTGCGGTACTCGGCCTCGTCGCCCTGACCGGGTCGCTCGCCGCGTGCGGCGGCGACAGCCTGGAGAGCGAAGGCGGTTCCGACAAGGGCTCGGGCGCCGAGAAGAAGGGCTCCCTCGTCGTCGGAGCGGCGGCCTTCACCGAGTCCAAGGTGCTCGCCGAGCTCTACGCGCAGATACTCGGTGACGGCGGTTACGACGCCTCCGTCACGACGGTGAAGAACCGCGAGCTGTACGAGCCGTCGCTGGAGAAGGGCGAGATCGACGTCGTCCCCGAATACGCGGCGACACTCACCGAATTCCTCAACGCCAAGGTGAACGGCGCGGACGAGGCCGTGAAGAAGCCGCTCGCCTCCAGCGACGCGGACGCCACGGTCGCGGCCCTCACGGAGCTGGCCGAACCGCTCGGACTGAAGGTCCTCCCGGCCGGCAAGGCGGTCGACCAGAACGCCTTCGCCGTGACCAAGGAATTCGCCGAGAAGAACAGCCTCAAGACCCTTTCCGATCTCGGTGAGTCGAAGCTCAAGGTGAAGATCGCCGCGGGCGACGAGTGCGAGGTACGGCCTTTCTGCGCGCCCGGTCTGAAGGAGACGTACGGAATCGACGTCACCGGAATCGACCCGCAGGGTGTGGGTACTCCGCAGGCCAAGCAGGCGGTGAAGGACGGCAAGGACCAACTGGTGCTCACCACCACCACCGACGGCACACTCGACAGTTTCGATCTGGTGGTCCTGGAGGACGACAAGAAGCTCCAGAACGCGGACAACGTGGTGCCGGTACTCAATGCCAAGGACGCGGGTGCCCCTGAGATAGCGGAGCTTCTCGGCAAGCTCACCGACACGCTCACCACCGAGGATCTCGCGGCGCTCAACCTGAAGGTCGACGCGGAGCGCGCGAAGCCCGCGGATGTCGCCAAGGAGTATCTGGAGTCGAAAGGACTGATCGGCGAGTAGTGACGCGCGCGGTACTCGCGGCGGGCGGTGACAAGTCGCTTCCGGCGGCGGTCATCAGGCCGTGAAGAGGCCGTGAAGAGGGCGTGAGCGGGCGGCGGGCGGACGTGCGGTGGCGGGACGTGGAGGAAGGGGAGTGGAGTCGGCAACGGACGGGGAAAGATTGTCCGGCCGGCCCCCATTCCGGTGCGACGCGCGGTAAATTTCGCGCCATGCCACGTGGACGCCACCGCCATTCCCCGCCCCTTCACAGGATTCTGCCGCCGTCGGCCGTGGCCGGGGCCGCCGCCCTGTGCGCCGCGGGTGCCTGGCTCTTGTCGGAACCCGTGGCGCTTCGCGGTCTGGTGGCCGCGACGGCCGCTGCCGCCGCCACCGGCGCCTTTCTCATGCGCAGTTGGGACGCGGCGGCCGGCCGCCGCGTCGCCGACTTGTTGCGCGCGCGGGAGAGCGAGGAGTGGAAGAGCGAGGAGCGAATAGCCGAACTCGAAGGGGATATCGAGGAATCGCGCGAGATGCGCACCCGGCTCGACACCAAGTTGCGGGCGAAGCGGGTGGAACTCGCGCGGCTGCGCGGTGAACACGCCGCGCTCCTGCGGCGGTACGCGACGGCGGAGACGGCGCGCGCCACCGCGCTGGAGGGCCGGCGACAACTCGCCATCGAGGCTGCCGGGGAGCCCAAGGCGCTGCTCCCGGCGCCCCATGTACCCGGCGAGTCGGCGTACTTCCGTGCCGCTCGGGCCCTGGAGGACCTGACGCGCAACGGTGCGGCGCAGCAGACGAGGCGCATCCTCGAAGACGCCCGTCGGCGCGAACTCGCCGAGCGCGCCGCCCGCGAGGCGGCAGCGGAGGAGGAGCGGGCGCGGCTGGCGGCCGAGGCCGACGCGAAGGCCCGCGCCGAGAAGGCCGCGAAGGCCGAGCGGGAGCGGGCGGACCGCAAGCGGCGCGCGGACGCGGCGGTCGCCGAGCACACGCGCCCGTCGTCCGCGCTTCCGCTGAAGGCCCGGTCCATGTCGTCCCTGCCCGCCACCCGGACCCCGGCGAGCGGGTCGGCGATCGCCCCGTACAACCGGCGGCACCGGCTTCAGCGCGGTCCGCAGGGCGGGTTCGACTTCTTCGGTACGCAGAAGGAGGACGCGGCGCCGGAGGCTTCGGGCACCGCCGCCGCGACGGAGGACCGTACCGCCGACCGGGCGGCCGTGGACACCGGCAGCCGGGGCGACGACACGCCGGTCACGGAGGCCGTACAGCCGGAGCCGGCGCGACACGAGGACCCGGCCGACGGGGCCGGCGAGGAGGCCCCGGCCATCCAGCGCCGTTCCGAGGACCGCGCGGTGGGCCAGGTCATCGACCTGACCGAGCACGACGAGACCGGATCCGACGAACCGGAATCCAAGTCGACCGGGCCGCTCCCGCTGCGGAGCGCCATCGGCGGCTGAGACCGCGCGGGACAGCGGCATCCGCCCGCCATGGACGTGCGGTCTCGCGGGCGTGCTGGGGCGGCAGGCTCGGAACCTGGAGACCGCCGCGCGTCGGCCCCGGAGACTGGTGCGTCCGCGCTGACGGGATCCGCCCGCCACGGGTGTGCGGTCTCGGCACCGAGAAGAGGGCCGCGCGTCGGGCCCGGAGACTGGTGCGTCCGCGCTGACGGGATCCGCCCGCCACGGGTGTGCGGTCTCGGCACCGAGAAGAGGGCCGCGCGTCGGCCCCGGAGACTGGTGCGTCCGCGCTGACGGGATCCGCCCGCCATGGGTGTGCGGTCTCGGGGGCGCGCGGCGGCAGGCTCGGAACCTGGAGACCGCCGCGCGTCGGGCCCGGAGACTGGTGCGTCCGCGCTGACGGGATCCGCCCGCCATGGGCGTGCGGTCTCGGCACCGAGAAGAGGGCCGCGCGTCGGGCCCGGAGACCGGTGCGCCCGTGTCGACGGAATCCGCCCGCCACGGGTGCGGGGTGGTCTCGCGGGCGTACGGCGGCAGGCCCGGCACCGAGAAGACGGCCGTGCCTCGGGCCCGGGGCCCGCGCCCGTAGGCCGTGTCTGACGAATATCGCCTGGCGCGCGACGCCCGGCACGCACGCTCTCCCCCGTAGCCCCCGAGGGGGCACGGGAGGTGCCCCCTGTGTTGTCGGAGTCGGCCACGTACGCCCAGTACGAGACCGATCCTCCGCCTTGCGATCGCACGCACCGGCGGGGACATCAGCCGCTCCGCGACGGGCGCATGCCCCGTCCTGCGGGCGGACGGCACTATGTGTCAGACACGGCCTAGGGCGGCCCAAGCCGTCCGCCCGGTGATCCTCGCGCCGTGGCGCCGGGCCCCGGCGGGCCCGGTCCGGCGGGCGGGCGGGGTGGCCTACTTGTCGATGTCGCCGACGACGAAGAAGAGCGATCCGAGGATCGCCACCATGTCCGCGACCAGCGTGCCCGGCAGGAGTTCGGTCAGGGCCTGGATGTTGTTGAACGACGCCGAGCGCAGCTTCAGCCGGTACGGCGTCTTCTCGCCCTTCGACACCAGGTAGTAGCCGTTGATGCCGAGCGGGTTCTCCGTCCAGGCGTACGTGTGACCCTCCGGCGCCTTGAGGACCTTCGGCAGCCGCTGGTTGATCGGGCCCGGTGGCAGGTCGGCGATCCGGTCCAGGCACGCGTCCGCGAGGTCGAGGGAGTTGTGCGTCTGTTCCAGCAGGCACTCGAAGCGGGCCAGACAGTCGCCCTCCTGGCGGGTGACGACGGAGAGCGTGTCCTGGAGTTCGCCGTACGCGAGATACGGCTCGTCGCGGCGCAGGTCGAAGTCGACGCCCGAGGCCCGCGCGATGGGTCCCGAAACCCCGTACGCGTGCACGGTGTTCGCCGACAGGACACCCACGCCCCGGGTCCGGCCCCGGAAGATCTCGTTGCCGAGGACCAGCCTGTCGTACACGTCCATCCGCGAACGGACCGCGGCGACCGCCTGCCTGGCCCGCCCCGGCCACCCTGCGGGCAGGTCCTCCTTGAGACCGCCGACGCGGTTGAACATGAAGTGCATCCGGCCGCCGGAGACCTCCTCCATCACGGCCTGAAGCTCCTCGCGCTCCCGGAACGCGTGGAACACCGGTGTGATCCCGCCCAGTTCGAGGGGGTAGGAGCCGAGGAACATCAGATGATTGAGCATCCGGTTCAGCTCGGCGAGCAGCGTCCGGGTCCAGACGGCGCGCGGCGGCACCTCCATACCGAGCATGCGCTCGACGGCCATCACGACGCCGAGTTCGTTGGAGAACGCCGACAGCCAGTCGTGGCGGTTGGCGAGCATCACGATCTGCCGGTAGTCGCGCGCCTCGAACAGCTTCTCGGCGCCCCGGTGCATATACCCGATGACGGGCTCGGCGTGCCGGATCACCTCGCCGTCGAGCACCAGCCGCAGTCGGAGGACACCGTGCGTGGAGGGGTGCTGGGGCCCGATGTTGAGCACCATGTCCGTGCTCTCGGCCGCGCCGCCGATGCCGACCGTCGTGCGGGTGGTCTCCGTCATGCGGTCCAGTCTCTCAGAGCCGTTCCCACGGGCCGCATCAGCCAGCCGAAGTCCCCGAGGCCCCCTCGGGCGGTGAGTTCGGCGGCCTCGCCGGCGGCGGCGAGCGCGCGTATGTAGGAGGTGGGGTCGGTGGTGGCGAGGGAGAGCGGCGGCCGGTCGCCGCTGACGCCGAGCCTGTGCAGGGCCTCACGCTGGCTCAGTACGAAGGAGGAGTGCGCGGGCCCGCCCGCCGCCGCGCACGCGTCCAGCGCCACATGCGCGGTGAGGTCGCACCGGCCGTCCGGCACCGGCCGTACCTCCCGGCCGTCCCGGAAGCCGGTCAGCGTCCCGAACAGCGGCCGGCCGGCGCGCACATGGGCGTAGTCGACGGCCACGGCCAGCCCCCGGTCCAGCGTCGCGACGGCGCCGGCCCACGCCTCGTCGCGGGGGCGGCCGATCTCGGCCCGCGCGCCCGGCTCCGCCAGCGGCCACCAGCGCTCCAGCCACAAGGCGTCCGGGCCCCCGACCGGGGCGCCGGGCCGTTCCGCGCCGTCCGGGCCGACCAGGACGTACCGTACGGTCCCGTCCGGCCCGGCCTCGGCGACGTCCACCGGCACGTTGTCCAGCCACTCGTTGGCGAACAGCAGCCCGCGCGTCCCGGCCGGCGGGCTCCCGCACCACTCGACACGCGGGTCGAGTCCGGGCGGGCGCGCGGCGCGTTCGACGGCGTACGGCCGTACGGCCAGCCCTTCCGGTACGGCCGCCAGCACTCCCGTCAGCAGTTCGCCGCGCCCCGCGCCGACGTCGACCAGGTCGATCTCGTCGGTGCCCAGCGCCTCGGCGGTCGCCACCAGCAGCCGTGCGACGGCCGACGCGAACAGCGGGGAGGCGTGGACGGAGGTACGGAAGTGCCCGGCGGGGCCCTCAGGACGCCGGTAGAAGCCCTCAGGGCCGTACAGCGCGCTCTCCATGGCCGAGGCCCAGCCACGGGGCTCCACGGGCCCCGCAGCCCCGTCCGCGCCCGGACCTCCGTGAGTCCCGTCCCGACCGCCGTGAGCCTCGTCAGGACCCCCCTGAGCCCGCTCACGAACCCCGTGGGTACCGCCGGGCTGACACGTCTCATCCGTCACGGGCCCAAGTCTCCACCTTCGGGAGTACGCCCCGGGCTACCGGATCGGCCCTCCGGTTGACCCTTCGGGCTTCGCGACTTCCCTACTCTGGGGTACGTGCAGCGTCTCTACGATTTTCTCCGCGGACACCCGACGGGCGTCGACAGCTTCTGGGCTGTGGTGCTCCTCGCGTTCTCCATGCTGTGGGTCATGGTGGGGTCGGAGATCAACACCGAGCCGAACCCCGTGGCCGTGGTCGTCGTCCTGCTGCTGTCACTGGCGGTCGCGCTCCGGCGCCGGGCCCCGGAACGGATGCTGCTGCTCGTGGTCGGGCTGGGCGTGGTCCAGCTCCTGACCGACGTACGGCCCAACCCGGGCAACTTCGCCATGCTGGCGCTCATCTACACCGTCGCCGCCCGGGGCGGCCCGCGCTGGGCCGTACAACTCGGCCTGATCGGCGGCCTGGCCGCCGCGCCCCTGGCGCACGTGCGCTGGCCCACGCCCGAGGCCAGTGCGAGCGGACAGGTCTTCCTGACGGTCGTGCTGACCGTGCCGTTCGTGCTCGCCTGGGTGCTCGGCGACTCCATCCGTACCCGCCGCGCCTACTTCGCCCAGCTGGAGGAGCGCGCGTCCCGGCTGGAGAAGGAGCGAGAGGCGCAGGCCAAGGTGGCCGTCGCCGCCGAACGGGCGCGCATCGCCCGCGAGTTGCACGATGTCGTCGCGCACAACGTGTCGGTGATGGTCGTCCAGGCCGACGGCGCCGCCTATGTCCTGGACACCGCGCCCGACCAGGCCAAACAGGCCCTGGAGACCATCTCGGCGACCGGACGGCAGGCGCTGGCGGAGATGCGCCGACTGCTCGGGGTGCTGCGGACCGGGGACGTCAAGGAGGGCGGCGAGTACGTGCCGCAGCCCGACGTCCAGCAGATAGAGCACCTGGTCGAGCAGGTGCGGTCGGCGGGGCTGGCCGTGGACTTCAAGGTCGAGGGCACCCCCCGGTCACTGCCGAGCGGGGTGGAGCTCACCGCGTACCGGATCGTGCAGGAAGCCCTGACGAACAGCCGCAAGCACGGCGGACCCGACGTGGGGGCCAGCGTGCGGCTGGTCTACTTCGACGACGGTCTCGGCCTCCTTGTGGAGGACGACGGGCGCGGCGCGGGCCACGAGCTCTACGTGGACGGCGGCGCGGACGGCCGGGGGCACGGCCTCATCGGGATGCGGGAGCGTGTCGGCATGGTCGGCGGCACACTCGACGCGGGGCCGAGGCCCGGGGGCGGCTTCCGGATCAGCGCGCTGCTGCCGCTGAAACCCGCGCACTGAACCACCCGGCGCACACCGCGCCGACCTAGCTGCCCGACCTCTCCACCGCCCGAACCCTCCCCTCCACCGCCCGACCTTCCACCGCCTGGACCTCTTCACCGCCCGGCCTCAACGGACAAGGAACCCGCCGATGTCGATCCGCGTCATGCTCGTGGACGATCAGATGCTGCTCCGCACCGGTTTTCGCATGGTGCTGGCGGCCCAGCCGGACATGGAGGTCGTCGCGGAGGCGGGCGACGGCGCGGAGGCGATCGAGAATCTGCGCTCCACCGCCGTGGACGTCGTCCTCATGGACGTACGCATGCCCCGGCTGGACGGCGTCGAGGCGACCCGCCGCATCTGCGCGGCGCCCGACGCGCCCAAGGTGCTGATACTGACGACGTTCGACCTCGACGAGTACGCCTTCTCCGGGCTCAAGGCGGGCGCCAGCGGCTTCATGCTCAAGGACGTGCCGCCGTCCGAACTGCTGACCGCGATCCGCGCCGTGCACAGCGGCGACGCGGTCGTCGCGCCGTCCACGACGCGACGGCTTCTCGACCGCTTCTCGGCCATGCTGCCGAGCGGCAAGGGGACCCCGGCCTCCGGCGCGCTGGAGCGGCTGACCAGCCGCGAGCGCGAGGTCATGCTGCTGGTCGCCCAGGGCCTGTCCAACGGCGAGATCGCCGCCCGGCTGGTGCTCTCCGAGGCGACCGTGAAGACGCACGTCGGCCGCATCCTCACCAAACTGGCGCTGCGCGACCGGGTACAGGTCGTGGTACTCGCGTACGAGTCGGGTCTGGTACGCGCCGGGGGCGGCGCCTTCTGAGACTGCTGCCGTGAACGACGGGCCCTCGATGCACCCCTTCGACTGCCCCTCGTCGGCGGGATGCCGGGACGTCGCGGCCGGCTTGCGAACCGGCCCTGCGGCCGGCCGAGTCTGCTGCCGCGCATCGACGGGTCCTCGGTGTACCCCTTCGCTTGTCCTTCGTATGCGAGGTGAGCGAGGTAGGCGCGCGATCGGGACGAGGCGGGCCGTCCACGAACCGGCCCGGCGGCTGACTGAGGCTGTTGCCGTGGATCGGCGGCCCCTTCAGCGCCGGGAGGGCCGGGACGACGCGGACCGTCCACGAACCGGCCCGGTGCCCGACGGTGCGGCCCCGTGATCCGCGACCGTTGACGGGTGAGGGCCGGACCGCGCCGTACGACGGCCGTCGCCCGACGGGCCGCCCTCCTTGGGAGGCCGCGTCGAGCAGACGCGTCAGGAGGGCCGTCTCACTCGACACCCCGGTCCCCGGGACCGGACGCGTCCCGATCCGCAGGGCCCTCGGGGGTCGCGGCATCCGTGGGCCCGTCCGCCGCCCGCACCCGGGCCATGAACTCCCGTACGGCCCGCCGGACATCGTCCGCCGTCCACTCCAGCCCTTCCGACCCCACCGTCACCTCGGTCACCGCCATGCCCGGCGGGCGGGAGCCCGCGTCGAACCAGCGGCGGAAGAGCGCCACCCCGGTCTCCTCGGCCTGCCGCACCGCCGCCTTGCTCAGCACCTCCGCGTCGTACGGGAGCCACACCCGGAACTGGTGCGTGTGGGGCCGCCGGGGATGCACCCGGAACCACGGTGCGACGGGCCCGGAGCCCGTTCCGCCACCGTCCCCCGCACCCGCACCCGTACCGGCTTCCGCGAACCCCTCCGCCAGCGCGTCCGCGACCACGCGCGCGTGGGCGACGTACGACGGCAGCCGGGGCAGCTCCCGCTCCAGCCCCAGCAGGGCCGACACCGCCGCCGGATACTGCTGGAAGACCTGCCCTCCGTACCGATGCCGCCACGCACGCGCCTCCCCGACCATCGCCGACGGCCCCGCGAGCATCGCCCCGGACAGCCCCCCCAGCGATTTGTAGAAGGACACGTACACGCTGTCCGCGAGCCCCGCGATCTCCTCCAGCGGTCTGCCGAAGTGCGTCACGCACTCCCACAGCCGCGCCCCGTCGAAGTGCACCACCGCGTCACGCTCGCGCGCCGCCGCCACCACCGCGACCAGCTCGTCCCAGGACGGCAGCACGAACCCCGCGTCGCGCAGCGGCAGTTCCAGCATCAGCGTCCCGAACGGCTCGTCCGTCGCGTGGATCTCCTCCGCCGTCGGCAGCCGGGGCGCGGAGGTCGGGTGGATCGTCCGCAGACCGCTCACGGCCGACAGGGCACCGCCCTCGTGCACCTCCGGGTGGGCCAGCGGATGCAGGGCCACGGTCGCGTTCCCGGTCCGTCCCGCCCAGCACCGCAGCGCCACCTGCTGCGCCATGGTCCCGGTCGGGAAGAACGCGGCGGCCGGGAAACCGAGCAGCGAGGCCACCCGGCTCTCCAGCTCGGCGACCACCCCGTTCCCGTAGGTGTCCGCCCAGTCGTCCGGGTCGTGGACGGACGACGCGTCCGCCGCCAGGGCCGCCAGCGCCTCCCCCACGGGGCGGTCGGCGCGGCTCCGCCACAGTGTGCGGTCGGCCGCCCGCAGGGCGGTCAGCCGCCGGTGCCGTTCTTCCTGCTCCTTCGTGTCTTCCATGGGGGGATCATCGTCCACGGCGGGCGGCCCGCCCAGCGCTTTTCCGGGGCCGGCCAGGGCCTGTGGACAACCGGGGAACACCACGAAACGCTGGCGTAGCATGGCGAGAAATCGTCCGGTACCCGTCGCGGACTGGAACGGAAGGCCCCGCCGCGTGAACGCATCAGCAGTCCCCACCGATCCCCGTGACCCGAGGGACCGGCCCGCCCGGCTCACGGTCGGCGTGGTCGGAGCCGGTCGCGTCGGACCGGCGCTGGCCGCCTCCCTCCAGCTGGCGGGCCACCGCCCGGTCGCCGCGTCGGGCGTCTCCGACGCCTCCGTAAGGAGAGCGGCGACCCTGCTGCCGGACGTGCCCCTCATGACGCCCGCCGATGTGCTCGCCCGTGCCGAACTGGTGCTGCTGACCGTCCCGGACGACGCGCTGCCCGGTCTGGTCGAGGGGCTCGCCGAGACCGGCGCCGTCCGGCCGGGGCAACTGCTGGTCCACACGTCCGGGCGGTACGGCACGAAGGTGCTGGCGCCCGCCCTGCGCGCGGGCGCGCTGCCCCTCGCGCTGCACCCCGCGATGACGTTCACCGGCACCTCCGTGGACGTCCAGCGGCTGGCCGGCTGCTCCTTCGGGGTCACCGCGCCCGACGAACTGCGGCTGGCCGCCGAGGCGTTGGTGATCGAGATGGGCGGCGAACCCGAATGGATCCAGGAGGACGCCCGCCCGCTGTACCACGCGGCCCTCGCCCTCGGCGCGAACAACCTGGTCACCCTGGTCGCCCAGTCGATGGAGATTCTCGGCAAGGCGGGCGTCACCGCCCCGGACCGGATGCTCGGCCCGCTCCTCGGCGCCGCCCTCGACAACGCACTGCGCTCCGGCGACGCCGCGCTCACCGGCCCGGTGGCGCGCGGCGACGCGGGCACGGTCGCCGCGCACGTCGCCGTGCTGCGCGAGCACGCGCCCGCCACCGTCCCCGGCTATCTGGCGATGGCCCGCACGACGGCCGACCGGGCGCTCGCCCGGGGACTGCTCAAACCGGCCCTGGCCGAGGACCTGCTGGTCGTCCTCGCCGACGCCGACCACCACGGGGGAAGCGACCGATGAGCCTCGAACCGGCCTCCACGCGCGCGGAGCTGGACGCCCTGCGGGAGCACAGCCCGCCGGGCGCCCGCACCGCCGTCGTCATGACGATGGGCGCCCTCCACGAGGGGCACGCCGCGCTCGTACGCGCGGCGCGCGCGCACGTAGGCCCCACCGGCCTCGTCGTGGCCACCGTCTTCGTGAACCCGCTCCAGTTCGGCGCCGGCGAAGACCTCGACCGCTACCCCCGGACCCTGGAGGCGGACCTGCGGATTGCCCGATCGGCGGGCGCCGACGCCGTGTTCGCGCCGTCCGTCGACGAGGTGTACCCGGGCGGCGCCCCCCAGGTACGGATCTCCGCCGGACCGAGCGGCGAGCGCCTCGAAGGCGCCGTACGCCCCGGGCACTTCGACGGCATGCTCACCGTCGTGGCGAAACTCCTCCACCTCACCCGCCCCGACGCCGCCTTCTACGGACAGAAGGACGCCCAGCAGCTCGCGCTGATCCGGCGCATGGCCCGCGACCTGAACTTCCCGGTCGAGATCGTCGGCGTGCCGACCGTCCGGGAGCCCGACGGCCTCGCCCTCTCCAGCCGCAACCGCTACCTCTCCGCCCCCGAGCGCCGGACGGCGCTCGCCCTCTCCCGGGCCCTGTTCGCCGCCCGCGACCGGCTCGGCGCCCAGCACGCGCTGCGCGCCCGCGCGGCGTCCGCACCCACCTCCAGGGCCCGTGCGGCGGCCCTCTCCGCGCTCGGCGAGGCCCGTGCCGCCGCCGACAGCCACGCCGTGGCCCACGCGGCGTCCCGTACGCCGCCGACGCGGGGGCCCGGCGCGCACGCCGTACGGTCGGCCGCCCGCGTCGTCCTCGACCAGGCGGTCCGGGACAGCGCCTCCTTCACGCTCGACTACCTCGCCCTCGTGGACCCCGCCGACTTCACCGAGGTCCCGGACGACCACACCGGTGAGGCGATCCTCGCCGTGGCCGCGCGGGTCGGCACGACACGGCTGATCGACAACATCCCCCTGACCTTCGGAGCCGCCCAGTGACCGCCGAGTCCGCACGGGAGCCGGGGACCGGTCTGCCGGCCGGCATACAGCTCAGCGCGCCCGTGCCCGGCTGGGCCCTGGACGCCGACGTCGTCGTGGTCGGCTCCGGTGTCGCCGGGCTCACCGCGGCGCTGCGCTGCACGGCGGCCGGGCTCAGCACGGTCGTCGTCACCAAGGCCCGCCTCGACGACGGGTCCACCCGCTGGGCGCAGGGCGGCATCGCGGCGGCCCTCGGCGAGGGGGACACCCCCGAGCAGCACCTGAGCGACACCCTCGTGGCGGGCGCGGGCCTCTGTGACGAGGAGGCCGTACGCACCCTGGTCACCGAGGGGCCCGACGCCGTACGAAGGCTGATCGGGACCGGCGCGCGGTTCGACACCTCGGCCGCGGGCGACCTCCAGCTGACCCGCGAGGGCGGCCACCACCGCCGCCGTATCGCGCACGCGGGGGGCGACGCGACCGGCGCGGAGATCTCCCGCGCCCTGGTCGACGCGGTCCGGGACGCCTCCCTCCGTACGATCGAGAACGCGCTGGTCCTCGACCTCCTTACGGACGAGCACGGCCGCACCTCCGGCGTCACCCTCCATGTGATGGGCGAGGGCCAGCACGACGGGGTCGGCGCCGTCCGCGCCCCCGCCGTCGTCCTGGCCACCGGCGGCATGGGCCAGGTCTTCTCCGCGACGACCAACCCCGCCGTCTCCACCGGGGACGGCGTGGCCCTCGCCCTGCGGGCCGGGGCCGAGGTCTCCGACCTCGAATTCGTCCAGTTCCACCCGACGGTGCTGTTCCTCGGCACCGGGGCGGAGGGCCAGCAGCCGCTGGTGTCGGAGGCGGTACGCGGCGAGGGCGCCCATCTCGTGGACGCCGGCGGTGTCCGCTTCATGCTCGACCAGCACGAACTCGCCGAGCTCGCGCCCCGCGACATCGTCGCCAAGGGGATCATGCGGCGGATGCGTGAACAGGGCGCCGACCACATGTACCTGGACGCCCGGCACTTCGGCGACCGGATGTGGGCCACCCGCTTTCCCACGATCCTCGCCTCCTGCCGGGCGCACGGCATCGACCCGGTGACCGAGCCGATCCCGGTGGCCCCCGCCGCGCACTACGCCTCCGGCGGTGTCGTCACCGACCTGCGCGGGCGCACGACCGTGCCGGGCCTGTACGCCTGCGGTGAGGTCGCCTGCACCGGCGTGCACGGCGCGAACCGGCTGGCGTCGAACTCGCTCCTCGAAGGGCTGGTGTTCGCCGAGCGCATCGCGGCGGACATCGCCGCCGTCGCTGCGGCGCCCCGCCCGGCCCCGGCAGCACCGCCCGCCGCCCCGGTCGCCGGACGGACCGGGTCCGCCGCCCGCCTCCCGCTGATCGCCCCCGAGGCCCGCCTCACGATCCAGCGGATCATGTCGGAGGGCGCCGGCGTCCTGCGGTCCGCGGCGAGCCTGGGCGCCGCCGCCGAGGCCCTGGAGGCCGTCTTCCAGGACGCCCCGCGCCCCACCGACCCGGCGGGCCCCGGCAAACCGGCCCAGCCCGGCGTCGAGTCGTGGGAGACCTCCAACCTCCTGTGCGTCGCCCGCGTCCTCGTGGCCGCCGCCCTGGAGCGCCGGGAGACCCGCGGCTGCCACTGGCGCGAGGACTTCCCCGAGCGGGACGACACCGACTGGCGCCGCCACCTCGTCGTACGCCTCGGCGCGGGCCGCGCGCTGGAGCTGACCCGGACCGACACCCCGGAGTTCCACGCCGCCGACCGCTCGGACCGCGCAGGCCGCTCGGAGTCGGCCGAGTCCGCCGGGCGTGCCGGGTCCGCGGACCCCGTAAGCCCCGTACAGCCCGTACATCTCTCAGTCCCCAGGGAGCCCTCACCGTGAGCACGCCCGAAGACAGTCCGCGCCCCGAGGCCGTGGACGTACCGCTCATCCAGATCGGCGCCCCGGCGTCCACCGCGGGGGGCTGCGGCGACGGCTGCGGCTGCTCCGACGACGCCGAATCCCTGGAGTGCGGTCTCGACCCCGCGCTCGCCGAGCTGCTGGCCGAGGCAGGGCTCGACCCGGTCCAGGTCGAGGACATCGCGCACGTCGCCCTCGCCGAGGACCTCGCCCACGGCGTGGACGTGACGAGCGTCGCGACCGTCCCCGCCGACGCCGTCGCCACCGGCGACTTCACGGCCCGCAAGGGCGGCACGGTCGCCGGACTGCGCGTCGCGGAGGCCGTCCTGTCCCTCGTCTGTACGGAGGACTTCGAGGTCGAGCGGCACGTCGAGGACGGCGACCGCGTCGAGCCCGGCCAGAAGCTCCTCAGCGTCACCACCCGCACCCGGGACCTGCTCACCGGCGAGCGCAGCGCGCTCAACATCCTGTGCAGGCTCTCCGGCATCGCGACCGCCACGCGCGCGTGGGCCGACGCCCTCGAAGGCACCGGCGCGAAGGTCCGCGACACCCGCAAGACGACACCCGGACTGCGCGCCCTGGAGAAGTACGCGGTGCGCTGCGGCGGTGGCGTCAACCACCGGATGTCGCTCTCCGACGCCGCGCTGGTCAAGGACAACCACGTGGTGGCGGCCGGCGGGGTCGCGGAGGCGTTCAAGGCCGTCCGGGACCAGTTCCCCGACCTGCCGATCGAGGTGGAGACCGACACCCTCCAACAGGTCCGCGAGGTGCTCGACGCGGGCGCCGACCTGATCCTGCTGGACAACTTCACCCCCGCCGAGACCGCCGAGGCCGTCGCGCTCGTCGCGGGCCGCGCGCAGCTGGAGTCCTCCGGCACGCTGGTCCTGGAGAACGCCCGCGCGTACGCCGGGACCGGCGTCGACTTCCTCGCCGTCGGCGCCCTCACCCACTCCGCCCCGATCCTCGACATCGGCCTCGACCTGCGTGAGGCGGCTGTCTGATGCTGCTCACCATCGACGTCGGAAACACCCACACCGTGCTCGGCCTGTTCGACGGCGAGGAGATCGTCGAACACTGGCGCGTCTCCACCGACTCCCGCCGTACGGCCGACGAACTTGCCGTCCTCCTTCAGGGACTCATGGGGATGCACCCGCTGCTGGGCGAGGAGCTGGGGGACGGCATCGACGGCATCGCGATCTGCTCCACCGTGCCCTCCGTCCTGCACGAACTGCGTGACGTGACCCGCCGCTACTACGGCGACGTGCCCGCCGTCCTGGTCGAACCGGGCATCAAGACCGGCGTGCCCATCCTGGTCGACAATCCCAAGGAGGTCGGCGCCGACCGGATCATCAACTCGGTCGCCGCCGTCGAGCTGTACGGCGGCCCCGCCGTCGTCGTGGACTTCGGCACGGCGACGACGTTCGACGCGGTCAGCGCGCGCGGGGAGTACACCGGCGGCGTCATCGCGCCCGGCATCGAGATCTCCGTCGAGGCGCTCGGCATACGGGGTGCCCAGCTGCGCAAGATCGAGCTGGCGAGGCCGCGCAGCGTGATCGGCAAGAACACCGTGGAGGCGATGCAGTCGGGCATCGTGTACGGGTTCGCCGGCCAGGTCGACGGGGTCGTGACCCGGATGGCACGCGAACTGGCGGACGATCCGGGCGAGGTGACCGTGATCGCGACGGGCGGCCTGGCGCCGATCATCCTGGGCGAGTCCTCGGTGATCGACGAGCACGAGCCGTGGCTGACACTGATCGGCCTGCGCCTGGTCTACGAACGGAACGTCTCGCGCATGTAGGGCCGTGGTGTCCCCGGGGAGGGCGGCGCCGGGCCCGTCAGCGCCGGTTCCCGTCCGGGCGGGGCGGGGCGGGGCCTCGGGCCGCTGGGCCTCGGATGGGTTCACCGCCGGGGAGGCCACCGACTACGGGCGTGTCCCAGGGTCCCGGGGTACGACTGCGGGCCCTGTCCAGTCCCGTAGGGGCGCCGGCGGGTGCCGTGCCGGGGCGCCGGGGACGGGGGCGTACGGGAAGGCCGAACCAGGGCTGCCGGGGTACGGAGGCCGTACGGGGCGCCGTGCGGTGGCCGTACTGGCCGTACCAAGCCGGGGCTCCTCGGTGAGCACCGCTCGACTCCCGACCGCCGTCCGCACCCGCGCGGGCGGCCACCACCCGTCGGGCCGTCCGCACCCGCGCGCGGCGTGTCCCGCGCGGCGTTCGTCCTCGCCGAGCCGCCCGCGCCGAGGCCGCGCCCCGCGCCCGCGCGGCAGTCACCACCCGTCGCGCCCCGCGCCGAGCCCACCCGCGCGGTGGCCACCCCCGCCGAGCCCACCGGACCCCCGCCCCCGCCGCGCCGCACCCGTCGCGTTTAGACGATTTTGTGCGATTCGTGAGTATCGTCACCTCATGCCCACGCCCTACGGATCCCGCGGCGGCATGGCGTTCGGCGCAGACGAGTTGCGTGTGCTCCGAGGCGCCCTCGCCGTCGCCCTCCACCCCGCTCCCCTCCCCGACGCGGACGTTCAGGCGTGCCTGCGCCTCGCCGAGTCCGTGGACGAGGCGGTCCGCGAGGCCGGCCGGCTGCGCGCCTTCCTCCTCGCCGACCTCGCCCGCTACCGTGCCGCGCTCCCCGGCTCGGCCGCCGGCTATCTGGAGCTTCTCCAGGACGCCCTGGCCGCCGGGTACGACCCCCGCCCGGAGGACCTCATGGCTCTGCGTACCCTGCGCGCCGCACCCGCCGCCGAGGCGCTGCTCGGCCGCTGCCAACGGCTCGCCGAGAGCTCCGTACGGGCCCGGCTCGCCGGCCGCTCTCCCGCCGCCCCCGCGCCCCGTACCCGGCTGCTCGCCCTCCAGGGGGGCCGCGCCGCCGCCGACCCGGACCGGCCCGAGGAGGAGCCGGACAAGGCACCGGCCAAGGACCCCGTACCGCCGCGCCGCCCCGCCGCGCCGGGGCGGCCCGTACCCGGCCGCCCGATGCCCAAGCCGTCCGAGGTCTTCCCGCCGCGCCGCAAGCCCTCGCCCCCGCCGGAGCGGCGAGCCGCCGGATAGCTACTCTTGGGCCATGGACTACGTATCCGCTCTCCTGCCGCCCGTGGTGATGGCCGCCTTCTTCATCGGCCTGGTCGTGACGATCGTCAAGAGCCAGGGCGGGGACAACAAGGCCAAGGAGGACGCGGCCGTGGACGCGGCCCTCGCCCGCGCGGAGGCCGCGGAACAGCCCGGCGGCGCCACCCGCGCCTGAGGGCCCACCTCCCACCGCCCGACGGCGGCAGATCAGGACGTACGACTTCCGTCATGTCGTACGTCCTTTTTGTTACGTCAATAACCGGCCATTCGGGCATCCCGCACTAGGGTGACGATGTGCCCCGCCAATTGGGAGACCTGGAAGACGCCGTCATGAGCCGCGTCTGGCAATGGAACCGTCCGGTCACCGTCCGGGAAGTCCTCGAAGACCTTCAGCGGGAACGGTCCATCGCCTACACGACCGTCATGACCGTAATGGACAATCTCCATCAGAAGGGCTGGGTCCGCCGGGAAGTCGACGGCCGCGCCTATCGATATACGGCGGTCTCCACCCGCGCCGCCTACGCGGCCGCCCTGATGAACGAAGCCTGGTCGAAGAGCGACAACCCCGCGGCGGCCCTTGTCGCCTTCTTCGGGATGATGTCCCCGGCCCAGCGCGACGCACTGGAGGACGCGGTCCGTATCGTGCGGCCCGACCGGCGGGAGGCCGCTGTCCCGCGTACGCCGCCCCCGTCGCGCACGTCATCCGAAGTCCCGCCCGAAGTCCCGCCCGAAGTCCCGCTCGAAGGCCCTCGGGAAGTCCGGTCCGACGGGCCTGCTGAAGTCCCGGGTGAAGTCCCCGCCGAAGTCCCGTCCGAGGGCGCCGACCGAGAGCCTCCCGGAGGGCGATAGCGTCGAGTCATGTCCTCTGAGGAACCGAAAGCCGCGGCGAATGGCATCACCGTCCGGCGGGCCAGGACGAGTGATGTGTCCGCCGTCCGCCGTCTCGTCGACCCGTACGTCGGCGAAGGCATCCTGCTCGACAAAGCGACGGTGACTCTTTACGAGGACATCCAGGAGTTCTGGGTCGCGGAACGTGACGACGACGCCACGGTCGTCGGATGCGGCGCACTCCATGTGATGTGGGAAGACCTCGCCGAAGTGCGCACACTCGCGGTGGATCCGCGCTTCCGGGGTGACGGCATCGGACGCCATGTGCTGGACAAGTTGTTGCAGACCGCCCGTTGGCTCGGCGTCCGGCGGGTATTCTGCCTGACCTTCGAAGTCGACTTCTTCATGAAGCACGGCTTCGTGGAGATCGGCGAGACTCCTGTCGACGGAGATGTCTACAGTGAGCTGCTGCGTTCCTATGACGAGGGTGTCGCCGAGTTCCTCGGTCTCGAACGGGTGAAGCCGAACACCTTGGGCAACAGCCGGATGCTTCTGCACCTGTGAGTGGCTGAAGAACCCGAGGTTCTATGTCCGAATCGCGCACGTTTCCCGTGTTCCTGTGCTACAGAACCTCTGCCGGGGGTTTGTGTTTTCCTGAGAAAAGCGGTTTCCTTTCGGCGTACTGCATTTTCGATGAAAGGAAAACCCGGTGGCACAGAAGGTTCAGGTCCTTCTTGTTGACGACCTCGACGGCGGCGAGGCGGACGAGACCGTCACGTTCGCGCTGGACGGCAAGACCTACGAGATCGACCTCACGAACGCGAATGCGGACAAGCTCCGTGGGCTGCTCGACCCGTACACCAAGAGTGGCCGTCGTACCGGTGGCCGCGCCGCCGGTGGCCGGGGCAAGGGTCGCGCCGCAGCGGGAGGGAACAAGGACACCGCGGAAATTCGCAAGTGGGCCAAGGAGAACGGCTACAGCGTCAACGACCGCGGTCGCGTTCCGGCCGAGATCCGCGAAGCCTACGAGAAGGCCAACGGCTGACATTCCGCACCGGCCGATACCCCACGAAGCAATCGGGCCCGGTGGCACTCCGCCGCCGCCGTGTCCACGAGTCGAACGAGATGGGGGACATCCCCACCGCTGTCCCCATGTCCGGCACTGCCTCCGGGCCCGTGTCCGAAATGAGTGAGAGCCGGCAGCACCGGCTCCACCTCGCGTCCCGGCTCGGGGGGCCGCAGCCACACGGCGGCCCCCTGCTCCGCCCCCGCCCGACCCTCCCGCGTCCCGCCGCGATGCCGGACGCCCGCCGGTCCCCGGGGGCCGCCCGCCCCCGGCGGCTCCGGGGCGGTCATCCGTCCGCCGGAACCCAGGGCGGTCAGTTCCAGCGCGACGCCGCCCCACTCCAGCCAGTCCAGGAGCCCCGGCAGCTCGTCCGCGCCTCCCGCGGCCACCAGGAACCGCATCCGGCCCGCCACGAGGGCCACCGGCCCCGTCCCGGCCGCGCCGATCCGCCGCAGCACGGCGGCGCCCGCGCCGGCCGGCAGCTCCAGCACGTCGAAACGGAGCCCGGTCAGCAGCGCGACCGGCGGGCCCGCCGCCGTGGCCCAGCCCAGCTCGTGCTCGTACCAGGAGGCGACACCGCCTTCGAGCGGCAGCGGCGCGCGGGGGAGCGGGACGGGAAGGGTCACGCACGGACCAACTCCCCACCCCGGCTTCGAGTTACGCGGTGAGGTCGCCGTCTCGCTCCATGTGTTCGTTCCGGGGGCGCGCGGAAGCGTTCGGGAGTGCAAGGGTGTTCGCCCGTAGCGGAGCCAACCGGGGTGCGCCGCATGGAGTGTCAGTGCTTACGGGTAAGACATTCCTAGTGGGAGGGGCGACACGCGGTTCCGGACGTCTCGCGTTCGCCATCGGCGTACCGATAGCGGGGGTATCTGTCTGGCCTGCGGGAACATCGTCTCGCACGATCAGGTTGGAGCATGTGTCGGCTGTTCGTGAGGAAAGTTCGCCGCCGAGGCGGGGTGATCACGGCGGATGTCGGCAGTTGGAATGAGCGGTCCCCGCTTGCGGGACTAAGCTGCGGAAGGACAGGGAGGGGACCGACCCCTTTACTGCCTGACCGCTCTGAGGAGCGATTAACGATGTTCGAGAGGTTCACCGACCGCGCGCGGCGGGTTGTCGTCCTGGCTCAGGAAGAAGCCCGGATGCTCAACCACAACTACATCGGCACCGAGCACATCCTCCTGGGCCTTATCCACGAGGGTGAGGGTGTCGCCGCTAAGGCCCTGGAGAGCCTCGGGATTTCGCTCGAGGCGGTCCGCCAGCAGGTGGAGGAGATCATCGGACAGGGCCAGCAGGCTCCGTCCGGCCACATCCCCTTCACGCCCCGTGCCAAGAAGGTCCTGGAGCTGTCGCTCCGCGAGGCCCTTCAGCTCGGCCACAACTACATCGGCACCGAGCACATCCTGCTCGGCCTGATCCGCGAGGGCGAGGGCGTCGCCGCCCAGGTCCTCGTGAAGCTGGGCGCCGATCTGAACCGGGTGCGGCAGCAGGTCATCCAGCTGCTCTCCGGCTACCAGGGCAAGGAGGCCGCCACCGCCGGCGGCCCGGCCGAGGGCACCCCCTCGACCTCCCTCGTCCTGGACCAGTTCGGCAGGAATCTCACCCAGGCGGCCCGCGAATCCAAACTCGACCCGGTCATCGGGCGCGAGAAGGAGATCGAGCGGGTCATGCAGGTGCTGTCCCGCCGTACGAAGAACAACCCCGTCCTCATCGGCGAGCCCGGTGTCGGCAAGACGGCGGTCGTCGAGGGACTGGCCCAGGCCATCGTCAAGGGCGAGGTGCCCGAGACCCTCAAGGACAAGCACCTCTACACCCTGGACCTCGGCGCCCTGGTCGCGGGCTCCCGCTACCGGGGTGACTTCGAGGAGCGCCTGAAGAAGGTCCTCAAGGAGATCCGTACCCGCGGCGACATCATCCTGTTCATCGACGAGCTCCACACCCTCGTGGGTGCGGGCGCCGCCGAGGGCGCGATCGACGCGGCTTCGATCCTGAAGCCCATGCTCGCCCGCGGTGAGCTCCAGACCATCGGTGCCACCACCCTGGAGGAGTACCGGAAGTACCTGGAGAAGGACGCGGCGCTGGAGCGCCGTTTCCAGCCCATCCAGGTCGCCGAGCCCTCGCTCCCGCACACCATCGAGATCCTCAAGGGTCTGCGCGACCGTTACGAGGCGCACCACCGCGTGTCCATCACGGACTCCGCGCTGGTCGCCGCCGCGACGCTCGCCGACCGGTACATCTCGGACCGCTTCCTGCCCGACAAGGCGATCGACCTGATCGACGAGGCGGGCTCACGGATGCGCATCCGCCGGATGACCGCTCCGCCGGACCTCCGCGAGTTCGACGAGAAGATCGCGAACGTCCGCCGCGACAAGGAGTCGGCGATCGACTCCCAGGACTTCGAGAAGGCAGCCTCTCTCCGCGACAAGGAGAAGCAGCTGCTGGCCGCGAAGACCAAGCGGGAGAAGGAGTGGAAGGCCGGCGACATGGACGTCGTCGCCGAGGTGGACGAGGAGCTGATCGCGGAGGTCCTGGCGACCGCCACGGGCATCCCCGTCTTCAAGCTCACCGAGGAGGAGTCCTCGCGCCTGCTGCGCATGGAGGACGAGCTCCACAAGCGGGTCATCGGCCAGAAGGACGCCATCAAGGCGCTCTCCCAGGCGATCCGGCGTACGCGGGCGGGTCTGAAGGACCCCAAGCGACCCGGCGGCTCGTTCATCTTCGCCGGCCCCTCCGGAGTCGGTAAGACGGAGCTCTCCAAGACGCTCGCCGAATTCCTCTTCGGCGACGAGGACGCGCTGATCTCCCTCGACATGTCGGAGTTCAGCGAGAAGCACACGGTGTCACGGCTCTTCGGTTCCCCGCCCGGATACGTGGGGTACGAGGAGGGCGGCCAGCTCACCGAGAAGGTCCGCCGCAAGCCGTTCTCCGTCGTCCTCTTCGACGAGGTCGAGAAGGCCCACCCCGATATCTTCAATTCCCTTCTCCAGATCCTGGAGGACGGTCGGCTGACCGACTCCCAGGGCCGGGTCGTGGACTTCAAGAACACGGTCATCATCATGACGACCAACCTCGGGACCCGGGATATCTCCAAGGGCTTCAACCTGGGCTTCGCCGCCCAGGGCGACACCAAGTCCAACTACGAGCGGATGAAGAACAAGGTCAACGAAGAGCTGAAGCAGCACTTCCGGCCCGAGTTCCTCAACCGTGTGGACGACACGGTCGTCTTCCACCAGCTGACCGAGGAAGACATCATCCAGATCGTCGACCTCATGGGTGCCAAGGTGGACGAGCGCCTGAAGGACCGGGACATGGGCCTGGAGCTCTCCCCGTCCGCCAAGGCGCTGCTCGCCAAGAAGGGCTACGACCCCGTGCTGGGCGCCCGGCCGCTGCGCCGGACCATCCAGCGCGAGATCGAGGACATCCTCTCCGAGAAGATCCTCTTCGGTGAGCTGCGCCCCGGTCACATCGTGGTCGTGGACACCGAGGGCGAGGGCGACGAGAAGAAGTTCAACTTCCGGGGCGAGCAGAAGTCGGCACTGCCCGACGCTCCGCCGATCGAGCAGGCGGCCGGCGGCGGTGCCGGTCCGAACCTCGCGAAGGAAGCGTGAGCGGACGCTGAACGCGGACTGAGGAGCGGCTGAGCCCAGTCCCAAGGGGTGGCCCGAGACCGTACGACGGTCTCGGGCCACCCCTTTGTCGTGCTCCGGGACGGACGCGGGGTGCGGGTGCGGGTGCGGGCGGGGGCGGGGGTGGGGTTCAGGCGGCGTTCCGCCGTGCTCCGGGGCGGTCGCGGGGGTGTCGGTGGGGGTGGGTCCGAGTGTTTCCGGTGGACCCGGGTGGGTGGACGAGGGGGTGGGGTTCGGGCGGCGCCCCGGCGCGCCCCGAGGTGGTCGCGGGGGTTCCGGCGGGAGTGCGTTCGGCGTGCTCCCGTTGCCGACAAGGGGCGCGGACGCTGCGGTTCGCTGGTGTTCCGGCGTACCGGAGCGAACCGGGGTGGGCGAACGACGGGTGGCTCGGGGTGCCCCGGCGAGCCCGCCGAGGGGCGTCGACCGGGGTGGGCCGTCGGCGCTCCGGCGCCGCTGCGCCGGGGCATCGACGGCCTCCGGCGTGACAAGCCGCACAGCCGTTTCCCGGCCTACGACCCGGAATAGTGGTGAAGCGGGCTTTTCGGGCGGGACCATCGGACAGGCCGGACCCGGGACCTTGGTCCCGAGGCTCCGGAGGGCCGCCCCGCCCCGGCCGTCCGACGGAGAAACACCCGCCTGACGTGCGCATAAGCGTCTCCTTATATCGGACATTTCCTATCCGGTGGGACGGGCGGCCGGTGTCGTCAAGGGGTCGGGGTGCCGGTGTCGTGGCTACGACGACATGTCGTAGATGGGTGGTTTGGGGTGGGATGGGCGGTCGGGTTACCAAGGGTGGGCAAGCCCCCGGTGCCCATGAAGCGCCGGGTCCACCGACGCCCGGAGGTTTCTCCATGTCGCAGCGCACCACGCCCCGCCAGTCCACGCTCCGTACCCGTGCCGCCGTTCTGGCCGGCGGGCTCGGAGTGGCGACGGCGCTCGGAGCGGGGGTCGCGTTCGCCGCGAACGACAGCGGTGACGCCGGCGCCCCCCGAGCGTCGGCCACCGCCGCCGACCACCAGCACGCCGAGAAGGCGGGCTTCTCCCAGGCCGCCGGCAAGAAGGAGACCAAGCGGCACCCCACGTGGGCCAAGCCGGTCTCCAAGTACACCCTCAGCGCCACCTTCGGTATCGGCGGCGGCCGATGGGCCCACAACCACTCGGGCCAGGACTTCGCCGTGCCCGTCGGTACGAACGTGAAGGCCGCGCACGACGGCACCGTCGTCAAGGCCGGCCCCAACGGTGCCGGTGACGGCCCCGCGTACGGCAACGCCATCGTCGTCAAGCACGGCGACGGCCCCGGCGCGAAGTACACGCAGTACGCGCACCTGTCCAAGATCAAGGTGAACATCGGCGAGAAGGTCGACAAGGGCGAGCGCATCGGGCTCTCCGGCAACACCGGTAACTCGAGCGGCCCGCACCTGCACTTCGAGATCCGTACGACGCCCAACTACGGCAGTGCGATCAACCCGGTGAACTTCCTGCGTTCCGCCGGTGTCACGGTGTGAGGCCCTGACCCCGCACCATCAGCTCGATGGCGACCTCGAGGGCGGCGTTCCGCTTCTCCTCGGGGTCGCCCTCGACGTCCTGGAGTGCCATCAGTCCGGCGTGCATCGCGAAGATCGCGGCGAAGCACCGTACGCGGTCGGACAGGGTGCCCTCGGACCGGTTGAGCAGTTCCATCAGCCGCAGCATGTGGTTCTTGAACGGCTTGCCCACGCTCAGGTCGCGCATCGCCGCCTGGTTCTCCTGCGCGAAGCGGAAGAGGGGCGCCGCGGCGGCGAGCGAGTCGCTGTAGCGGCGCAGGATCTCCTTCTTCACCTCCAGGGTCGACGGCTGGCTCTCGCCCCAGGCGATCAGCTCGTCCATCGGCCGGGACAGGTCCTCGAAGAGGCCGACGACGATGTCTTCCTTGGTCTTGAAGTGGTAGTAGAGAGCGGCCTTCGTCACATCGAGGCGCTCGGCGATCTCGCGCAGCGAGGTCTTCTCGTACCCCTGCTCGGTGAAGAGTTCCAGCGCCACGTCCTGAATGCGCTGACGGGTGCCGCCCCGACGCGGCTGCGCTGTGCTGTCCATGGCTGCTCTCCCGAGGATTACTTACTTGACGACCGGCAAGTGAACCGTCTACCTTCCCAAGTGTACTTAACTTGCCGGGCGGCAAGTAAGTGGCGGGGACGTACCAAGACAGACCGGATGCAGGGGAGTTGGGGACCATGGCGCTCGACGCGGTGGGGTCGGAACGGAAGAAGGCGGAGCCTGAGCCGCGCAGCGTGCGGGTCGTCCTGCTCGCACTCATGATCGCGATGCTTCTCGCGATGCTGGACAACATGATCATCGGCACCGCGATGCCCACGATCGTCGGCGAACTCGGCGGACTGGAGCACCTCTCCTGGGTGGTCACCGCCTACACGCTCGCCACCGCCGCCTCGACCCCGATCTGGGGCAAGATCGGCGACATGTACGGGCGGAAGAACATCTTCCTGCTCGCCATCGTCATCTTCCTCATAGGCTCCGCGCTCAGCGGCATGGCGCAGGACATGGGCCAGCTCATCGGCTTCCGCGCGATCCAGGGCCTGGGCGCGGGCGGCCTCATGGTCGGCGTCATGGCGATCATCGGCGACCTCATCCCGCCCCGCGAGCGCGGCAAGTACCAGGGCATGATGGCCGGCGTCATGGCCCTCGCCATGATCGGCGGACCGCTGGTCGGCGGCACCATCACCGACCACCTCGGCTGGCGCTGGAGCTTCTACATCAACCTGCCGCTCGGCGCCGTCGCCCTCGCGATGATCGTGACCGTGCTGCACCTGCCCGCCGTGGAACGCGCCAAGCGGAAGATCGACTACCTCGGCGCCGCCCTGCTGACGGTCGGCATCACCTCGATCGTGCTGGTCACCACCTGGGGCGGTACGGAGTACGCCTGGAGCTCCCCGGTCATCATGGAGCTCATCGCGATCGGCGTCGTCACCCTCGTCGCGTTCGTGTACGTGCAGACCAAGGCACCCGAGCCGATCGTGCCGCTGCACATCTTCCGCAACCGCAACTTCACCCTCATGCAGATCATCGGCTTCCTGACCGGCTTCGTGATGTTCGGAGCCGTCCTCTTCCTGCCGCTCTACCAGCAGTCCGTGCAGGGCGCCTCGGCGACCAACTCCGGGCTGCTGCTCCTGCCCCTGCTGCTGTCGATGATGGTCGTCTCGCTCTTCGCGGGCCGGGTCACCACCAACACCGGCAAGTACAAGATCTTCCCCATCGCGGGCAGCGCCCTCATGGTCGTCGGCCTCCTTCTGCTGGCGCAGATGGACACCGGGACCTCCCGGCTGACCTCGGGCCTCTACATGGCCGTGCTCGGCGCCGGCATGGGCTTCCTGATGCAGATCACCATGCTCGTCGCGCAGAACAGCGCCGAGCCGAAGGACATGGGCGTCGCCTCGTCCACCACCACCCTCTTCCGTACCCTCGGCAGCTCCTTCGGTGTCGCCATCATGGGCGCGCTGTTCACCAGCCGGGTGCAGGAGGAGATGACGGCGCGCGGCGGTGACGCGGTGACCCAGCAGTCGGCTCAGCTGGACGCGGCGAGCCTGGCCAAACTGCCTGAGGCGGCGCGCGAGGCGTACCAGTTCGCGGTGGCCTCCGGCACGCACGTGGCGTTCCTGGTGGCCGGATCCGTCGCCGTGATCGGCTTCCTCGCGGCGTTCTTCGTCAAGGAGGTCCCGCTGCGGGGCACCGGGCCGGAGAAGGCGGACGCCGCCAAGGGCACGGCGGCCGACGGCGGCGGCGCGGCGGCTGCGGACGGGGACCGGGTCCCGCAGTCCGCGTAGCGCGGGCGCCCGGCACGGCGGCGTCGCGCACTGCGGGGCCCCTGTGGACAACCGGGGCGTTGTCAGTGGGCCGTGCCAGCATCGAAGACGTGAACAGTACGCACACAGGTCAGCAGCCGCAGGTGCCCGTCACGCACCTGCGGCAGCTGCGTCTCGCCAAGGACGCCATGGACCGGGACTGGGCCGGACCCCTCGACCTGGACGCGGTCGCCGCGCACGCCGGGTATTCGCGCTACCACTTCCTGCGCGCCTTCAAGGCGGTGTACGGGCAGACCCCCGGCCGCTATCTCTCCCGCAGGCGGATAGAGCGCGCCGCGGAGCTGCTGCGCTCGGCGAATCTCACGGTCACCGAGATCTGCGTCCTCGTCGGCTTCAGCAGCCTCGGGACCTTCTCGAAGAGGTTCAAGGAGCAGACGGGCATCAGCCCGAGCGCGTACCGCGCGAAGCACGCGGGCCGGGGGGCCGCGCGCATACCGGGGTGCTACGCGCTGCTGTGGGCCGGTGGCTTCCCGCCCCGTGACGCCGCCGCGCCCGCCCCGGACCGGCCCGCCGAGGACCGCAATTCCGGAGAAGCCCGCTGACCGTGCCGGTGCCTACCGTGGGACTGGAAGGACGGGGCACGGGAGCGACTCGTGCACCGCACATCTCTGCGAGGAGCGCGTCATGATCAAGGGTCTCGCCATCTCCACCGTCTGGGTGCTCGACCAGGACCGGGCCAAGGAGTTCTACGTGGACAAGCTCGGTCTGGAGGTCCGCACGGACATGACCCTGGGCGAGGGCGGAATGCGCTGGCTGACGGTCGGTGCCAAGGACCAGCCCGATGTGATGCTGACCCTGATGCTGCCGGGCGGGCACGCGGTGGACGAGGAGTCCGCGGCGGCGATCAGGACACTCGTCGGCAAGGGCATGCTCGGCGCGGGCGTGCTGGCCACCGACGACATCCACGGGGACTACGAGAAGCTGAAGGCCAAGGGCGTGGAGTTCCTCCAGGAGCCTCAGGAGCGTCCGTACGGCACGGAGGCGATCTTCCGTGACGACTCGGGGAACTGGTTCTCGTTCACCCAGGTCAAACAGGGCGATCTCGACCTGGAGAAGGAGTGGGCGTCCTGACCGGGGGCGGTGACGGGGGTGGTGGCCGGTGCCGGGCGGCGGCGGGCCGGGGTGCTCAGTCGGGGAGGGCGATGATCGGGAAGCTGCCGGTGGTCGTCGGGGCGTGTTCGGGGAGCCAGAGGACGGCGATCGCACCGCCCGTCTCCTGCGGCGCGGGCGCGGGTGCCGATGCCGATGCCGGTGAGGGGGCGTTCCGTGTCGGGCCCCGGGGCGGGTCCTGGGTCTGGTCTTGGGCTGCGGGGTCCTGGTTTGCCGGGTCGCCGGGCGGCGCTGTTGCGCCCGACACTGCTCGGGGCGCGGGTACCTCGGCCGATGCTGCCTTGCTCGACGATGTCCTGCTGGCCGGTGCCCTGGTCGGCGGTGTCGTCGGGGGAGCTGTCTCGGTCGGTGGTGTGTCCGGCGGCGCGTTGCGGAAGGTCAGACGGGCCCCGAGGACCCGGGCCTGACCCGCGGCGATCGTCAGCCCGAGTCCGTGGCCGTGGCCCGCGCGGTCGCTGGCTCCCGTACGGAAACGGCTCGGCCCTTCGCGCAGCAGCTCCCCGGGGAAGCCGGGCCCGTGGTCGCGTACGCGCACCACCCGGCCGTCGACGGTCACCTCCACCGGTGTGGCGCCGTGCTTGGCCGCGTTGGCCAGCAGATTGCCGAGGATGCGCTCCAGCCGGCGCGGATCGGTGTTCACCCACGACTCGTGCACGACCCGGACCCGGACGTCCGGATCGAGCAGCGCCACCCGCCTGCCGACGAACTCACCCAGCTCGATCTCCTGGAGCTCGGCCCGTTCCGACGCGCTGTCCAGCCGGGCCACCTCCAGTACGTCCTCGACCAGCGTCCGCATCGCCTGCGCGCGGTCCCTGACCAGTTCGCTCGGACGGCCGGGCGGCAGCAGTTCGGCGGCCGTCAGCAGGCCCGTCACGGGGGTGCGCAGCTCGTGCGCGATGTCCGCGGTGACCCGGCGCTCCGCCTCGATGCGTTCGTGCAGCGCGTCCGTCAGGGCGTCGACGGCGCGGGCCAGCTCGTCGGTCTCGTCCCGTACGACTCCGCCGACCGCCTCCCGTACCCGCACATCCGTGTTGCCCTGCGCGACCCGGCCCGCCGCCGCTGCCGCCTTGCGCAGCCGCCGCGACAACTGCCCGCCGATCAGCACGCCCAGCGCACAGCCCCCGACCACCACGCAGACCGAGCCGATCAGCAGCGCCCGGTCCAGGTCCTTCATGATCGTCACGGACCGGCCCGCGAACTCGCCGCGCAGCGAGAGCACCCCGTTCTCCAGCGGTACGGCGGCCCAGACATCGGGCGTGCCGTCCGGCGACTCACCCACATAGGTGGCGACCCTGCCCTGCCGCGCCGTCCGCCGCAGCTCGTCGGGGAGCGCGGGGTCGTTGAGCGTCGTGCCGAACTTCAGCTCGTGCGTCGACTCGTACATGCGCTGTGCGAACAGCAGCCGCTCCAGCTGCACCTCGCGCGCGTTGTCCAGCATCGAGACCTTGGCGGCGTTGTGCACGACGAGGCTGAGCGCCATCGCGGTCAGCGCGCCGACCGCCGCGATCGCGACGCTGATCTTCCACCGGACGCCGGTGCGCAGCGCGAACCGCTTCATGCCTTGAGTTTGTAGCCGAAGCCGCGGACGGTCTCGATCCGGTCCTGGCCGATCTTCGCGCGCAGCCGCTGCACATGGACGTCCACCACGCGCGTGTCACCGCCCCAGCCGTAGTCCCAGACGCGTTCCAGGAGCCTGTCGCGGGAGAGGACGGTGCCCGGCGCGGCCGAGAACTCGATCAGCAGCCGCATCTCGGTCGGTGTCAGTGCCACCGGTTCGCCCCCTTTGCGGACCTCCATGCCCTCCGTGTCGATCTCCAGATCGCCGAAGGACCGCGCGCCCTGCGCGTCCGCCCTGTCCTGCCCGCCCCACTCCCCGGCCGGGCCGCCCGCGTGCCCGAACCGCCGCAGTACGGCCCGGATCCGGGCGACCAGCACCGCGCCGTCGAACGGCTTGGTCACGTAGTCGTCGGCCCCCGCCTCCAGGCCCAGCACCACGTCGATCGAGTCGGCGCGCGCCGACAGCATGATCACGGGCACCGTCGACTCGTCCCTGATCCGGCGGCACAGACTGACCCCGTCGAGGCCCGGCACCATCACGTCCAGCAGTGCGATGTCGGGCCGGTCGGCCCGGAACGCCTCCAGACCGGCGAGGCCGTCCGGCACCGCCGTCACCGTGAAGCCGTCGCGTTCGAGGGCGAGTTGGGTGGCCTCCCGGATGACGTCGTCGTCCTCCACGAACAGGACATGGGTCTCCACCATGCGGCAGCTCTCAGCTCTCTCGGTTCTCTCGGTACGCGGCCTGCTCGGCGGTCGTGGCTCTCGCGGTACGGGCGACGTTCTCAGCACTCTCAGCCGTCACTCTCAGCCGTCACTCAGTCGTCGTTCCTCAGCTGTCGTTCCTCAGCCGTCCGTCTTCACGGAAGGGGCCGGGAAGACGGTCAGGGGGTCGTCGCCGTCGGCCCCGCCGCTGCCGAAGTGGTTGCGCACCCGGTAGCGCTCGGTGAAGGTGGTGCCGCCCCAGGCGTACGTCGCGATGTCCTCGCCGGACGGATACGCCACGCGGTCGCTCCACGCGTACACCTGGCGGGTCACCACCAGCTCGTCGCGGTCGATCGTGGCGTAGACGCCGGGGGTGTCGGCGGCGAAGACGTTCGTGTAGGGGCGGGCGCCCGCCTTCCGGTAGACGTACGTCCCCAGTCCGACGGTGTCGTCGCACGTCCGCACGTTGATCACCACGTCCGGCTCGGTCCCGCCGGTGAGGTTTCCGTAGGAGACGTCCAGCGGGTAGGCGTTCCTGGCGCAGGGCTTGAGATCGGTCTTGAGCCGCGCGTTCACCGCGGGGTCCCGGCGGAGCAGGGTCAGCGCGTCGTCCGGGGCGGGCACCACGACGAATCCGGAGGCCGGCGGCGGGGAGGGGGCCACGGTGGTCAGGGTGGCGGGGCCCTCGTCCCGGACACCGGTGGCGCTGCTGGAGCCGCCGACGGTGAAGAGTCCGAAGACGAGGAGGGCGGTCAGCGCGACACCGCAGGTGGCGGCCGTCGCGCTCGGCTTCATCCACCGCAGGACCCGGATACTCCGGCCGGGCCCGCCCGGATCCTCCCCGCTGCCGGTGCCCCGGCTCTCGCTTCCGCCCCTGCCCCGGCGTTCGCCGCTGCCGGTGCTGCCGGTGCTTCGGCCGCCGCCCGCCCGCGTCAGGCCGCGCACCTCTCCCGCACCTCTTCCCCCTCGCACCGCTCCCGCCCCCGTTCGTCACCGCAGTCCCGTTCGCGGCTCTCCAGCTCCTCGCGGAGCCGGGCCAGTGCCCGGTGCAGCGTGCTCTTCACCGTACCGGTGGACATACCGAGCGCCGCCGCCGTCTCCTCCGTGCTCATCCCCTCCCAGTGCCGCAGCACGACGACACTGCGCTGCTTCGGCGCCAGCGCCCCGAGGATGTCGATGAGCAGGGCCCGGTCGGCGTGCTGTGCGGAGCCGTCCTCGACGCGCGGCTCGGGCAACTGCTCGGTCGGCACTTCCTCGAACTTGCGCGCCCGCCACCACTCCGTACGCGTGTTGATCATGACGCGGCGCAGATAGGCGTCGGCGAGGCTCTTGTCCGCGATGGCGTCCCAGCGGCCGAACGTCCTGGCCAGAGCGGTCTGGAGCAGGTCCTGCGCGTCGACGGGGTCGGGGACCAGCCGCCGGGCACTGCGCAGCAGGGCCTCCTGCCGGGCACGTACGTACTCCTCGAACGCGAGCACCTCGCCGTGCGCCATGCCAACCGCCTCCCACCCCGTGAAACCGTCCACCGCTGCCGTGATCGTCCTGGCCCTGCGGTTCTGAAATTACGGAGGCGTTGTCACGAGGCCGTCCGCTCCGCCCCTCGGCGGGCGCACGGACATCCATCGGTTGTGTAACGGCGGGGACGGAACGGACGTACGAGCCGCGATCGAATGCGAGCCCGAACGGAGGTGGCGGGCGCCTGAGAAGGCCCCGCGCGGCCCGCTCCGGCACGGACGGACCGCCCGTGCCGGAGCGAGGAGAACGCGTGGTCAGCTGAGCGGCAGCCGGTACAGATCGTCGGCCAGCGGCTCGACCAGCCCGTCGGCCACCAGGCCGTCCAGCGCCCTGGCCCGCTGCACCGGTTCGTCCCAGACCCCGTCGAGCACCGCCAGCGGGACGGGCGCGACCGCCTCCCGCAGTACGGCGAGCAGCTTGCCGCGCACCTGGCGGTCGGTACCCGCGTACGTCTGGCCGCGCCGGGCCGGACCCTGGTGCAGCGGTTTCCCGGCCAGCCGCCAGGCGCACCGCGAGGCGATGGGGCAGCGCGCGCAGTCCTCGTTCTTCGAGGTACAGACCAGCGCGCCGAGTTCCATGGACGCGGCGGCCCAGCGGGCGGCCGTCTCCTCGTCGTCGGGCAGCAGCGCGCGGGCCATCTTGCGCTCGGCGGCCGTCGTCGCGTTGGGCGGGTACTGGACTCCGGCGGCGGCGCGCGCGAAGACCCGCCGTACGTTCGTGTCGAGGACGGCGTGCCGCTGTCCGTACGCGAACGACGCCACGGCCGCCGCCGTGTACTCACCGATCCCGGGCAGCGCGAGGAGGTGGGAATGCTCGCGCGGTACGTCGCCGCCGAATCGCTCCGTTATCGCCAGGGCCGCCCCGTGCAGCCGCAGGGCCCGGCGCGGATAGCCGAGCCTGCCCCAGGCGCGTACCGCCTCGCCGGGTGCCTCGGCGGCCAGGTCGGCCGGGCGTGGCCAGCGCGCGAGCCACTGTTCGTACACCGGGAGCACCCGGGCGACCGGGGTCTGCTGGAGCATGAACTCGCTGACCATCACACCCCAGGCGCCCGTTTCGGGGCGGCGCCAGGGCAGGTCGCGGGCGTGCGCGTCGAACCACGCGAGGACGGGGTCGTGGAGGGCGGCCGGGTCGGGAGCCGGCGCCGTAGTCGCATAAGTCGCAGTCATGGCAGCTCCGATCCTGGCACGTTCCGGGGTGGGGGCGGTGCAGCGGGCCGCTGTGGGCCGGGCGTCGCAGGGGGGTGAGGGGGCGTGAAGGGGGCGCGTCGGCGGTTGTACGCAACCGGCCGACCGGGAAAACCGCCCCGCCCGCCCCCTGCCCGTGTGCCCGACCCGTACCGCACTCCCCTTTACCGCTCCGGGTGCGCGGCCGCTCAGCCGCGTGAGCCGGGCTGGTCCGGCTCACGGCGGCGCCTGCCGGACCCCGGCACCGCCCGGTGATCCGCCCGGTGATCCGCCCGGTGATCCGCCGGGCGTTCCGGTCCCGCGCCGGACGCCGAGCCGTACCCCGGTCCGTACCCGGCTCCGTACTCGCCGCCGCCCCCGTGCTCGCCCCCGTACCCGTACCCGTACCCGTACCCGTGCCCGTATCCGCCGGCCCCGTGGCCGCCCTCGTACCCGCCTCCGTACCCGGAGGCCGCGTCCCCGGCCGGCCCCGCAGGGTCCTGCCCACCTGAGTACTGCCCCGCGGAGTACTGCCCGGCGACGTGCGTCCCCGCCAAGTGCGTTTCGGCGGCGCGCGGTTCGGCGGGACGTACGTCACCGGTCAGCGGGCCGTGTCCCGCGAACCAGACCACCACACCCGTACGGCTCGTGCGCATCGTCTCGATCAGCGCCCGTGCCGGGCGCGTCAGCCCGAACACCACGAGCACCGCGACCAGTCCGCCGAGCAGCAGCCCGACCGCCACGTCGTGCGGGTAGTGCACCCCGACGAAAACCCGTGAGAAGGCGGCGAACAGCGCCAGCGGAAGGGTCAGGAACGCGATCGCCCGCCAGGCGAGCGCGAGCGCGACCGCCGACGCCGCGGCTATGGTCGAGTGGTTGCTGGGGAAGGACCAGTCGCCGACCGGCGGGCAGGTGGCCAGTGAGGCGGCGGCTCCGGCGACCGCCCGGCAGGGACGTTCCTCCTGCACCGCGCTCTTGAACACTTCGCTGCACACGTACGCGACGGCCGTGGCCAGCGGTCCGACGACCGCCTTCGCCATGGCGCGGGAGTCGCGGGACCGGGTCCGCCACCAGCTGATCAGGAACAGGACCGCGAGGACGACGATCACGGCCTCCGTCCCGATTTCCACGAAGTGCCGCACCCAGGACGGCGATTGATGGGCCAGATCGGTAATGTCGCGGTAAAGCCCGCTGGTGACGGAGGGGTCCATGGTCACGGACCGTACCTTCCGAACTCCCGCTCGCGCACCTCGTGTTCGGAGTCGGAGGCCCTGACGGACGTGGTAAATGGGGTCACAGAGGTGGCCGTTCCGGGATGATGATCCGTAAAACTTGCACGACGGGCCCCATATGGGGCAAGAGTTGGCCAGGAACTCTCGTAGAGTTGCGCCGTGGGATCTATGCGCAATCCGGTCGGGCCGCTTCCCTCCTCCATCTACTGGCGACGGAGGGCGATCGCGGCGACTCTGACCGCCCTGCTCGCGTTGCTGGTCGTGTGGGTCGTCACCTCCGGTGGCGACGACGGCGGGAAGAAGCGCGACGACGGGGCCAACGGCGACACTCCCGCACCGTCCATCACCCCCGGCCCCT